>CAWVGT010000170.1:0-3395 GCA_963928645.1 Candidatus Fimadaptatus sp.
CGCTCATCCAGTGTGCATCTTATACCTGCGCGCTCTTGTGACTGCCGCCTCGTGCTAAGTCGGCCGTCGTCGCGCCGGTTTACTGTCTTGCACAGCGCAGCGGCGTACATGACGCGCTCATCTCTTCTTCACTCATACAGTGTGCATCTTAAACCTGCGCGCTCTTGTGACTGCCGCCTCGTGCTAAGTCAGCCGTCGTCTCGCCGGTTTGCTGCCTTGCACAGCGCAGCGGCGTGCACGGCGCGCTCATCCGTACTTCGACCAACCGCCGTGCACCCCCAAACCCGCGCGCTCACTCGCCGTGCCGGTCGCGATCCTTCTTGCGGCCCAGCAGCCCGCCGGTCGTCTCGCTCACGCCGCGCTTTACCTTCTCCCACATGCCGCTCACGCTGCCGGTGGTCACTATGCCGTATATCACAATCGCCGCTATCGCCACGCCCACTACCACCAGTATGCCCCACAGCGCGCCGCTGCCGCCCGATTCGGCCTCGGCCTGGGTCGCCTGCGTCGCCGCGTCGTCGGTCGCGCTGCCGTCCACTGCGCCCGCGCCTTCGTCCGTCGCGCCCTCTGCCTTGGCCGTCGTGCCGAACAGCACGCGCTCCAGCACGTCCGCCATGAACTCGGTCGACGCTATCGCGCGCTCCTTCTTGAGCGTGTGCGTGCCGAATTCCAGCAGTATCGCCCGCGGCATCAGCTCCTGGTTGTAGTCGCCCTTGCCTATGTATATGTCCTTTATCAGGTCGGGATACATCTCGTCGGCCACGGCCTTTATCTGCTTGGCGAACTTGCGGTTGGCCGCGGCGTTCGGGTTGGAGCGCCCCACCAGCAGCCGTATCTTGGTCGCGTCCTCGCCCTCTATCTCCTGGATGTACTCATCCGGATCGGGTATGCCGTCGCGGTGTATGTCCAGCAGCGCCGCGGGCTGCTCCTCCATCAGCCGCGCAGCCGTCGCCCGCGAGCGCCGGTACGCGCCCGCGTCATGCGGCAGGTGCGTCGTCAGGTCCAGCTCTACCTCTATCCCGCGCGCCTCCAGCTCCGCCTTGAGCGCCTCGTTCACGTCGAATATGCCCGGATCCTCGAGCTTGGACTCGGTGCCGTCGGTGGGCACGTATGACTCGTCCGAGTGCGTCGAGTATATCGCGATCAGCCGCTTCTTGTCGGCCGCTACGGTGGCCACCGCTCCGTCGCCAACGTCCGACATGTCCTCCGGCCCCATGTAGCGCGCCACCGCCTCGCGCTTCGCATCGTCGACCGATATCACCTGATAGAGCTGGTCGTCGGCGGTTATGTACTCGTCGCCCACGTATACCCGGCCGTATATGCTGGTCAGGTAGTTGCCCGACTCGTCGTATATCGCGTACACCGCGTCCTGAGCGTCGTCAGGCGCGGCGCTGGCCGCTGCCGTGGGCGCGGCCGTCGCATCGGCCGAAGGCGTCGCGGCATCGGTCGCCGTGGCATCGGCCCGCGCGCATACGGGGGTCATCAGCAGCGCCGCCAGCAGCAGCGCGCACAGTCCTCGCTTCATCATTGGCCGTCCTTCCTCCTTATATGGCCGCGCTCGAACACCCGACTCTCGTCGCGCTGCGCGCCGCGCGTTACGCGCTCGATTATCTCGCCCACCAGCTCCGCCAGCACCACGCCGGTCAGGCCCGATATCAGTATCACGTCCAGCGCGCCCGCGCCGCCCAGATGCAGCGCCTGATCAATGCCCGCGTTGCGCAGCTCGATCGCCTGGTATATGTCCGCGCCCATCACGCCCAGCACGCCCGCCACGAACGCGCCGCGCCGCGAGCGCCCCAGCAGGTACGCCGTCACGCCGCCTACCAGGCCGTACACATAGTTGGGATCGATCACGATCGCCTCGGGCTCGACGGGCATGAACCGCCCCAGCCAGTACACCAGCAGCCCCGTGGCCACCGCGCCCACCAGCGCCCGCACGCGCTCCTTGGCGGTGCCGGCGCGCACCAGCAGATACGCGCATATGCCCAGCGGTATCACCGCGCCGCCCAGGTTCACGTACACGTTGCCGCCCAGCGGTATATCGGGTATCAGCCCGCCTATGAACAGCGCCGCCGTGAGCGCCAGCGCCTGCCGGTCGTTAAGGCCCATCTTGTCCAGCACGCCCCGGCACACGCCCAGCAGCACGAGTATCGTCACTATCACCAGCAGCGTAAGTCCTACCGACATGTCCAAAACACCTCTTTTCCAGATATGTGCCTAGTATGCGCGGCGGGCGCCGGCGCGATACATGCGCGGCGCGAACGCGGATGTGCGGCCTGAAATGCGCAAAAAAAGCGCCCGCAGCGCTGGCGGGCGTCGGGGAGTATTCGGGCGCGCGTGCCGGGCGGCGCTCACGGCAGCGCGCGCAGGCATGCGGCGATGTGGCGCGCCAGCAGCTCGTGGCCGGCGTCGTTGGGATGCAGCCCGTCCGGCACGAAGCGCTCGCGTATCGAATCGACGCGCGGCTGGAGGCCGCTGCGCGCGTACAGGTCGCACACCGGCAGCGCGTAGTACTCCGCCACCGTGCGGATTATGTCGACATACGCCTTGAGCGTGCCCACCGGCGCGCGCTTGCGGTCGCCCGTGGGCGAGTCCTCGTTGAGCCGGTGCAGCGGCGTGCATATCAGTATGCGCGCGTCGGGATAGGTCTCTATCAGCGTGCGCATCAGGCAGTGGCACGCGCCCCAGAACGTGTCGGGCGTGCGGTCGGCGGGCGTGCCCAGCGGCGCGTCGCCATGGCCGAAGTCGTTGGTGCCGCCCATGACCACTATCGCGTCGGCCGCAGGGTCCATGTCGACGCAGCGCGCGCAGAAGTCGGCGTCATAGCGCGGCTCGGCCGACGGCGCGTGCTGGCGGGCTATGCGCGTGCCGCCTATGCCGTAGTTGTGCGCGGCCTTCAGCCCGCACATGCGCGCCAAGCGGTTTACGTATATGTTGCGCGGATCGGCGACGCCCGCGCCTTCGGTTATGCTGTCGCCCAGGAAGTTTATCGTGCTGCCCTCGAGTATCATGCCGGCAATCCCCCTTGCGTATTCGTTTACGCGCATTATACCGCGGCGCGCGTCAAAACGCAATGGCTGCGGCATGCGATTGCGCATTTGGCGGCGGGGATTGGTTGGGGCGGGCAGATGTGGCGCTACGGATGGGGCGCACGGGCGGGCGGCGCTCGCGTTGCGGTTTTGGGGTGGGAGCTTATGTGATTTCGGCTGCGCTTGAAAGGCCGGCTGCGCTTTTATCCTGCCGCCAGATGGCTTATATGGGATGCTGCGCATTGCCGCCGTGAACGCCCCGCCTTGCTTCCGCGCACAAAAAACCATAACCACCCGTCAAACGGGTGGTTTGCACAAAGGCTAAAAGCCTATTGATACCGGCCAGCGTCTCAAGGCGCTGGCTTT
>CAWVGT010000171.1:0-12423 GCA_963928645.1 Candidatus Fimadaptatus sp.
ACTGATTGGAGGGAAGTACATGATCGAGATACAAAACGTATCCAAGCGCTACGGCAACAAGTACGCCGTCAAGGATGTCACCTTCACGATCAACAAAGGTGAGATACTGGGCTTTCTTGGGCGCAACGGCGCGGGCAAGACCACGACGATGAACATGATAACCGGCTACATTTCGTCGTCCGCGGGTCGCATACTGCTGGACGGCTACGACATACTCAAAAACCCCCGCGAGGTCAAGCGGCAGATAGGCTACCTGCCCGAATTCCCGCCGCTGTACATGGACATGACCGTCAACGAATACCTCAGGTTCTGCTGCGACATAAAGGGCGTGGCGCGCAAGTACCTGACCAAGCACCTAAACGACATCTGCGAGCTGACCGGCCTGGGCGACGTGCGAAAGCGGCTCATCAAGAACCTGTCCAAGGGCTATAAGCAGCGCGTGGGCCTGGCGCAGGCGCTGGTGGGCAATCCCGAGGTCGTGATACTGGACGAGCCGACCGTGGGCCTGGATCCCAAGCAGATAATCGAGATACGCAAGCTGATACGCGAGCTGGGCGAGGATCACACCGTGGTGCTGTCCAGCCACATACTGCCCGAGGTCGCCGACGTGTGCGAGCGCCTGGTCATAATCAACAACGGCCAGATAGTCGCGCAGGACACGCTTGAAAACCTGACCCACGGCATAGGCGAGACCTTCCGCATGACGGTGCGCATAAAGGGCCCCGAAAAGGAGACCCGCCAGCTGATCCGCGACATAGACGGCACGCGCTACTGCGAGTGCATAGGCGTAAAGGAGCCCGGCACATTCGACTTCCTCGTCGAGTCCGATCGCAAGATCGACATTCGCCAGACGCTGTTTGCGCGCATGGCCAAGCAGGAGACTCCGATCATGATGATGAAGCCCATGGACATGACGCTGGAGGACATATTCCTGCAACTCACTCAGGACGGGGACCAGGCCGAGCAATAACATACACTTATTATATAGGACGGAGGCAAAACTATGCGCGCTGTTTGGAAACGCGAGCTGCAGGCGTTCTTCTATACGCCGATAGGCTATGTGTTCATGGGGTTTTTCCTGCTGGTCAGCGGCTACTTCTTCTGGGGCTATAACATAGCCGCCGGCACCAGCGACATGACCAACTACTTTAGCCAGGTCACATACATATTCGTAATGTTCGTGCCGGTGCTCACGATGCGCCTAATGAGCGAGGAGCGCCGCAACAAGACCGATCAGCTGCTTATAACTTCGCCCATGTCGATCACCTCGATGGTGGTGGGCAAGTTCCTGGCGGCGGCGAGCGTGTTGCTGATAACGCTTGTCATAACCTTCATCTATCCTACGATAGTCGCGGTCTACGGCCGGCTCACCATGGGCACGCTGTTTACCAACTATCTGGGCTTTTTCCTGCTGGGCTGCGTGTACATAGCCATCGGCCTGCTGATGAGCACGCTGTGCGAGAACCAGGTGACCGCGGCCGTGATAACGCTGGTGGTCAACATAATGCTGCAGGTGCTCGAATACGTGCCGTCGATGCTGTCCTCGGGCAGCTACTTCAGCTTCATAGGCAGCCTGTTCGGCTGGCTGTCGCTCAACTCTCGCAACAGCGACTTTGCGGTGGGTCTGTTGAGCTTCTCTAATATACTGTACTTTATCTCGTTCGTGGCGGTAGTGCTGTTCCTGTCGGTGCGCGTCGTCGAGAGAAGAAGATGGAGTGAGGGTTAAGCGATGGATAAGGATAATATGACCAAGCCCGAAAACGCTGTGGAGACCAATCCGCAGACCGCGCCCGGCGGCGACAAGGCCCCGCGCGACGTCATGAAAAAGTCCAGCAAAAAGAGCAGAAAGTCCCGCATGGCGAGCATATTCCACCTCAAGCAGCTGCGCTACGGCTC
This sequence comes from Candidatus Fimadaptatus sp., assembly GCA_963928645.1. Lineage (GTDB taxonomy): Bacteria > Bacillota > Clostridia > Christensenellales > Aristaeellaceae > Fimadaptatus. The sequence continues at coordinate 1,897 of CAWVGT010000171.1, forward strand.
GCTGAGCATAGTGATGACCGTGGTCGCGATAGTGCTGGTGATGCTCATAAACTATGTGTTCGGCCTGGCGGAGAGCAACTTTGCGTGGACGATCGACCTGTCGTACAACCAGAAGTTCTCGATATCCGACGCCACGCGCGAGGTCGTGCAGGGCCTGGATCAGGAGGTAAAGATATACACCCTGCTGCAGGAGAACTCCACCTCGACGCTCAACACGATGCTCGAGGAGATGCTCATCCGCTATAAGGCTCTGGGCAACAATATAACCGTGCAGAACCTGGACATAGTGGCCAACCCGACGGCGGCGGCCAGGTTCCAGACCGACGGCAATCAGCTCAGCGTCAACTCGATAGTCGTGTCCAATGCTGACGAGACCAGGTACCGCGTCATAGAAAGAGTGGATTTGTTCTATGAAGAGTACAGATACAACAGCTACTACCAGCGGCAGTTGACTAGGAGCGACTTCGTGGGCGAGCAGGCGGTGACCTCGGCGATACTGTACGTGACCAGCGAGGATACGCCTATAGTGTACCTGCTGCAGGGCCACGGCGAGATGCCCTATGACAACATGGGCCACGTGACCGAGGCGCTGACCGCGCAGAACTACGAGCCCATGGCGCTCGATCTGACCGACAGCAGCGTTGAGCTGGAGGCGGGCGACGTGGTCATGGTCGTGGCGCCCACCAAGGACCTGACCGACGCCGAGTACGACATACTCAAGAGCTTCCTTGAAAACGGCGGCCGCATGTACTACTCCAGCCAGTATGGCACCAGCGGCGAGCTGCCCAACTTCGAGGCGCTGCTGGGCCTGTACGGCCTGAAGGTGGACGACGGCCTGCTCATAGAGGACGTGAGCTCCTCCGGGCGCTACTATCGCCAGCAGCTGGTGCTGATGCCCGAGATCGCACTGACCGACGAGGAAGGCGACCAGCTCGACGTGACCCAGGGCTTCGACTCCGGCAGCTACCTGGTGCTGCCCGAGTGCCAGGCGATACGCACGCCCGAGATGAAGCAGAGCGGCATAGTCTATACCGACGTGCTGACGACCTCCGACAAGGCGTACATCAAGAGCAACATAACCGAAAACACCACCATCGACAAGCAGGCTACCGACGAGAGCGGCCAGTTCAGCGTGGCGGTGGCCATGGATAACCCCGATTACGACAACGTGGAGAACACCACCCGCATATTCGTGGTGGGCAACGCCTACTTCCTGGCCAGCGAGAGCTACTTCAACTACTATGACAACGCTACGCTGCTGATCTCGCCGATGGAGTGGCTGGTCAACCGCGATACGTCCGTGTATGTGCCGAGCAAGTCCATGGGCGCCTATACGATGAGCATACCGGACAATACCACCTATCAGATACTGACGGTCACCGTCATAATCGCTATACCCGTAGTGATACTGCTGGTTGGCTTCATCGTGTGGCGCAGAAGGAGGCATCTGTAATGTCCGATGACAAGCGCAAGGACGGCCAGAGCGCCGAAAAGCGCCCCGTGCTCGAAAGCGCGACCACGCTGACCGGCGCGCGCAAGCGCCGCCATCCGGCGGTGATATGGCTGATATCGGTGGTGTGCATAGTGGGGCTGTGCGGCCTGGGCTACTGGGCGGCGAACGAGTACAAGCCCGTCGAGGAGGAGGTCGAGGCCACCGAGGCGCCCGACTACACCACGCAGCTGATATCGCGCGATTCCGACGAGGTCGAGAGCGTGACCGTAACCTACCTGGGCAAGACCTATACGATCGTCAAAAACGGCGACGAGGGCTATCAGCTCGAGGGTCAGCCCGACTTCAAACTCGATCAGGATGTGGCCAGCTCGCTGATGTCGCGCGGCACTTCGCTGACGACGCAGTCCACCGCGAGCGAGAACTGCGAGGATCTGGCCGCGTTTGGGCTGGACGAGCCCACCTCGGTGATGACGGTCAGCTATACCGACGGCACCACGACCACGATAAAGCTCGGCGACAAGTCGCCGCTGACCTACTACTACGCCATGATCGACGGCGATCCCAACGTGTATACCGTGTACTCGTCGGTGGCCACCACGCTTATGACCAGCTACGAGTCGCTGCACACCGTGGAGCTGCCCGCGACGATCAGCGCCGACGCGATCAGCTACATACGCATAGAGCGCCCCGATTCCGCCGAGGAGACTGCCGAGACGGCCGCCACCGGCGACGGCGAGCTGCTGGCCGGGCTGCTTGAGTCCGACGGCGTGCTGAGCACTGCGCTGGGCTCTGAGGACGCGATAGCAACCGACGCGACGACCGACGACGCCGCGACCGCTGACGACGCCACGGCGACCGACGCCACAACGCCGGCCGACGCGACGACCGACGACACTGCGGCCGACGCCACGGCGACCGCCGCGGCCGAGCCCACGGCTGAACCCGCGGCCGAGGCCGGCGGCAGCGGCAGGGCGCTTGCCGAGGCCGAGGCCACCGAAACCCCCGCCGAGGAGGCCACTGAGGCGCCTGCGGCCGAGGCGACCGAGGCCCCGACCGAAGTGCCGACCGAGGAGCCGACCCCGACGCCCAAGCCCACTCCGCTGCCCACCCCGATACCCGAGGGCGTGACGGTGATAGAGGTCACGACGCGCGGCGAGGGCGACGACTCGCTGGGCATATCGGCGTACAAGATGGTGCAGCCGTTCGAGTACGACGTGGACTCCGAGGCGCTGACGACGCTGGCTCAGAACGTGGCCGCGATAACGATCTCGGAGTACGCGGGCAACGTAAGCGAGCCCGACAACCCGTACGGCATGGATAACCCGATAGTGCTGGTGGCCAACGACACCAACGGCGCCGAGATAACATTCAAGATAGGCAACGACGCCGACGAGGAGCACACCTACATCTGCGTGGACGACACCGGCGACGTGTACCTCACTGACACCTCGCTTATAGAGTTCACGCGCACGCTGACGGTGGCCGGCATAGTCGACCGGTTCGCCAACATAATCAACATAACCAAGGTCGACTCGCTCGACGTGATAACCCCCGAGGGCGACTTTGAGCTGCGGATAGACCGCGTGCCCGAGGTAGACGAGGAGGGCAACCCGTCGCTGGACGACGACGGCGAGCAGATAATAAACGAGGTATTCTACTTCAACGGCGTGGAGACCGACGAGGACGCGTTCAAGCAGCTGTACCAGGAGGTCATAGGCGTGCTGGTAAACGGCGTGACCGATGACTACGACCTGGCCGGCGAGGCGAGCGTGACCGTGGTCTACCACCTGAACGTGGATCCGGGCGAGTTTACCGTGGAGTACGTGCCCTACACGCGCGACTACTGCGCGGTGCGGCGCGACGGCCACACCTACTTCTACGTGCAGAACACCAAGATAGACGCAATGGTACAGGCGCTGCTGGACTACGAGGCATAATCCGCGCAGGCGCTCAAGGCGGGCCGCTCCCTGAGGGGGTGGCCCGCGTATTTTGTTGACAAAGCCGTTCACACACAGAAGGCCCGGTTCCAGTTGCTATTGTCATAGGCAAAATCTGTATATTGCATTCACATATCCGGCGTTGCGGCACTGTTTTGAATAATTCGATATATACATAAGCCAAATCGAGTTCGGCGCAACTTGCAGCATATGGCGGTTGGGGTTTCGTCAACAGTCTGTACGGGCCGCTCCCTGAGGGGGCTGCTCAGGCCGTTGACAAAGCCCGCAGCTGAACGGCGGGTTTTATTCCAAATGGCTTTGTTGAAACAGCGCTTGGCGATGCTGCTAGAACCTTCTGATATAGGCGGCGTTTTGTTTGGATTTGCATGTCCTGCTGCTGCACGTTTGGCCGAGCAGGATGTGGGCAGCATACTTTGACAATAGGCTGGGCCGCTCCCTGAGGGGGGCGGCTCGCGGTTTTACATGCTGTGGCGACGGATGATGTGCTCGGGCAACAGCGAGTTCAACCGCGGCATATCGAGCGCATAGCCCTGGAACAGCTGACGCCACATAATCACTTTTGCGCAGGGCGGACGATTTGGCGGATAATGGCGTTGTCAATGTACTGTGCGGACAATGCCTGTGCAGGATTGCTTCGCAGGCGACGATAGATGTACCGCAAAACCCGGAGCATATATGTGCTGATAAACTGTACGCACAGGCACACATTGAGCGCGAGTATCGGACTTTAAGCCGCAATAAGGCCATGGCGCGCACAGATATGGCGCTATGACGGCGCGACGGATACGCATTTCGGCGCTGGCAAGCGAGAGGTTCTTCATTGCGGCGAACCCCGGCCGATTGACAGCAGAAGCAATAAACTGGCGCTGCGCACCGAGCTGCCACCGGTAACGGCATAATGCCAATGGCGTATATGCGCCAGGAGATGGCGACGCGGCGGGGCTGCCAAAGCAGCGCCTGCGGCATGTACCCGCCCGCAATCCGCGCGCCATCCGATCCAGGCCCAGCGGCGCTCCAACGCGCCCCGCCCCGCAGCCGCCGCGCGCGTCATACGCCTCAGCGCTCGCGCATACACTGTCCCAAGGCAGGAGGCGATGCTTGGATGGTCAAGAGCGAATACAGACGCGAGATGATATTGCTGCGCCCGCTGGAGGAAGGTATAAGCGGCTTTTGCCGGCTGGAGGCGCACATCATGCGCGGCAGCATTACATATAACATACGCGCGCAGCGCAATTTCGGCGGGCGGCTGGTGGCGGTGCTGGTGGGGCGGCGCAACGGGCGCTGGCAGGCGGCGCTGGGCGGCGAGATACGCGCCGACGCGCTGGGGCAGGCCGGGTACTATTGGGATCTGGATCCGCGCTCGATCAACTCGCTGGCGCTGGAGAACTATGCGCTGGTGGGCGTTGCGGTGGATGGCCCGGAGGCGCGGCTGCTGTTGGCCGGCAAGCAGGACCGGGGCGGCGCGGTGGACTGGGAGGCGGCCGAGCGCGCGGTGCGCGAGCTGCTGGCGCCGCCCGCTGGGGCCGCGACGCAGGCGACCGGTCAGGCGGCAGAACAGGCCGCGGCGCCCGACGAGGCGACGTCCCAAGCGACAGTCGTGCCCGACGGGGCGCCGGCAGAACAGGCTGCGTCCGATGAGGCGAGGTCTGCCGAGACCCGATCGTCCGATGTGGCGACGCAATCCGCAACCGGCGCCGCGAGCGCGGACGCGGCGGCAAGCTCAGGCGCTTCGGACGAAACGCCCGCGCAGGCGCAACCGGCCGCGCTGGGCGCGACACAATCGGCGCCCGCTGCCGAGTGCGACGACCCGTGTCGGGGCCTGAGGCCGTGCGCGGAGGCGGACGCGCCCGCGGCTGACGGCGCGGTGACGAATGCGGCGGATGCGGCGGAACAGCCCGCCACGGTGGAGCAAACAGCAACGCCAGAGCAGCCCGCCGCGGTTGCGCAGCCCGCCGAGGCAGAGCAGCCCGCCGCGGTTGCGCAGCCCGCTGAGGCAGAGCAGCCCGCCGCAATGGAACAGCCCGCCGCAGTGGCGCAGCCCACCGCGCCCGAACCGGCCAGCACAGGCGAATCGACGAGCGCGTCCGGATCGACCGCCGCGCCCGTACCGACCGGCGCGTCCGGCGAGCCTGCGCGCAGCCCCGACTATCCGTTCGACGTGCCGGGCTGGGAGCACGGCGCGCGCTATATACCGATTGCCGAGGAACAGGCCGCCGAGGAACAGACTGCCGAGCAGCAGTCTGCCAGGCAGTCGACCGCCGCACAGCCCGGCACGGCATCCGACGCCGTTCGCGCGCGCGACATACGCGTGCTGGGCGCGGCCATTACCGGCGAAAAGGACACCGACCTGAGCGACGCGCAGCTCGAGCAGCTGATCGAGCGCACCGTGCGCGGCATGATGGCGCGCATAACCGGCGCCGACTGCGATGCGGGCTGCGCGTCCGAAGCGACGCCCGCGCCGGCTGAATCGGCACCTGCGGCGAGCGAACCCGCTGAAAGTGCACCCGCGACAGGCGAACCCGCGGCGAGCGATGCCGCGCAGATCCAGTCCGAACCCGCGCCGACGGGCAGCTCATCCGCGCGCGCCGACGCCGAACCGGACGCGGCCGAGCCAATCCAGGCGTGGCTGCTGGAAGGGGTGTGCGCGCCCGACAGGGCGTGGCCCGAGTGCTGCGCCGAGCTCAAGCGGCTGTTCGCCAACGCGCGGCGGGTTTATCCGCTCGAGTTGCCGGGCTATGTGTTCGTGCGTGCGCCGCTGGCCGAGGGCGGCAGCTGCGCGGTGGGCGTGAAGTGCGAGGACGGCCGCCCCTCCGAGGTGGCATATCTGATACCGGGCCGGTACGCGGCGCAGCCCCCGGCGGGGCTGGAGGGCTACGAGTGGCGCGAGGGCCTGGGCGGCGGCTTCTGGGTCGCGCGTCAGGACGCGTTCACAGGCAACATGCTGTTTGGCTGAGCGCAATGGCGGGACGGACGCGGGCATGCGCGGCCGTCCCGCCGGCGTGCTGGGGCAAATGCGGCGGCGCGTGGTCAAAAGCGTTGCGCGTGCGTGCCATTTTGGCACGAAAAAGTTAATTAAAGAAAAACTCGTTCGATTGGCTTGAATTGGCAATCGAAAGTTGGTAAACTAATCTATATACTGACAAAGGTGAGAGAAAAAGCTTGTTAGCGATATTTTTGTCTACTCAGCAAAACAGCCGATATCAGGCCTCGCATGAGCAGCTCGCGCGCGCCGAACTGGAGCTGACGCTGCGCGCAGCGGGCGTGGACGCGGCGATCGAGACGCGCGCCATAGCGGGCAACGCGGTGCTGTGCGTCGACGCGCCGGCGGACGAGCGGCTGCTGGGGCTGTTGGGGCGCATGTCGGGGCTGTACATGGCGTGCCGCGCGGGCGCGGACGGCGCGCTGCACCCGCTCGCGGGCCGCGCGCAGGCGTACCTGAAGCCGGATCTGGCGGGCATACTCAAGTACAAGGGCAAGACGGGCGAGGCGTTCACCCAGCTGCTGCTGAACGTGGCGCGGCTCAGCGGCGCGTGGGCATGCCAGAGCGCGCCGCTGGACGTGCTGGATCCGGTATGCGGCCGGGGCACCACGCTGCTGGAGGCGCTCAACGCCGGCGACAACGCCTGGGGCGTGGATGTGGACGGCAAGTCGCTGGACGAACTCAAGGCATTCCTGAAGCGGTACATGACATATCACCATTTCAAACACTCCACCGACGCGCGCTCGCTCACGGTGGGCGGCTCGGCCAAGCCGCTGTGGGAGCTGACGACCGCGCGCGACGCGCAGGCGTACAAGGCGCGCGACGTGCGCACGCTCAGCGTGATAGAGTGCGATACACTGCTGTGCGGCGCGCTGTTTGCCAGGCGCAGGTTCCACATAGTGGCGGGCGACCTGCCCTACGGCGTGCAGCACGCGACGCATTCGGGCGACAGCCGCAGTGCGTTCAGGCCGGGCGCGGCGGGCCGTCCGGGCGGCGCGAAGCCACCGCGCGCCGTGACGATAGAGCAGTTCACGGCCGAAGCGGTGCCGGTTTGGGCGCGACTGCTGCGGCCGGGCGGGGTGCTGGCGCTGTCGTTCAACGCGTATACGCTGGAGCGCGAGGCGCTGCGCCGGCAGATGCGCGACGCGGGCCTGGAGGTGTGCCAGGGCGGCGCGTACGACGCCATGGAGCATTGGGTCGAGCAGGCCGTGATGCGCGACATGGCGGTGGGCATAAAGCCGGGTTGAGCGCCCCGCGCGCGGGGCCTGACACGGCGCGCGGCGCGGGCTGCTCGACAAGGCGATTCATATCGCGTTGCGCGCGGGTCGGCTGGCGCGGATTGAAGCCGGGCTGCCGGCGCCGGCGGCAATGACAACCGACGCGTGGGGCCGCGGCCGGACTGAGCGGCTGACGCAATATGCGGCGCAACCCGTCGCCACACCAGACGATTTACTAAGCGAAGGGCAAGTCAGTTCATCTCACGCCGTGCGGATGCAGTACTGTTAGCGGCGTTCGACGCCATGTGGCCGGCCTGGCCTGCAGGTCGGAGTGCCATGGCAAATGGCGGTGCCGGCAGATCGGGGCAATGGCGATGTATCGAAGCGGTATGTTCCCGGCGCCATGCCAAATTCAGCGTTTCAAGCGAATCACCAGGCGGAACATCTGTCGATCATATTGGTTCATGCGGACGCGGTGCAATGAAGCGGCGCTCGCGCGCAGGTTGGCCGGCGGGCCGGACTATCATACGCAGCATATAACCGGGTTGACCTGCCTGGCGCTGCCGCGGTTCAGCGGCAGGTTCCAAACCTTGGTCAACGGCTGGGCTTATCATGTGTCATGCCGGGTGCAAGGTCAGTCAGCCGCCGTGAATGGCGCTCGCGCGGCACGAGCCGGCGGCGCGATGCGCCTGTGTTGGAGCCGGATCGGGCGCTCAAAGCCTACAAACGGCGATGCAGATCGACTTGGCCGCATTTAACGGCCGCAGCGGCGCAGACCGCGCCAGTTCGGCGGTTGCCTGTCCGGGTGCGGGGCATAAATCCAGGCCCGGGCGAATACAATATTGATAATGAGACCCTCTCAAACAATCCACTCTGAAGTTGTCTCTTGTGTGCAGACATTTCTTTCCGTGAGCATGCGCGGTATGCCCGTGTCAACAGCATGTACGGAAGTCGGAAGGAGCATTTATGGATTATACGACCTTATATGGCAAAACGATTGTAGAGCTGCGCGCGGTGGCCAAGCAGTATGGCGTCAAGCTGCCCAGCGGCGTAAATAAAGACGGGATAATATCACGCCTGCTCGAGGCGTATCAAAAGCTGGTCGACGAGCGGGAAGGCCAGGATCAGGTCGAGCCCCGGCCCGCCGCCGAGCCGCATGCCGCCGAGCCCCGGCCCGCTGCGGAGCCGCATGCCGCCGAGCCCCAGCCCGCCGCCGAGCCGCATGCTGCCGAGCCTCAGCCCGCCGCCGAGCCGCGTGCCGCCGAGACCCAGCCCGCCGCCGAGCCGCATGCTGCCGAGCCCCAGCCCGCCGCCGAGCCGCGTGCCGCCGAGTCCCGGCCCGCCGCCGAGCCGACTGCCGTGCCCGAGTCGCGCGCTACAGCCGGGCAGGCGCGCGAGTCCCAGCCCGAAGCACCGGACGCGTCCGCTCAGCATGACGCGCCGTCGAGTGCACACGCGCCCGCGTCCGAAGGTTCGGACGAACCTGGCCGAGCGAGCTCGTCCGCGCAGTCCAAGTCCCAGAACCCGTCCAGATCCGGCCAGGAGGGCCGATCGCGCTCGCGCGGTGGGCGCCGTCAGCCGCGCGCGGCGCAGCCTGCGGAGCCGGCGGAAGCCGCGCCCGAAGCGCGCGCCCAGTCCGGCCACACCCGCCCGGCGCGCCCGGCGCGCGACGCCGCGCCCGAGGAGCCGGTCGCGCCCGCGCCGCTCGACACCGAGCCGGCGCATGCGCCCGAAAACGCGTATTCGCGCCCGACGTATCAGGCGATGCAGCAGCGCGAGGGCGAGCGCGCGGGCTATCAGCGCCGCGACGAGCGCGCCCGTACGCAGGCTTCGGGCTATCAGCGCACCGACAAGGCGGCGGGCTATGCCGCAGCGCCGCGCGCGGGCTATCAGCGCATGCAGGAGCGACCCAACTATCCGCGCGGCGAGCAGGCGCAGCGCCCGTATCAGCAGAGCGCGTATCAGGAAGGGCGCTTTGGCCGCGCCGGCCAGCCCCGTCAGTCCGAGGCGCCGCGCCAGTATCAGCGCGAACAGCCCGAGTCGCGCCAGTATCAGCGCGAACAGCCCGAGCCGCGCCAGTACCAGCGCGAACAACCCGAGCCGCGCCAGTACCAGCGCGAGGAGCGCTACGCCGCGGGCTATGCGCCGCAGGCCGATTACCCGCGGCCCGAGTTCCGGCCGGAATACTCTGCGCGGCCGGATGAATACGCGGCGCGCGCATATGCGCCCCGCGCGCGCTACGACGAGGAGCCCGAGGCGCGGCGCGCCGGTTACTACAACGCCGAGTATGGCACATCCAACCCCGCCGTGCCCGAGATGCTGCAAAACGGCGAGTGCGGCGACGGCGAGGGCGTGCTGGAGATCATGCCCGACGGCTATGGCTTCCTGCGCGCCGAGAACTACAAGCAGGGCGCCAACGACGTGTATCTGTCGATAGCGCAGATCAGGCGCTTCTGCCTGCGCACCGGCGACCTGGTGACCGGCAAGACCCGCGCCAGCCGCGACGGCGACCGGTACCGGGCGCTGCTGTATATAACCGCGGTAAACGGCCAGCCGCCCGAGACCAGCATAAATCGCAAGGCGTTCGACGAGCTGGTGCCGATATACCCCCAGGACAGGCTCAAGCTCGAAAACGAGGCCAACGAGGACGACCTGGCGATACGCTGCATTGACATGATCGCGCCGATAGGCAAGGGCCAGCGCGGCCTGATAGTCGCGCCGCCCAAGGCCGGCAAGACCGTGCTGCTCAAGAAGATCGCCAACGCGCTGACCGCGAACTATCCCGACGTGCAGCTGATAGTGCTGCTGATAGACGAGCGGCCCGAGGAGGTCACCGACATGCAGCGCTCGATAAAGGGCGACGTGGTGTTCTCCACGTTCGACGAGCAGCCCGAGAACCACGCGCGCATGGCCGAGATA
>CAWVGT010000172.1:0-3348 GCA_963928645.1 Candidatus Fimadaptatus sp.
GTGGGGCATACCGGTGCCGATAGACGAAAAGCACGTGATATACGTGTGGCTGGACGCGCTGAGCAACTACATAACCGCGCTGGGCTACGGCTCGGACAACACCGAGCTGTACGACAAATTCTGGCCCGCCGACAAGCACATCGTGGGCAAGGAGATAATCCGGTTCCACACGATAATCTGGCCGATAATGCTCAAGATGCTGGACCTGCCGCTGCCCAGGCAGATATTCGGCCACGGCTGGCTGGTGTTCGACGGCGTCAAGATGTCCAAGTCGCTGGGCAACGTGGTCGACCCGGTGGTGCTGTGCCAGCGCTACTCGTCGGACGCGATACGCTACTTCCTGCTGCGCGAGACCAACTTCGCCTCGGACAGCGAGTTCTCCACGGCGGCGCTGCTGGGGCGCATCAACTCCGACCTGGCCAACGACCTGGGCAACCTGGTCAGCCGCACGGTGGCGATGATAGAGAAGTACTTCGGCGGCGAGATACCCGCGCCGGGCGAGTACACCGACGTCGAAACGCCGCTGATAGAGCGCGTGCATGCGCTGCCGGCGCTGATTGAGAAGTACATGGACCTGATGCAGCCCAACAACGCGCTGATCGAGATATGGAAGCTGGTTAGCGACTGCAACAAGTACATAGACGTGACGCAGCCCTGGGTGCTGGGCCGCACCGACGAGGGCAGGCCGCGCCTGAGCACGGTGCTGTACACGCTGGCCGAGTGCGTGCGCGCGATAGCGGTGTTCGTGGAGCCGTTCATGCCGCGCACGCCCGGGCGCATATTCGAGCAGCTGGGCGTGACCGATCCCGCGCTGATGACCTGGGAATCGGCGGCGCAGTTCGGCGCGCTGCCCTCGGGCGCCAAGGTGCACAAGGGCGCGGCGCTGTTCCCGCGGCTGGACGTCGAAAAGGAGCTCAAGGAGCTGGACGCGATGCTGCCCAAGCACGAGGCCGACGCCGCCCAGCCCGCCGAGCCGGCCCAGCCCGCCAAGGCCGACAAGCCCGCCAAGGCGGCCAAGGCCGACAAGCCCGCCGAACCCGCGTCCGACGGCACGATAACGATAGACGACTTTGCCAAGGTGCAGCTCAAGCTGGCCAAGGTCATAGCCGCCGAGCGCGTCGAGAAGTCCGACAAGCTGCTGAAGCTCCGGCTCAGGCTCGGCGACAGCGAGCGCACGGTGGTCAGCGGCATAGCCAAGCACTACGCGCCCGAGGAGATGGTCGGCAAGACCGTGGTCGTCGTGGCCAACCTCAAGCCCGCCAAGCTGCGCGGCATCGTGTCCGAGGGCATGATACTGTGCGCGTCGGACGCGGAGGGCAGGCTGGGCCTGATAACCGTGGACGGCGACTTTGCCGACGGCAGCGCGATAAGCTGACGCGATGCGCGGCAGCTGCATGATGTGAACAGCTGATAAGACAGGGCCCGCCGGTCGCGTGTGCGCACGGCGGGCCAGTTTTAGCGGCATCAGGCAGTCGGGCGAAGTGGAACGATAAATGGGCCGCTGCAAAACGAAAGTTGAGCAGCGGCCCATGGCTTTTGCATGCGTTCAGCGGGCGGAGCGCGCGTGGTCGCCGGCTATGCCGGGCCGGGGCTCGGCGCGCAGCACATGCCGGTAGAACCAGACCTGGTACGGCACCGATATGATGAACGTGAGCAGGTCGGCCAGCGGCTGGGTGAGCATCACGCCGTCCAGCCCGATGAAGTGCGGCAGTATGTATATCAGCGGCAGGTAGAACACGCCCTGCCGGCAGCTGGCCAGGAACGTCGCCTGGCCGCTGAAGCCCAGGCACTGGTAGAGCTGGTTTACGTAGGTCGAGTACGCCAGCAGCGGCGTGACCGCGCCGAAGTAGTACAGCGCCCGCACGCACAGCGGTATCATCTCGGCGTCCTTGCTGAACAGGCCGGTGATCTCGTGCGCGTACAGCGCCAGCGCTGCGGTGCACAGCGCGCACAGCGCCGTGCCTATCACGGTCGTGACATAGAACGCCTCGCGCACGCGCTTTGGATTGCGCGCGCCGTAGTTGTAGCCCGCGACCGGCTGGAAGCCCTGGCCCACGCCTATGACCATGTTGCGCACCAGCAGGTACACCTTGTTGGACACGGTCAGCGCGGCCACGGCGGCGTCGCCGAACAGCGCGCCCTGTATGTTCATCAGCGCCGAGGCCAGGCTGGCCAGGCCCTGGCGGCAGATCGTGGGCAGGCCCATGCGCAGTATCGCGAGGTAGTCGCCCGGGCGGCGGCTCACGTAGCGCAGGCGCAGCTGCACTATGCTGCGGTCGCGCAGGAACACGCTCAGCAGTATGACAAAGCTCACGCACTGGCTCAGCACGGTGGCGACGGCCGCGCCCTCAATGCCCATGTTGAACGCGAATATCAGCAGCGGGTCGAGCGCTATGTTGAGTATGCCGCCCGCGCACAGGCCCCACATCGCCAGCGTAGCCTGGCCCTGCGAGCGCAGTATGTTGTTGAGCACGAACGAGGAGCACATTATGGGCGCGCCTATCAGTATATACCTTGCGTACCCGCACGCATACGGCAGTATGGTCTCGGTCGAGCCCAGCAGCCGCATCAGCGGCTCGAGCGCGCACAGCCCGCCTACGAGTATCGCCAGCCCGAACGCCACCGCCGCGGCGAACGCGCTGGTGCCGAAGCGATGGGCGTCCTCCTCCTGGCGCGCGCCCAGCTTGCGGCTGATTATGCTGCTGGCGCCCATGCCCAGCCCGAACCCGAACGCCTGTATTATCGACATCAGCGAAAACACCACGCCGACCGCCGCGGTGGCGCTGGTGCCCATCTGCGATACGAAGTAGGTGTCGGCGGTATTGTATATGACGGTCACCAGCTGGCTGGCGGTCGTCGGCAGCGCCATGGCGATTATCAGCCGGGTCATAGGCGTTTCGACCATGCGTTTGTGTTGAGCTTCAACCTCGGTCATGTTGCCCATATGAGCCTCCTTTGTGCGGTCGTGCGGCGCAGCGCCGCGGGTCGCGGGCGGTCGGGATCGCTCGTGAGGGTGATATCGGGGCCGGAGCGCGCGGGCGTGGGTGCGGCGCGGCTGGGCCGTCCGGGCGCGCTGGCGTGTGCAGGCGGCTGCTACAATACGGCGCGCCAGGATATTCGGCATGTGAATGCGGCGCAGCACGGCCACGCGCGTCAAGCATCCGGACATGCCTGTACGGCGCGTCCGGCTCCGATGTGCCCAACCGCCCAATCCGTTCAATACGCCCGGATGCGCCATGCCCGCTCAACCGCGCCGGCGCGCCAGGACACTTCGGCATGTGAATGCGGCGCAGCACGGCCACGCGCGTCAAGCGTCCGGATATGCCTGTACGGCGCCCGGCTCCGATG
>CAWVGT010000173.1:0-3356 GCA_963928645.1 Candidatus Fimadaptatus sp.
CCCAGCTAGCTGGGCACCATAGTCGCAGCAATTCCCGCCCTATGCGCCCGCTTCGCTGGAGGTCGCCCAGGCAGATGCTCGCTTGCTTGACTGTACAAAATGATTGACAAACCTACACGGCGCAGTTAATTTGCGCGGCGCGGGCAACGCTAAAAATCAACCGCACCTATTGACAATTCAGTTTGAGTTATTATATAATGTAACACAGCTTCATATCTTTTATGTTTTCTGTCGTCGCACATTTATCAGCCCATCGGCCGAGCCCCCGAGCCCCTTTTAAGGAGGAATGGCACATGCGCTCCAGCGGCATAATACGCAAAGTCGACAACCTCGGCAGGATAGTGATACCCATCGAAATCAGGCGCGCGCTGTCTATCGACATAAAGGACCCTGTCGAGATATCGATAGACGGCGACGCGATAGTGCTGCGCCGGCAGCGCGTCGACTGCGCGCTGTGCGGCGGCGACTGCGGCATACGCCGCATAGGCGATAAATACGTGTGCGCCCAGTGCGCGCAGCGCATCAAATCCGAGTTTGCTCAGGCGGATCCATCCGATATATAGCGCGCAGCTCGGCGGTGGGCGCGCCGTCCGGCCCGCTCAGCGCCAGCGGCGCGAGTATGCGCACGCCCGGGCGCGCGCCGCGCATGCCCTCCGCCAGCACGAGCTGCGGCGGCCGATCCAGGCGCGAGTGCACGAACCGGAGCCGCTTGGGCTCCAGCCCGCAGCCCCGCAGCGCGCACACCAGCTCCACCGCGCCGCCCGCCGGATACACCGCGCACAGCTTGCCGCCATGCCTGAGCACCCGCGCCGCCGCCGCCAGCAGCTCGCACATCAGCCCGGGCGCGCCGTGCTTGGCGATGCGCAGCGACTCGCTCTCGGACGGCAGCTCCGCCCCGACCCGGTAGTACGGCGGATTGCACACCACCATGTCCAGCGCGCCCACGCCCACGTCGTCGGCGGCGCGGCGCGCGTCGCCCGCGTGCACGCGTATGCGCGCCTCCAGCCCGTTCATGCGCACGCTGCGCGCGGCCATGTCGGCTATGTCGGGCTGTATCTCCCACGCGTCGAACTGCGCGCGCGGCGCGTCGTCGCTCAGCAGCAGCGGCAGTATGCCGCTGCCCGTGCCGAAGTCGCCCACGCGCACGCCGCCCCGCACGCCCGCAAAGTTCGCCAGCAGTATGCTGTCGGTGCCGAACCTGAAGCCCCGCCGCTTCTGCAGTATTGCCATGCCGCCCCGGCCCAGCTCCTCCAGCGTCTCGTCCTCGAGTATGTCCACTTCGTTGCGCATCGCGCGCCGTCGCCTCCCGCCGCCACCCATATTGCGCGCGGCCCTGCGTCCGCCGCATATCGATGATAAACCGCCCGGCCGCGCCGCGCAAGCGCCGGTGCAAAAATATGCCGTATATATTTGATAAATTAACGCGCGCGGTTGATTAGCATCGGCCAAATCGGTTATAATGGATGTGGTCAGCACATAAGCGCGCCCGGGGCGCGCCTTGCGAATAAATCTGCGTGCGGAGGTAAAGTATGTACTGCGTAAAGAACGTCACACCCGACCTGGTATACGTGGGCGGCAGCGATCGCCGGCTCGCGCTGTTTGAGAACGTCTACCCGATTCCGCGCGGCGTATCGTATAACTCGTACCTGATGCTGGACGAAAAGACCGTGCTGCTGGATACGGTCGACCACTCGGTCAGCGGCCTGTTCTTTGAGAACGTCGAGCACGCGCTGAACGGCCGCGAGCTCGACTACCTGATCGTCAACCACATGGAGCCCGACCACTGCCGCGAGATACCCGGCATAGTGGCGCGCTGGCCCGGCGTCAAGCTGGTCTGCAACCAGAAGACGCTCACCATGATGGGCCAGTTCTTCGACTTCGACGCCGCCTCGCGCGCGATAGTCGTAAAGGAGGGCGACACGCTCTCGACCGGCCGGCACACGTTCACGTTCGTGATGGCGCCGATGGTGCACTGGCCCGAGGTCATGGTGACGTATGACCTGACCGACAAGATACTGTTCTCGGCCGACGCGTTCGGCACATTCGGCGCGCTCAGCGGCAACATATTCGCCGACGAGGTCAACTTCGAGACCGACTGGCTGCCCGACGCCCGGCGCTATTACACCAACATAGTCGGCAAGTACGACAAGCAGGTGCAGGCGCTGCTGCGCAAGGCGTCCGGCCTGGACATAGCGATGATCTGCCCGCTGCACGGCCCGATCTGGCGCAACAACATCGCCTGGTTCGTGGACAAGTACGTGCACTGGTCGGCGTACACCCCCGAGGAGGACGCCGTGATGATAGCGTACGCGTCGGTGTACGGCGGCACTGAGAACGCCGCCAACATACTGGCCTCGCGCCTGAGCGACCTGGGCGTGCGCAATATCGCGATGTACGACGTGTCGGTCACGCATACCTCCTACATAGTCGCCGAGGCGTTCCGCTGCAGCCACCTGGTGTTCGCGTCGACGACCTACAACGCCTGCATGTTCCTGAACATGGAGACCGTGATAACCGACCTGATCGCCCATAACCTGCAAAAGCGCACGATAGCGCTGATCGAAAACGGCTCCTGGGCGCCCACCGCGGGCGAGCTGATGAGCTCGCTCCTGGGCCAGATAAAGAACACCACGATACTGGGCAACCCGCTGCGCATAAAGTCCGCGGTCAAGTCCGACAACGTGGCCCAGCTCAACGCGCTGGCCGAGGAGATCGCCGCGTCGATGAACATAGCGCAGCCCGCCGCCGCGCCCGCTCAGGTAGACGAAACCACGGTCGATCCGCAGACGCTGTTTAAGCTCAGCTACGGCCTGTTCGTAGTCAGCAGCCGCAACGGCGCGCGCGACAACGGCTGCATAATCAACACCGTCATGCAGGTCACCGACACCCCCAAGCGCATAGCGATAGCGGTCAACAAGGCCAACTACACCCACGACCTGATCCACGCCTCGGGCGTGTTCAACCTGTCGGTGCTCAGCCAGGACGCGCCGTTTGCGCTGTTCAAGCGCTTCGGGTTCCAGAGCGGGCGCGACGCGGACAAGTTCGCCGGCCTGGAGGGCGTGGAGCGCGCCGCCAACGGCGTGACCTACATAACCGGCCCGGCCAACGCGCTGATAAGCGGCCGCGTGATCGCCGAGCAGGACCTGGGCACCCACACGCTGTTCGTGGCCGACGTGACCGAGGCCCGCACGCTCAGCAGCGCGACCAGCGCGACCTACGCCTACTACTTCGACCACATCAAGCCCAAGCCCCAACCCGCTGAAACCGTGAAGAAGGGCTGGGTCTGCAAGATCTGCGGCTATGTGTACGAGGGCGAGACGCTGCCGGCCGACTTCATCTGCCCGCTGTGCAAGCAC
>CAWVGT010000174.1:0-5611 GCA_963928645.1 Candidatus Fimadaptatus sp.
AAACGAGATTAAAGCCGGTAAGGTCGAGTACCGCGTGGACAAGACCTCCATCGTGCACTGCCCGATAGGCAAGGCCTCGTTCACCGAGCAGCAGCTGGGCGAGAACCTGCGCGTGCTGATGGACGCGATAGTCAAGGCCAAGCCCGCCTCGGCCAAGGGTACCTATATCCGCAGCTGCTTGATATCCTCTACGATGGGCCCGGGCATAAAAGTTAACTCGGTGCGCTTCGGCTGATAGTTGACAAGCAGGCCCCGCGCATGGTATAATATCAATTGCTGGCGAAAGCCGGCGTGCCGTAGACAGTGGGCGCGTTGAGCGCTTAATGACCCGCGTGGTCGCCCACCGAGGCGCGAGGTACATAGCTTGTTCTATGCCCTTGCGCGTCTGCGCAGGGGCATTTTCGATATGCCCCGATTGCCTCCGCATAGAGGCGCTAGTTTGATGGCAAGGAGGTGCATACGTTTGAGTCAGGCTCAGGAACAGAAAAAGCTCGTAGTGGCCGCTATCCGCGAAAAGCTGGAGAGCGCCAAGAGCGTGGTGTTCATCGATTACCGCGGCATCACCGTGGCCGAAGTGACCGAGCTGCGCAACGAGTTCCGCAAGGCCGGCGTCGAGTATCAGGTGCTCAAGAACACGCTGATAAAGATCGCCGCGCATGATCTGGGCATAACCGGTCTGGACGACATACTGAACGGCCCCACCGCGGTCGCCTTCAGCATGGAGGATCCGGCATCCGGCGCCAAGATAATCAGCGAATTCGCCAAGAAGACCAAGAAGACCGAGGTCAAGGCGGGCTTGCTGGACAAGGAAGTGCTCGATGCCAAGGGCGTACAGGCGCTGGCGGATCTGCCGCCCAAGGAAGTGCTCATCGCCCGCATCATGGGCAGCCTGAACGCGCCGATTACCAACTTCGTCGGCGTGCTGTCGGCCACGCTGCGCTCGCTGGTGTACGCTATCGACGCCGTGCGCAAGTCCAAGGAAGAGGGCTGAACCCAGGGCTAATGCGGCGCCCGGGCGCGCTTGCCCGCTGACGCCGCGCACAAACGCCGCATGAGCGGCGCACAAGCGACTTAATTTGATTAAATGGAGGGTTTTTAATATGACTCGCGATGAACTGATTACCGCTATAGGCGAGATGACCGTGCTGGAGCTGGCCGACCTGGTCAAGGCTCTGGAAGAGAAGTTTGGTGTGTCCGCTGCCGCGCCCGTGGCCGTTGCCGCCGCGCCCGCTGCCGCCGCTGCTGCTGCTCCCGCTGAGGAGAAGACCGAGTTCGACGTCGTGCTCAAGGGCTGCGACGCGTCCGCGAAGCTCAAGGTCATCAAGGCCGTGCGCGAAGTCGTCGAGGGCCTGGGCCTGAAGGAAGCCAAGGAGCTCGTTGAGGGCGCCCCCAAGACCATCAAGGAAGGCGCTTCCAAGGAAGATGCCGAGAAGATCGCCGCCAAGCTCAAGGAAGCCGGCGCCGACGTCGAGGTCAAGTAATTCAATACCCGATCGCGGAGCGATGCGCAGTGCGCGTCGCTCCGCTTTTATGTGCCCTGATATCCGCCGGGCCCCGAATTGGGGCGGCGCGCGGCGCGTTTTACCCAAATGCGCGTGCAATCGCCGCGAAATTGTGCGATAATTGTAAAAAAGCGCGCGGCTGCGCAGCCGGCGCGGAATGCGGGGTGTCGGATGGATATTGGCGAAAAGTACGGCGCACTCAAGGCGTGGCTCGCCGAGCGCGCGCCGCTGGCGTTGGCGTTTTCGGGCGGCGTGGACTCGAGCTTTCTGCTGGCGGCGTGCCGCGAGGCGGGCGCGGACTGCCTCGCGGTGACGGTGGAGTCGGTGTTCCAGAGCGAGAGCGAGCGCGAGGAGGCGTTCGAGCTGGCGCGGGGCGGCGCGTGGCTGCGGATACCGCTGGACGTGCTGGCGGTCGAGGGCGTGCGCGACAACCCGCCGGAGCGCTGCTATCTGTGCAAGCGCGCGATATTCGGCGCGATAATCGGCCGGGCCGAGGGCCGATGCGTGATCGACGGCACCAATTACGACGACCTGGGCGACTTCAGGCCCGGCATGCGCGCGCTGCGCGAGCTGGGCGTGGTATCGCCGCTGATGGAGCTGGGCTGGACCAAGGCCGATATACGCGAGATGTCGCGCCGGCTCGGGCTGTCCACCGCCGAGCGGCCCGCGATGTCCTGCCTGGCCACGCGCCTGCCGCTGGGCGAGCGCATAGAGCCCGGCAAGCTGCGCGCGGTCGACATGGCCGAGATGGCGATACGGCGCATGGGCTTTGACCAGGTGCGCGTGCGCGCGCACGGCGATATCGCCCGCATAGAGCTGGATCGCGCGATGCTGGTGCGCGCCGCCGAGTGCGCGCGCGACATCGTCAGCGCCGTCAAGGCCGCCGGGTTCAAGCGCGCCGCGCTCGACCTGGACGGCTACAACATGGGCAACATGAACGAAAGGAACGTGAGGGGCGTATGAGTTCGCCCGCATGGGAGGCCGAGCGGCGCGCGTGGCTGGAGCGCGTGCGCTCGGGCGAGATATCGGTCGACGACGCGCTCGAACAGCTCCGGCGCATGCCCGTGCAGGATCTGGGCTATGCGGTCGTCGATCACCACAGGCAGCTGCGCCAGGGCGTGCCCGAGGTGATATACTGCGCCGGCAAGACGCCCGAGCAGACCGGCGGCATAGCACAGGCGCTGCTGGCGCGCAGCGGGGCCAACCTGCTGTGCACGCGCGCCAGTGTCGAGCATTACGAGGCCGTGCGCGCCGTGGCGCCCCAGGCCGAGTATCACGCCGACGCCCGGATAGTGCGCGTGATGCGCGACCGCACGCAGTACGGCGTGGGGCGCATACTGGTGCTGACCGGCGGCACCAGCGACATACCGGTGGCCGAGGAGGCCGCGCTGACCGCCGAGACGCTGGGCAACGAGGTGGGCCGGATATACGACGTGGGCGTGGCCGGGCTGCACCGGCTGCTGGGCCGCGTCGACGACATAATGAGCGCCAACGTGCTGATCGCGGTCGCGGGCATGGAGGGCGCGCTGGCGTCGGTGGTGGCGGGGCTGGTCGACCGGCCGGTGATCGCGGTGCCCACGAGCGTGGGCTATGGCGCGAACTTTGGCGGGCTGAGCGCGCTGCTGACGATGATAAACAGCTGCGCCAGCGGCGTGAGCACGGTGAACATAGACAACGGTTTCGGCGCGGGCTACATGGCGGCGCTGATAAACCGGCCGGGGAGGACGCTATGAGGTGCGTATACTTTGATTGCAGCCAGGGCGCAAGCGCGGAGCTGATGCTGGGCGCGCTTACGGCGGCGCGGGACAGCGCGCACGCCAGCCCGATGCCGGTGGTGTACCGGCTGCCCGGGGGCGTGCGGGTGCGGTGCGCGCACGCGGCTGCGGGCCAGGTGGTGGGGCGCTGCGTGGAGTACGAGTTCCCCGAGGGCCTGTCGCCCGATGAGGAGCTCACGCACGCGGAGTTTGACGAGTTCGCGCAGGCGGCGACGCCCGAGGGCGCGGCATCCGAGCTTATGGCGCGCATAGCCGGGGCGCTGGACGCGGCGATAGAGCGCAGCCGTCTGTCGGCGCGGCGGGCGCTGCGCAGCTCGCCCGGGATGACGCGGCGCATGGCCGCGGCGCTGGCGGCGCTGGCGCTCGAGCTGGCGACCATGGGCGTGGAGCGCGCGTACTACTCGCCGGTCAACGCCGGCGACGCACGGCTTGCCCCGGCCGTGCTGCGGCTGGCGGGCGAGGGCGGCGTGCGCGTATACATGACGCCCGGCGCGGGCGAGCTGCTGTCGCTGGACGGCGCGGCGGCGCTGGCGGCGCTGGGCGAGTGCGCCAGCCCCGCGCTCGCGCCCCAGGGCGGCGGCGTGGGCATTGCCGGCGAGCGGCAGATGTACGCGCTGCTGGGCGAGCGCGTGCCCGGCGACGAGGCTCAGCCCGCCACCGAACCGGCGCAGCCCCAGGCAGCGGCCGGGTCGGAATCCGACGCTGCGACTACGGTTGACGCCGCGACTACGGTTGACGCCGCGCCTCAGGTTGACGCTGCGCCCCAGGCCGACGCCGCGTCCGACGCTCCGGCTGCGAGCGCCGAGCAGGTCGCGCTGATAGAGTGCAACATAGACGACATGACGCCCGAACAGCTCGCCTACGCCTGTCAGCTGCTGCTGGAGCGCGGCGCGCGGGACGTGTGGCAGACGCCGATAATAATGAAGAAGGGCCGCATGGCGGCGCAGCTGAGCGTGCTGTGCGCCGCGGACGCGACCGAGCGCCTGGCGCAGGAGGTGCTGCGCCAGACCAGCACGCTGGGCGTGCGCATCGCGCGCTACGAGCGGCGCGTGCTGCCGCGCTCGCAGCGCGTCGTGGATACGCGCTATGGCCAGCTGCGCGTAAAGCTCGCCCCGGGCAAGGCCGCGCCCGAGTTCGAGGACTGCCGCGCGGCTGCGCAGCGCTGCGGCGCGCCGATAGCCGAGGTATACGCCGCCGCGCACGCCGCGCTCGACGCGCGAACCGACGGCTGAGCGCACTAAGTCCGAACATTTCCAGATTATTCAGTTAAAAGTTACGGGTCTGGATGGATTATTTGCGCGGCGTGTGGTAATATATATTTGACTTGTTTTCAGGCCGGTTTGCACAGATGCGTAATGTATTAGGAGGTATTGCTATGCCTAAGGTCGCGGTGGTAATGGGCAGCCATAAGGACTTTGCAGCGGTGGAGCCGTGCGTAAAGCAGCTGGCGGCGCTGGGTATCGAGGTGGAGGCGCGCGTGCTGAGCGCGCATCGCACGCCCGAGGAGGCGGCGGCGTTTGCGCGGCTGGCGCAGGAAAACGGCATAGAGGTGCTCATAGCGGCGGCGGGCAAGGCCGCGCACCTGGCGGGCGTGCTGGCGGCGTACACGGTGCTGCCGGTGATCGGCCTGCCGATAGCGGCGTCGCAGTTGGACGGCATGGACGCGCTGCTGGCGATAGTGCAGATGCCCGCGGGTATACCGGTGGCGACGGTGGCGATAAACGGCGCGCAGAACGCGGCGCTGCTGGCCGCGCAGATACTGGGCGTAAAGTACCCCGAGATACGGCGCAAGCTCGAACAGGGCCGCGCGGACATGCACGACGACGTGCTGCTGCACGACGCCGAGATAGCCGCCCGGGTCGCCGATATAGTCAAAGGAGAATGACAAATGATAACATATAAGGATTCGGGCGTCGATGTGGAGCGCGGCTACGAGGCCGTGCGGCTGATGAAGGAGCACGTTAAGCGCACGTTCAACGACAATGTGATAGGCGATCTGGGCTCGTTCGGCGGGTTCTATTCGATAGAGAACAATGGCCTGTCCAAGCCGGTGCTGGTGGCGGGCACCGACGGCGTGGACACCAAGCTCAAGCTGGCGTTCCTGACCGGGCGGCACGATACGGTGGGCATAGACTGCGTGGCGATGTGCGTAAACGACGTGGTGTGCCAGGGCGCGATGCCGCTGTTCTTCCTGGACTACCTGGCGACCGGCAACCTCAAGCCCGAGCTGGCGGCCACGGTCGTGCGGGGCGTGGCCGAGGGCTGTCTGCAGGCCGGCTGCGCGCTGATAGGCGGCGAGACCGCCGAGATGCCCGGCTTCTATCCCGAGGGCGA
>CAWVGT010000175.1:0-8217 GCA_963928645.1 Candidatus Fimadaptatus sp.
ACTCGCTACGACAAGCTGGCACGCAGGTTCCTGGGCTTTGTTTTCCTTGCCTGCATTCGTATATTGCTTGCATAATCCCTGTTGGTATGAATTTAGAAACACACTCTAGGCAGTCGCGCAAGCCAATGTCCGACTTGCCAACGGCCTGAGGTCGCTGAGCGCGTCAGCCCGCCCCGCGCCTTTCCCCGCTGCCGGCAGCCGCGCACAGCATCGGCCTGACACCCGGCTCGGCCGCCGGCAGCGGCCAGGGCGCACTGACGCGTCGCTCAGGCCGCAGGCATGGGCCGGCACGCATACGGCATATCCGCATACCCGATACGCACATCGAACGCCGCGGCGCGAGCGCGCGCAGCGATCCCGTTTCAAGCGCCGCTCATGCCGATACGACCATCTTCCGATTCACATAGACCACTTCCTGAAGCCCCAGCTCGCATATCAGCGCCCGCGCCGCGCCATTGTCGGCGGCCAGGTCGCCGACCTCGTGCGCGTCCGACCCGATGGTAACGTATCTGCCGCCGTTGTCCCTGTATAGCTCCAGGAGCTCCCGGCCCGGCATCGTCTGGGCGTGGCCCTTTCTGAGCGAGGACGTGTTTATCTCTATGACCATGCCCTTGTCCAGCAGATATCTGAATATCTCATTCATCACGCTCGCTTCATACCAAATCTCACCATAGTAGCGCTTGGGGAAATCGATATGCCCCAACGCATCGAAGCCGCCCTGCTTCACGGTCTTTAATACCTCGTCCCAGTACAGCGAATAGAATTCCCGCGCCGAATACCGCGCCCGCACCTGCTGGCAGGGAAACATGTCGCCGATCCAGTGGATGCTGCCTATTATAAAGTCATATGGATTTGCGGCCAGTCTTGCGAGCTCCGCCGGATACAGGTGCGGCTCCCCAAATTCCATGCCCGCCAGCACCCTTACGCCGTCTGGGCAGCGCGCACTCAGGCTGCGCAGTTCAGCGAAGTAGTCGTCGGGCCTGTAATAGCCGTATCCGTAGTCGTTCCGGTTCAGAGCGACGTGGTCCGTAAAGCAGAGCGTCGCGACTCCCCTTTGGGCCGCGAGCTCGAGGTAGTCACGCATCTCGGCCTGCGAATCGCACGAATACCTCGTATGTACATGCAGATCGTTCATTGCATCGCCCCATTTCGATATCGATATTGGCCGAAGGCGACGCGCGCATAGCCAAGGGGCGCGCGAGCAGCCGACTGCCCGCGCGCCCCCCGCGCAATGCGCATAACGCGCCGCCCCCCCGGCTCACCTCAGCCGCGGCGCCTTGGGCAGCTGCTTCTTGCCCAGCTTGTAGAACGCCCGGAACACCAATATCGCCGGCGCGGCGCTGTACAGCAGCAGCGCCAGCCCGAACAGCGCGTTGAGCACATAGAACGTGCCCGCGATGAACAGCAGCGGCCGCAGCTTGCGCAGCGTGCCGATCCAGTTGAGCACCAGCCCTATCAGCATCGGCGACATCATGAACAGTATCATGCCCACCATCACGCCCAGGCCGCCGACCTCGTCGCGGTACTCCCACATGCCGCCTATGCAGCTTATCAGCATGAACGCCACCAGCGCCGTGGCGACGCCCGCGCTCCACTTCAGTTCCCAGTTGCCCTCAAACATGCTTCGTCCCTGCATAAACACCCTCCGCTGAACTTCATAGTAACCATTATATCATGCCCTGGCGCGCTGTCAACCGATCAATTGCGCTGAGCGCGGCTGTGTCGCCGTGACGCACCGCGTTTGCACTTTCGTCGCGCATATGTGTGCGCGGGCGAAATAATGCGACTCAAGTGCAAAGCAATCGCGCGCATTCACTCCACAAATGCGCCCTGTGCGCTTGCGGCGCGCGGCGAATGGTCGTAAAATGATACCATCGACCAATGACCGAAGGGAGATGTACACAATGCCCAAGATCACATTCATGGGCGCGGGCTCGACCGTGTTCGCCAAGAACGTGCTCGGCGACAGCATGATGACCCCCGCGCTGGAGAACTCGACGATAGCGCTCTACGACATAGACGCCGACCGCCTCAGGGAGAGCCGGCTGATGCTGGACACGATAAACCGCAACAACGGCTCCAAGGCCCATATAGAGAGCTACCTGGGCGTAGAGAACCGCAAGGCTGCGCTCAAGGGCGCCAACTACGTCGTAAACGCGATACAGGTCGGCGGCTACGAGCCCTGCACCGTGACCGACTTCGAGGTGCCCAAGAAGTACGGCCTGCGCCAGACGATCGCCGACACGCTGGGCATAGGCGGCATATTCCGCGCGCTGCGCACCGCGCCGGTCATGCTGGACTTCGCGCACGACATGGAGGAGGTCTGCCCCGACGCGTGGTTCCTCAACTACGTAAACCCGATGGCGATACTGACCGGCACGCTGCAGCGCTTCACCGGCATCAAGACCGTGGGCCTGTGCCACAGCGTGCAGGTGTGCGCCTCGCACCTGCTGACCGAGCTGGGCATGGAGTACGACGACGCCGTGCAGTGGAAGATCGCCGGCATCAACCATCAGGCCTGGCTGCTGGAGTGCACGCGCGACGGCGTCGACCTCTATCCCGAGATCAAGCGCCGCGCGCTGCTGTACAACGCCGGCAAGCTCGACCTGGGCACGTTCGAGGAGCGCGTAAAGGCGCTGACCGGCGGCCGCGAGGTCGACGAGCGCGCGCTGGAGCACATGCGCAAGGACTACGAGCTGTACACCCAGCAGGGCCTGCACGGCGACATGGTGCGCCTGGAGCTGATGCGGCGCTTCGGCTACTACATCACCGAGTCCAGCGAGCACAACAGCGAGTACACGCCCTACTTCATAAAGGCGCGCTACCCCGAGCTGATAGAGCGCTTCAACATACCGCTGGACGAGTATCCGCGCCGCTGCGTGCGCCAGATAGCCGACTGGGACGCGCGCCGCGACGAGCTGCTGGCCGACCACGGCCTGACGCACGTGCGCTCCCGGGAGTACGCCAGCTACATAATGGAGGCCATGGAGACCAACCGCCCGTTCAAGTTCGGCGGCAACGTGATAAACCGGGGCATAATAACCAACCTGCCGGCCGACGCGTGCGTAGAAGTGCCGTGCATGGTCGACAAGAGCGGCGTTGCGCCGACGTACGTGGGCGCGCTGCCCGAGTAGTGCGCGGCGCTCAACCGCACCAACATAAACGTGCAGCTGCTGACCGTGCAGGCCATTATGACCCGCAAGAAGGACTACATCTACCAGGCGGCGATGCTGGATCCGCACACCTCGTCCGAGCTGTCGATAGACGACATAGTGGCCATGTGCGACGACCTGATCGAGGCCCATGGCGACTGGCTGCCCAAGTACAACTGAGTTGGGATTGGGTTCGCCCGGCCGGGAGTTTTGTCCTGGCCGGGCGGTTTTGCTTGGCGGCGATGGCGCGCCGGTCGCGCTGGTGACAGGTTGAGCGGCTTTGTGCGACGTGATGAGCGTGGCTTGCGGCGTGTCGAGTATAACTGACCGGGCCTATGCGCGCCCAGGAGCTCTGACCCGGCCGGGCGGTTTTGCTTGGCGGCGATGGCGCGCCGGCTGTACTGGTGACAGGTTGGGCGGCTTTGTGCGACGTGATGAGCATGGCTTGCGGTGAGTGTATCTCAAGCACGACTGAGCCGACCCATGCACACCCGCGAGTTCTGCCCCGGCCAAGCGGTTTACGTGGCGGCGATGGCGCGCCGGGCGCTCCGGTGACAGATTGAGCAACGTGTGCGACGTGTTGAGCGTGGCTCAAGCACGACTGTGACAGCCCCATGCCCGCCCGGGAGCTCTGCCCCAGCCAAGCAGTTTTGCGTGGCGGCGATGGCGCGCCGGTCACGCTGGTTACAGATAGAGCGGCTTTGCGCGACGTGTTTAGCGTGGCTTGCGGCGTGTCGAGCATAACTGACAAGGCCCATGCGCGCCCAGGAGCTCTGACCCGGCCAGGCGGTTTTGCTTGGCGGCGATGGCGCGCCGGCTGTACTGGTGACAGGTTGAGCGGCTTTGTGCGACGTGATGAGCGTGGCTTGCGGTGAGTGTATCTCAAGCACGACTGAGCCGACCCATGCACACCCGCGAGCTCTGCCCCAGCCAAGCGGTTTTGCGTGGCGGCGATGGCGCGCCGGTCACGCTGGTTACAGGTAGAGCGGCTTTGCGCGACGTGTTTAGCGTGGCTTGCGGCGTGTCGAGCATAACTGACAAGGCCCATGCGCGCCCGGGAGCTCTGCCCCGGCCAAGCGGTTTTGCTTGGCGGTAATGCGCGCTGGTCGCGCCGGTGGCAGGTCAAGCGGCTTTGCGCGACGTGATGAGCGTAGCTCGCGGCGTGTCGAGCATAACTGACCGGGCCCATGCGCGCCCGGGAGCTCTGCCCCGGCCAAGCGGTTTTGCTTGGCGGTAATGGCGCGCCGGTCGCTCCGGTGACAGGTCAAGCAGCTGTGCGCGACGTGTTTAGCGAGGTCTAAGGCGTGTGTATCTTTAGCACGACTGAGCCGACCCCACGCCTGCCCGAGAGTTCCGCCCCGGCCAGGCAGTTTGCGTGACAACGGCCCCGCGCCAATCATCAGCCGTGGCTGCGCTGCCCGCCACCTAGGCATAGCTCGCCGTTTGCGGCGCCATTGCCGCTCACAACCGCGCGCGCGGCTTGAACGCCGCTTGACCGCACAGCGCAGCCGTGCGCCCGCGTTCACCCCCCGCCATTTCTAAATTAACAAAACGCGCGAATTTGCACTTGCAATCGCCCGGGTTGTCTGCTATAATGTTCAAGTACCTGCCGATGTGATGGAATTGGCAGACGTAGCGGACTCAAAATCCGCCGCTGGCGACAGCATGCCGGTTCGACCCCGGCCATCGGCACCACAGCAGCCCGGGCTCGAGCGCCCGGGCGCACTCAGCATTTAACCCGGCGGCGCATCGCCGTCGCAACGAGAGGAGTTTTGTAATATGAAGCATATCCAGACGGTTCAGCCCGCGTGCCTTAAAAACAGCGCCGCGCACGGCGGTTGCGGCGAGTGCCAGACTTCCTGCCAGAGCGCCTGCAAGACCTCCTGCACCGTGGCCAATCAGAAGTGCCAGCGCGAGGAGAAGTAAGGTCGCTATCGAAGCGCGAAGGGCCTCCGAGTTTCGGCGGCCTTTTTTCATGCGCGCAAACCGGCGCGCCGCGCGGACGTCCGAGCCGCCGACTGCGGGCGCGCGCCGCCCCAGGCCCGCGCCGCCGCACGGCCCGATGGACAGCCCTGCCGCGCGCCACATACACACCCGCCGGGCCGCGCCCGGTCGATTCAGAAAGGATGACATGATGCTGCACGTATTCAAGGCGCTGGGCGCCATGATAGCGCTGGACGTGGACTCCGGCAGCGTACACATGGTCGACGAGCCCGCATATGAGGTGCTCAGCCGCATAGAGACGATGGAGCCCGACGCGATAGTGGCCGAGCTCAGCAACCGCTTCGACGCGGCCGAGCTGCGCGAGATACTCGCCGAGATAGACGAGATGCGCGCGCGCGGCGAGCTGCTGACCCATTACGACTACTCCGGCCTGCAGATCAAAAACGCCGGCACCGTCAAGGCGATGTGCCTGCACGCCGCGCACGACTGCAACCTCCGCTGCAAGTACTGCTTCGCCGACACCGGCGAGTTCCACGGCCACAAGCGCACGCTGCTGCCCTACGAGGTCGGCGTCAAGGCGCTGGACTGGCTGATAGCGCACTCGGGCGCGCGCCACAACCTGGAGGTCGACTTCTTCGGCGGCGAGCCGCTGATGAACTTCGACGTCGTAAAGCGGCTGGTCGAGTACGGCCGCAGGCGCGAGGCCGAGACCGGCAAGCACTTCAACTTCACGATAACCACCAACTGCGTGGCGCTAAACGACGAGCGGATAGAGTTCATAAACCGCGAGATGAAGAACGTGGTGCTGTCGCTGGACGGCCGGCGCGAGGTGCACGACTTCATGCGCCCCACCGCCAACGGCAAGCCCTCCTACGACCTGGTGCTGCCCAACGCGCTGAAGATGGCCAAGGCCCGCGGCGACAAGGAGTACTATGTGCGCGGCACATACACCGCCGTCAGCGCCGACTTCTCCAACGACGTGCTGGCGCTGCACGACGCCGGGTTCGAGCAGATATCGGTCGAGCCGGTCGTGCTTACGCCCGATTCGCCGTATGCGCTGCGGCCCGACCAGCTGCCCGGGCTGCTTGAGGAGTACGAGAAGCTGGGCCGGGAGTACCTCAAGCGCCGCGCCGAGGGCCACTTCCTGAACTTCTTCCACTTCAACGTGGACCTGGAGGGCGGGCCGTGCATACGCAAGCGGCTCAGCGGTTGCGGCGCGGGCAACGAATACGTCGCCGTGACGCCCGAGGGCGACATCTATCCCTGCCACCAGTTCGTGGGCCGCGAGGGCTACCGCATGGGCAGCGTGCTCGACGACACGTTCGACACCGGCATACAGCAGACCTTCGCCGCCAACCACGTGCTCAACAAGGAGAAGTGCCGCGACTGCTGGGCGCGGTTCTACTGCTCGGGCGGGTGCGCCGCCAACGCGCAGCTGCTGAGCGGCGACATATCCCGCCCCAACGACATGGAGTGCGAGCTGGAGCGCAAGCGCCTGGAGTGCGCGATCGCGATATACGCGATAGAGCGCGCCAACCGCGCGGCCAAACAGTGACGGCGCGCCGCCCGCACAGCTGAACACAGCCCGACCGACCACAGCGCCGCGCAGCCGGCGCCATGGTCGGCCGGGCGTATTTTTGCGCGCACATGCCCGCCGGCTTAGGACTGCACGGCGCCCAATGGCAGGCCGTCCCCGGCGTCCGGCCCGCCGCGAACATTAAAACACGCTGAGCGCCCGCACAACGCGGTTGCACGCGGTGTCGATATATGATACACTGTTTGGGTGGAAACTGTGTTGGGAGGCGCGCAGATGAGGATTTCGACCGATACCACGGCGCGCATAGCGGTGCTGGCGCTGTGCGTGGCAATAGTTATAATGCGGCTCTTGCGGCCGGAGATAGCGTTTGACGGCGCGTCGCTGGGCGCGCTGGCGCTGGCGGCGCTGATAGCGATAGCGCCGGTGCTGCGCGAGCGCCCGCGCGCCGATCAGCCCGACTCGGGCGAGCCGCTCCGGCTGCGCACGGTGAGCGAGCTCAAGCAGAGCATAGCCGAGGCGGGGCTGCTGCTGGACGAGTCGCGCGGCGCATATGGCCCGCTGAGCGAGACGCGGCCGCTCGAGCTGGCGCTGGCGGGCGCGCGCGCGACGCTGGGGCTGCGGCTCAAGGCGCTGACCGAGCAGGCGCGCCTGGACGCCCATGGCGCCGACGCGGCCGGTTGCCTCAACGCGCTCAACACCGCCGGCGTCACGACCGGCGAGCAGTACCGCGCGCTGGACGGGCTGCTCAAGCTGCTGGAGCAGGCCGCGCGCCCCGGCACTCAACCCGAGCCGCATGCCGCCGAGGAACTGCTCGCCACCGCGATAGGCGTCATAGAGATGCTCGACGGCACGCTGAGCTGATATGCGCGCGGGCATGAGTGGAGGTCAAATGAGCATAGGCGTTGACATTAAGGCAACGCAAAGCTACTACGAATCCGCAGCGGACGATAAGCTGTGCGACTGCGACTACTGCCGGAACTACCGCCTGCAGGTCAAAGCCGCGTATCCCGAGGTCGCCGCATACCTGGCCGGGCTGGGCATAGATATCGAAAAGCCGTTCGAGACATCGCCGCTCGAGCCTGACGAGGACGGGTATCTCGAATACTGCATCTGCCAGTACGTGGCGTTTGGCGCATGCAGCGCCGAATACCACCACAGGCTCGGCGACATAGCGTTCGGCCTGAGCACCTCGCATCCGAATACCGGCATCGATGAGCAACACTTTGTGCTGGACGTCTACCCGATGAGGCTCAAGTACGTGCTGTGAACAGTCGAGTCCAGGCCATGAGCCCATTGGCGGCAGACTGCGTCAGGCGTATCCGGCGCGCTCAAACCGCTTAAGGATGCTATGCCGGGCGGCGCGTTGCTTTAACCGACAAAACCACGCCGAGATTGATACAATTCCATACCCTCAAAAATGCCGCAAATCCGCCGTTTCTGGGCGGTTTTTCTATTTTCGGCACTGTGGCGGCGTAGGCAGAACAGCGGTCTTGCCAGGGGGATTCGCTCTTTTCAATGATACTCTGTAACGATAGAAAAGCTATCGTTACAGAGTAGGGCTATCGTTAAAATGTAGAAACTGTT
>CAWVGT010000176.1:0-56852 GCA_963928645.1 Candidatus Fimadaptatus sp.
GCCGCACAAACACGAACCGAGCTCCATCCCCGCGAACCCGCGAATGGAGCTCATACACATACTCAAGCCGGTGCACCAAAGAACAGCCGCATGTCCTCCTCAGCCGTACCTATACCCGCAACGCCGAACCTGTCCACGAGCACCCGCACCACATTCGGACTCAGGAAGGCGGGCAGCGTGGGCCCCAGGTGTATGCGCTTTACGCCCAGGTACAGCAGCGCCAGCAGCACTATCACCGCCTTTTGCTCATACCAGGCGATGTTATACACTATCGGCAGCTGGTTGATGTCGTCCAGCCCGAACGCCTCCTTGAGCTTGAGCGCAATCACCGCCAGCGAGTACGAGTCGTTGCACTGCCCGGCGTCCAGCACGCGCGGAATGCCGCCTATGTCGCCCAGATCGAGCTTGTTGTAGCGGTACTTGGCGCAGCCCGCGGTCAGTATCACCGCGTCCTGGGGTAGCGCCCGGGCGAACTCGGTGTAGTAGTCGCGGCTGCGCGCGCGGCCGTCGCAGCCGGCCATCACTACGAACTTGCGTATCGCGCCGCGCTTTACCGCGTCGATCACCCTGTCGGCCAGCGCGAGCACCTGCGCGTGTGCAAAGCCGCCCACGATCTCGCCGCGCTCCAGCTCGTTCGGCGGCGCGCAGCGCTTTGCGTGCTCGATCAGCTCGGAGAAGTCCTTGCGCTCGCCTATGCCGCCGGGTATGTGGCGGCAGCCCGGATAGCCGGCCGCGCCGGTGGTGTACAACCTGCCTGCATAGCTGGGCTTGGGCGGCACTATGCAGTTGGTCGTCATCAGTATCGGGCCGTTGAACGCCTCGAACTCGTCGCGCTGCCGCCACCAGGCGTTGCCATAGTTGCCGACCAGGTTGGGATACCGCTTGAGCGCGGGGTAGTAGTGGGCGGGCAGCATCTCGGAGTGGGTGTATACGTCCACGCCCGTACCCTGGGTCTGCTCAAGCAGCATCTCCAGGTCGCGCAGGTCGTGGCCCGACACCAGTATGCCCGGGTTGCCGCGCACGCCGATGCTCACGCGCGTGAGCTCGGGGTGGCCGTAGGTCGCGGTGTTGGCCTCGTCCAGCAGCGCCATGCCGGCCACGCCGTACTTGCCGGTCTCAAGCGTCAGCGCCACCAGCTCGTCCACGCCCAGCGCGTCGTCCAGCGTGGCGGCCAGCGCGCGCTGTATGAACGCGTCCACGTCCGGGTCGTCGCGCAGCAGCGCGTTGGCGTGCTTGGTGTAGGCCGACAGCCCCTTTACGCCGTAGGTTATCAGCTCCCGGAGCGAGCGTATGTCCGCGTCGGCGGTCGAGAGCACGCCCACGGCGCGGGCCCGGGCCGTCCAGTCGCCCTCGCCGTCCCAGCGCGCGGCCTCGGGCAGCGCGTCGGGCGCGTCCAACTGCGCCCGCAGCTCGCGCTTGGCGTCCAGCGTCGCGCGTATGCGGGCCCTTATCGCGTCCAGGTCGAAGTTGGCGTTGGTTATCGTGGCAAACAGGTTGTGCGTTATCAGGTAGCTTGTCTCCACGGGCACGGCGCGGCCCTGGGCGCGCAGCGCGCAGGCCACCGCCGCTATGCCCTTTGTGGCGTACACCAGCAGATCCTGCATCGCGGCCACGTCGGGCTGCTTGCCGCATACGCCCGCCACGGTGCAGCCCCGGCAGTTGGCGGTCTCCTGACACTGGTAACAGAACATCTTATCTTCCATAAGCATACTCCTCAATACAGTTGATGTCGCGACGCGGCCGGCCGTGGTCAGAACACCACAACCAGCAGCATCTTGAACGCCTGCTCGGCATGCACCGCATGGGGCGCGCCCGCGGGCATCACTATCGATTCGCCCTCGCGCAGCCGGTAGTCCTCGCCGGCGATCGTCACGCGGCCCGCGCCGTCCAGGCAGACTACGAGCGCGTCGCCGCCGGACTGGTGGGTGCCTATCTCCTCGCCCTCGTCAAACGAGAACAGCGTTATGCTCAGCGCGTCGCTTTGGGCCAGCGTGCGGCTGACCACCTGGCCGGGCTGATACGCTATCTGATCCCTGAGCGTCAAAACCTGGGCCGGATTGATGTTTTTGAGCTTCATCGAGTCATACCTCCTGCCAGGCTTATTGTCGGGCGTTTTGGTAGGGATTATTCAGGCCGAACATCAACTGGCACAGCCGTGTGCCGGTGCTGGTGCGGAACTCGCGCGCGCAGGCCTGTTCGATCGCGGCGCGCTCGGCCTGCTGCTCGTGCAGGTTGACCAGGAAGTCGGCCTCGACCAGTATGCGGTAGTCGAGCCCGTCGATATCGGTGTAGGTGTGGTGGTGCGCCACCAGGTAGCACACGCGCTCCAGCACCTGAGGCTCAAGCCCGAACCCGGCCAGCAGCTTGCGCGCGTACGCGGGGCCCTCGCGCTGCTGCATGTCGGCGGTGCAGTGGCCGTACTTGGCGGTGCAGGGGCCGATCGCTATGTCGTGCACCAGCGCGGCGCACTCCAGCACGAGCTGCTGTTGTGGCTCGAGTCCCTCGGCGCGCCCTATCAGCTGCGCAAAGCGGTGCACCTTGACAGAGTGCTGCGCGCGGCGCGGGCTGCCCGCGTCGTGCTCGAGCATGCGCAGCGCTATCGCGTCTATCAGTTCGCAATTGTTCATGTTTGTCACCTCCGTGGGCTTGCTGATATGATTATAGCGCCCGGACGGCCGGGCGTATGTTGTTTGTACAACGCGCGCGCAGCCGGCGCGCAAAAAAAGCGCGCCCGATTGCGGGCGCGGGCGCAGCCGTCGGTCGCTCACTGCTCGGCCTTTTCCCGGCGGTACTGGCTGGGCGTGCGGTCGGTGGCCTCCTTGAACGAGCGGTTGAAGTAGGATACGTTGGCATAGCCGCTCATCTCGGCGACCGAGGCGATGGGCAGGCTGGTGTTGAGCAGCAGCAGCTTGGCGTGCTCAATGCGCAGGCTGACCAGGTATTCGCGAAAGCGCATGCCGGTCGCGCGCTTAATCGCGGCGCCTATCGTCTTGCCGCACAGCGCGAAGTGCTCGGTCAGATAGTCCAGCGACATCTCGTATTTGAGCGCGTTCTCTGCGATGAAGTTGACGATCGCGCGGTCGTCGCACGGGGCGTCGTCGTCGGGCTCGTGCGCGGCGCAGATCTGCAGCGCTATGCCGCGCAGCGCCTGGGCGAACGCGCCGAGCTCGGTCTCCTGCGCCAGCTGTGCGTACAGGTCGTCGCGCGCCGCGGCGTCGAATTCGTCGCTCAGGCTGACGAGCAGCCTGAGCGTGCGGGTGAACGCCTGCCGGCGCCCGGCGGGGTCCAGCTCGGCCGAGCCTATCGCGGCGGTCAGCGCGTCCACGGCGCGCTCGCAGGCGTCCGCGTCGCGCGCGCGCATTGCCTCCACGAGCGCGCGCAGCTGCGCCAGCCCGGCGGCCTCGCTCTCATTCAGCGCAGCGTCGGGCTGATGTATCGGCGACTGCAGGCTGGTGGCCTGGGAGAAGGCTATGCTGAGCTTGTCGAAAGTGTCAAACACCTCGCCGATCGTGAGGCTGCAGCGGCCCGCGGCTATCGCCGATATCGCGCGCAGCACCTCGGGCGCGTCCTCCGCGCGGCGCAGGTTGACCACGAACGCCAGGTTGTTGCGCGTGCTGAACGGCACCGCGTATACCAGCGCGGCGTCCAGCGCCTCGGCGCGCTGGGCGATCTCGTCGCGCAGGGCGGTGGCGTCGCCGGGGAAGTACGCGGCGATCGCGGTGAAGTACCGATATCTGAAGTACGACTTGGCGCGGCCCGACTCGTCCGAGGTGTGCACGCCCATCAGCACCAGCAGCAGGTATTGCCGGCGTATCACCGCGCTCTGGGCGTTTATCTGCTCGAGCCGGCGCATCAGGTCGCCCCGAATGGCCTCGTTTTCGCCGGCGGCCTGGAGTATGCCGTCCTCTATGCGCTTGAGCTCGTTGGGGCTGTCGCCGGTGCCCACGCGCTCGGACAGCATGCCTATCGGCTGGTAGTTGCGCAGCGCGATCGCAATGGCTATCGCGCACAGCGCCACCAGTATGCCCACCAGCAGCCATGCGCCAATGCGCTGGTACACGCCCAGGTCATAATACAGCGTCTCGTTGGACACGCGCAGCGAGAGCTCGCCGTCGGCGCAGACCAGCTCCAGATCGGACGACGGCAGCCCCGATATCGTGGCCAGCCGCGCGATCATGTCGGCCTCGTTCAGCGAGAATATCATGCACATCGCGTTGGGCAGCGACGAGTCGTATATAATGAAGGGCATGAATATGAGCAGCCTGTCGCCCTCGCGCAGCACCGTCATGCTCGCGGACTCCAGCCCGGCCCGGTCAAACTGGGCGCGGTCGGACGGCTTTATGTACAGCTCCGCCAGCTGATCCCAGGTGCATCTGGTCGTGCCGGTGAACACCTCCTGGCTGTCGCAATACACCAGGTAGTATGAAAATGTATACGGCAGATAGGTCGCGAAGTTGTTCAGGTCGTTTACCAGCAGCAACAGGTTGGTATATCGCGCGTTCTTGTACGCGGGCTGATAGTACTCTATCGTCTTTATCTTGTATATCACGCTGCGCATCAGCTCGAACTGGTTGTCGAAATCCTCGTGCGCCAGGTTTATGCGGTTGTGGTAGTCCGAATCGATTGCGGTTTGCAGCCGGTTGAGCGACACGCCCAGCATCGTCAATCCAACCAGCAGGCATCCGGCCACAGCCACAGACAGATATGACAGTATATAGCGCTTTTTTAACGTAGAGCTCTTGAGTGGCATGTTCCGAATCCCTCCCCGCTAATTCTACCAAATGTACGACATATAATCAATACATTTATTACTGAAATTCCGAAAAAGTGCAACGTTTTTCCGAAAATGGCAAGCGCCTTGCCTAAAATTACAAGCGCAAGTCCCCGAATTGCAATTGAATGGCGCTGCGGCATGTGCAATAATCTTAACAGCGAAAGATAAGAGGGGGCCACAAAATATGAATGCACCAGTTCGGCCAGGGCGACTGCAGCCTGCGCGCGGCCTGCTCCGAAGGATTGCGCAGTCATGGCAGCTATATGTATTGATACTACCGGCGATTGTATACATATTCCTGTTTTGCTACCAGCCGATGTACGGCGTTCAGATAGCGTTCAAGGACTTCCGCATAAACAAGGGCATAGTGGGCAGCCCCTGGGTCGGGCTTAAGCACTTCATACGTTTTGTGACTTATCCCGACTTCTGGAACATAATGCGCAACACTGCGGTCATATCGCTGTATTCATTCGCGACGTTTCCGATATCGATAGTGTTCGCGCTGTTGCTCAACGAGATTGAGCGCGCGCGCTTTAAAAAGACCGTGCAGATGATAACGTATATGCCGCACTTCATATCGATGGTGGTCATCTGCGAGATGATAGACATATTCTTCGGGCGCACGAACGGCCTGATAAACAACCTGCTGGAGGCGCTGGGCCAGACGCGCGTGCCGTTCCTGGAATCGGGCAAGTACTTCGCTTCGGTATACGTGTGGTCCGAGGTGTGGCAGGAGATGGGCTGGGGCGCCATCATATATATAGCGGCGCTGGCCAGCGTGCCGCCCGAGTTGATTGAGGCCGCCCGCATCGACGGCGCCAACCGGGTGCAGATCATCTGGCACGTGAACATACCCACGATACTGCCGACGGTCATAATCATGCTGATACTGCGCTGCGGCGGCATATTGGCGGTCGGATTTGAAAAGACGTATCTGCTGCAGAACTCGCTGAACATAGACGCGTCGCAGGTCATATCGACGTACACCTACAAGATCGGCCTGCTGAACGCCGAGTACAGCTACTCCTCAGCGGTGGGCCTGTTCAACACGGTCATCAATGTATGCTTCCTTGTGATAGTGAACGCGGTCGCCCGGCGCGTATCCGAAATCAGCATCTGGTAAGGGAGGGATCGGCATGAGCATGGGCAGGCGCACGCGGTTCGACCGCGCGTTCGATGGTATAAACATAGCTATCATGGTGTTGATAATGCTCATCACGCTGTATCCGCTGTACTTCACTATAATAGCTTCGTTCTCGGATCCATACGAGGTCGTGCGCGGCAACGTATATCTGTTCCCCAAGGGTTTCAGCCTGGACGCGTACAAAGAGGTGCTTGAGGAAAGCCGGCTGTGGTCGGGCTATCGCAATTCGATCTACTACACCAGCGTGGGCGTGCTGTTCAACCTGCTGCTGACGATACCCGCGGCGTACACGCTCAGCAAGAAGAAGCTGCCGCTGCGCAACATAATCGCGGTGTACTTCCTGATACCGATGTACTTTTCGGGCGGGCTGATACCGACCTATCTGCAGGTCAAGAACCTGCAATTGCTCAACAAGCCGTATACGCTGATCTTCCTGGGCGGCGTGAGCATATACAACGTGGTGGTCACGCGCGTGTTCTTTGAGACGACGATATCCGAGGAGCTCTACGAGAGCGCGCGCATAGACGGCGCCAGCGACTTCAGGATGTTCTTTTCGATAGCGCTGCCGCTGTCGGCGCCGATACTGGCGGTCATAGCGCTGTACTACGCGGTCGGGCGCTGGAACGATTACTATACCGCGCTGATCTATGTGTCCACCGACAAGTACCTGCCGCTGCAGATGATACTGCGCAGCATACTGACCGGCTATGAATCCGGCCTGGCGATCGATTCGGGCAGCACCCGCCACATGACCGCCGAGGAGGTGCAGGCGCTGATGGAGGCGGCGTACCTCGCCCAGTCGATGAAGTACTCGCTGATATTCATATCGTCGGTGCCGCTGCTGATCGCCTATCCGTTCTGCCAGAAGTACTTCGTTAAGGGCATGATGGTGGGCTCGCTCAAGGGCTGACTGGTCATTCGCACCGGGGGAGCCGGTGTAAAATTGATAGGAGGAATGGTTATGAAACGCAGATTGATCGCCCTGACGCTCGCGCTGGCGCTGATGCTGGCGCTGTGCGCGCCCGCGCTGGCGTGGGACTATCACGACTTTTGCCAGTACCCGCTGGCCGATGGCGACGTCACGGTATCGGTCATAACGCGCCGCGACGACGTGTCCGGCACCGATATAGAGAACATCTGGTTCTGGCAGTGGATTACGCAGGCCACCGGCATCAACTTCGAGGTCGAGCAGGTGCTGGGCAGCGCCATGGACGAGCGCAAGAGCCTGCTGTTCGCCTCGGGCGACCTGCCGGACCTGATATACGGCTTCGGCCTGAGCACGATCGATCTGGTCAAGTACGGCCAGACCGAGGGCATGCTGATGGATCTGAAGGACTTCGTGACGCCCGAGATCATGCCCAACGCGTGCCAGTGGCAGGAGGAATACCCCGACGCGTTCACGCTGGCCACCACGCCCGATGGCGCCATGTACACGCTGCCCTGGCTGTACGGCGTAAAGTACATCTGGGGCGAGTCCAGCCGCTTCTTCTACAACGAGGCGGTCATGAACGAGATAGGCATAGAGGAAGTGCCGCAGACGCTGGACGGCTTTGTGGACATGCTCTACGCCATGAAGGAAGCTTATCCGGACGCGTACCCGCTGGGCGGCGGCTATGAGATCTACAGCCCGGTCTACTACTTCCTCAACGCGCTGGGCTTCCTGGGCAACGCCAACAACAACGGCCTTGACATAACCGTGCGCGACGGCGAGGCCGTGATACCCGTGGGCGACCCGCTGTTCAAGGAGATACTCACGCTGTTCCGCCAGTTCTACGAGGACGGCATAATCTCGCCCGACTTCTTCACGCTGGACAACACCCAGCTCAGCGCCGCCGTCATGAACGACGAGGTGTTCACTTACGCGTATCCGGCGTTCACCGTCAATGCGGATTACGACTTCTGGAGCCGCTGGAACAGCGTCTACCCGCTGACCAGCGAGTACAACGACGAGCAGCAGTGGCTCAAGTACAACCCGGTA
Source organism: Candidatus Fimadaptatus sp. (assembly GCA_963928645.1). Lineage (GTDB taxonomy): Bacteria > Bacillota > Clostridia > Christensenellales > Aristaeellaceae > Fimadaptatus. The sequence continues at coordinate 7,897 of CAWVGT010000176.1, forward strand.
TCGGTGGGCAGCGTCTGCATATCGGCCAACTCCGAATACGGCGAGCTGCTGTGCCGCATGTTCGACTTCCTGTACAGCGACGTGGGCACGATAATGTTCTGGTACGGCCCGATGAACGGCACCGAGGAGACGCTGGGCCTGACCGAGGGCTGGGCCATAGACGAGAACAACGGCGTGTACTGGCCCGAGTGCAACAACGGCACCTATGAGAACTTCATGTACTACGCCTATCAGGTCGGCTGCGGCGTCAGCGGCGGCGGCGCGGGCAACCACACCTACTCGCTGGGCCAGAACGGCATACCCGCCGACCTGGGCATGTACAACGTGATGCGCTACCTGTGGGGCAACGAGACCATCGCCGAGGATGGCTACGATCCCAAGTCCCCCAGCGAGGGTTTCCGCCTGCAGATGCAAAAGACCATATCGCCCTACGAGGTCACCGGCTTCCCGGCTATCGTCTACTATGACGAGGATACCTCATACCGCATGAACGAGCTGAGCGTCATGCTCCAGGATCGCATGGACGCCGAGATCGCCAAGTTCATAGTCGGCGAGCGCAGTCTGGACGAGTTCGACGCGTTCGTGGAGGAGCTGGAGGCGCTGGGCCTGCGCGAATACGAGGGCTACTATCAGGAGGCGTACGCCAACTACCTGGGCTCGGCCGAATGATAGTCACGCGCTGAATCACGGTACCTGCGCCGCGAAGCCGCAATCGCGCTTCGCGGCGCGCTTTGCTTGGGCGCGGGCAGGAGCCGTCATCGCGCGCGGCGAATAACTCTATCGCCGCGCGCAGGCGCATGGGGGCTCGCTGCGCTGACGCGCGGTGGGCGAACGGCAAAGCCCCAGGCAAGCGGGGCCGGACTGACGCGCTGCAACCGGTAAACGCGCTGCGCGGCGCTTGACCGAGCCGCGCGCGGGCATGCGCGCCCGGCGCAGCCTGTGCAGGCGCGAACTTTTGAGTCGGGAGGATGGGCTAATGGGCGCAAACACTATCTGGACGACCACGCCGGCCTCGTGGTACGGCGAACTGTGGCGGGAGTCGCTGCCGCTGGGCAACGGCGTGACCGGCGCGCTGCTGTGCGGCAGCGCGGGCTGCGAGCACCTGTGGCTGCAGCGCTGTGACCGCTGGGAGGGCGGCGCGGACGGCGAACTGCCCGACGTGAGCGACACGCTGCCCCAGGCGCGCCGCCTGATAGAGCAGGGCCGGCTGCGCGAGGCCAACGAACTGCTCTCGGGCGAGCTCAAGGCGCGGGGCTATGCGCCGCGGCTGGCCACGCCGTGCGCGCCGCTCGAGATACAGCTGCGCTTCGAGGCGGGCGCGCCGCATTCGGGCTACCTGCGCGGCATCGACCTGGATAGCGGCGAGGCGTTCGTGCGATTTGACCAGGGCGCGCTGCGCGTGGAGCGGCGCGCGTTCGTATCGCGCGCGGACGACCTGGCGGCGCTGGAGGTGCGCGCCCGGGGCGGGGCGCTGAGCGGCCGCATAGACCTGCCCGAGGGCGACGAGCTGCGGGTGCGCGTGACGCTGCCGTGCGGCGGGGCGCTCAGCTGGGAGGGCGATTGCCTCAGGTTCGAGGGCGCGCCCGAGCTGCTGGTGCTGGCAAAGTTTGGCGCGGAGCCGCCCGAGGCGGGCTATGCGGAGCTGATGGCGCGCCACCTGCCGCGCTACCGCGCCGCGCTGGGCGGGGCGCGGCTTGACCTGGGCGGCGGCGAGCGCCCGACCGACGCGCTGCTGGCCGAGGCGGCGCAGTCGGTCGCGCCGGCGGAGCTGCTCGAGAAGCTGTGGCGGTTCGGGCGGTACCTGTTCGTGGCGGGCACCGCGCCGGGCGGCTTGCCGTTTGCGCTGTACGGGCTGTGGAACGGCGTGGCGCACGCGCCCTGGGCGCAGAACGTGGCCAATGAAAACGTGCAGATGATATACTGGCACGCGCCGGCAGGCGGGCTGGCCGAGCTGCTCCGGCCGCTGATACACTACTACTTCGGCAAGCTGGAGGCGTTTAGCGAGGCGGCGCGCAAGCTGTTCGGCTGCCGGGGCATATTCGTGAGCGTGTACACCACGCCTCAGAACAGCCTGCCCGCGCCCAATGTGCCGGTGATAGTCAACTATGTGGGCGCGGCGGGCTGGCTGTGCCGGCACTTCCTGGCGTACTATCGCTATACCGGCGACCGGGAGCTGATGCGCGCCGAGATACTGCCGTTCATGCTGGAGACCGCGGCGTTTTACGAGGACTACCTGGAGCGCGATGCGCGCGGCCGCGTGCGGATCTGCCCGTCGGTGTCGCCCGAGAACACGCCCGGCAACTTCATGCCCGCGGACTTCAAGGAGCACATGGGCCACGTAAACCCGGTGGTGTGGAACGCGACGATGGACTTCGCGATAGCCAAGGAGCTGCTGAGCAACCTGATAGCGCTGGCGGACGAGTTCGAGCTGGACGCGGCGCGCGTCGAGGTGTGGCGCGCGCTGGTGCGCGACATGCCCGACTACATGGTCAACCGCGACGGCGCGCTGCGCGAGTGGATGGACGAGCGGCTGGACGACTTCTACCTGCACCGGCACCTGTCGCACCTGTACCCGCTGTTCCCGGGCGACGAGATCCGCGCGGGCGACCCGCGGTTCGAGGCGTGCGCGCGCGCGGTCGACCTGCGCCGGCTGGACGGGCTGAGCGGCTGGTCGTTTGCGCACATGGCGGCGATATATGCGCGGCTGGGCCGTGGCGAGCGCGCGCTGGAGTGCTTGGACGGGCTGGCCAAGGGATGTCTGCTGCCCAACCTGTTCACGCTGCACAACGACTGGCGCGACATGGGCGTGACGCTGCGCATACAGATGGCGCCGGTGCAGCTGGACGCGCTGATGGGCGCGGTCAACGCGGTGCAGGAGCTGCTGCTGCACGCGGTGCCGGGCGAGGTGCGGCTGCTGCCCGCGTGCCCGGAGCGGCTGGCGCGCGGTCGCGCGGAGGGCTGGCGCATACCCGAGGGCGAGCTGAGCTTTGAATGGGATCGCGCGGCGCGCCGGCTGAGCGCGCGCATAACCGCGCGCCGGGCGTGTGAGCTGACGCTGGCCGGCCCGGAGTGGAGCGGCCTGAGCGCGCGCCGGGTGCGGCTGGAGGCGGGCCAGAGCTGGTGCAGCGACGCGCTGGGGGAGTAGTTGGCGCTTGAAGGGCAATGTGAGCGGCCCGGGCAGCTGCGCGCGACGCGCATACCGGCGAGGCATGCGCATGACGGGAGACTTGCGCGGCGGAGCGCGCGCGGCCTGTACTCGGTGTGGGTTTAGCCAACTCATTGCCGGGCGTGCCAGCTCGTCGTGCGTAAGCCCAGGGCGCGCTGCGCTTTGAACGCGCAAGGCTGCGCATGCGCCGGTACCCCGCACCTGGGCAGCGTGTGTGCGGTAACGCGGCGATGCAACAGCGGCGTAAACACGGCACGGGATTGGCCATTTGTGGTCGAACGTGCCCGCACGCCGTGCTAAAGCGCAGGGCGCGCTGCGCTTTGAGCGCACAAACCCGCGCATGCGCCGGCACTCCGCACCTGCCGGCATACCGCAAGCCATATCTATATGGTGACACATCGGCGCGAGCGCCCAGACAATCGGGGCTCGCGCCGCTGCATGTGCAATCTGGATTGTGTGCCGCTGGCGGTTGAGCGCCCTGGCATCGCGCAATGCCGGTCGCACTGGCCGTCAGGGCCCGCCGCTGGCCGCTTTGTGCGATTACGTCACATGTCGATCGCAAACAGCCCGCCCGCGCCGCTGCATGTGCAATCCGGTTTTGTGTGCCGCTGGCGGTTGAGCGCCCTGGCGTCGCGCAATGCCGGTCGCACTGGTCGCCAGGGCCCGCCGCTGGCCGCTTTGTGCGATTACGTCACATGTCGATCGCGAACAGCCCGCCCGCGCCGCCCGAGTGCAGGAACAGCACGCGCTCTCCGGCGGCGAATGCGCCCTCGCGCGCCAGCGCTATCAGGCCCGCAAACGCCTTGCCGGTGTATACCGGATCCAGGAACAGGCCCTCCTCGCGTGCCATCAGCTCGACCGCGGCGTTGCCCTCGGCGGAGGGTATCGCGTAGCCCGGGCCGCACATGTCCCTCAGCTCGAAGTCGGCGCGGCTCACCTGCACGTCGGCGCCCAGAAGCGCCGCAGCCTCGCGCATCAGCTCCACAGTTATGCGCTCGAACGGATCGGTGTCCACCATCATGCCGGTCACGCGCATGTCGGGCAGGTAGAGCTTCGCGCCCAGCGCCAGGCCGGCCATGGTGCCGCCGCTGCCCTCGGCGCAGATCATGTGCTCAAAGCGCATGCCCTGCGCGCGTATCTCGCGCACGCACTCCACGTAGCCCAGCGCGCCCAGCGCGTTCGAACCGCCGCAGGGTATCTTGTAGTATGGCACGCCCAGCTCCCGGCCCACGCGATCCATCTCGGCGTATATGTCGGCGTAGTCGTCGGTGTCCACAAAGCGCACGTCCACGCCCATCAGGTGCTCCAGCAGCTGATTGCCGCGCCGCGCGGTCACGCCGCGCTGCTTGAGTATCAGTATCGGCGTCATGCCCAGCCTGCGGCACGCGCACGCGGTCAGCATCGCGTGGTTGGACTGCGCGCCGCCGGTGGTGAACACGACCTGCGCGCCCTGTGCCCGCGCCTGCGCCAGCAGGTATTCGAGCTTGCGCACCTTGTTGCCGCCCAGCCCCAGCCCGGTCATGTCGTCGCGCTTTATGTATACCTGCGCGCCCAGTATGCGGCTGATGTTGTCCAGGCGGTGTATCGGCGTGGGCCATATGCCCAGCGGTATCCGGTCGAACTCCCTGTAATCCATTGCACTCATCCTTTCCCGCGCCGCGCGCGGTGTGTATGAACAATATTATAGCCGCGCCCGGGCGCGCCTGTCAACCGGCGCGCCCGGCTTTGACATGGCGGCGGTTTTACATTATAATATGAAGGAATGCACATGCTGAAAGGTGGTATGACGCTTTGATGAGGAGATTGCTGTGCTGGGCGCTGGCGTGTGCGCTGCTGGCGTGCGGCTGCGCGGTGGCGCAGGCGGAGGAGCATGCGCCGGTGGCGGTACTGTACACCAACGACGTGCACTGCGGGATTGACGAGCTGATAGGCTATGCGGGGCTGAAGGCGTACGAGCGCGCGTACGAGGCCGCCGGGTACCAGGTCGCGCTGGCGGACTGCGGCGATTCGATACAGGGCGGCCCGGTCGGCACGCTGTCGGAGGGCGGCTACATAATCGACATAATGAACTACGTGGGCTACGACGTGGCCACGGTGGGCAACCACGAGTTCGACTACGGCATGGACAGGTTCATGGAGCTGCGCGAGCGCGCCGAGTTCGAATACGTGTCGGCCAACTTCTGCGACGCGGACGGCGAGGCGGTGCTGGAGCCGTATGCGGTGCTGGAGCTGGGCGACTGGCAGGTGGCGTTCGTGGGCGCGTCCACGCCGGAGACGCTCACCGGCTCCACGCCCACGTTCTTCCAGGACGATGAGGGCAACTACATATACAGCTTTTGCCAGGGCGACGACGGCGCGGAGCTGTACGCCGCGGTGCAGCAGGCGGTGGACGCGGCGCGCGCCGATGGTGCGGACTACGTGTTCGTGCTGAGCCACCTGGGCACGGAGCAGGCCAGCGCGCCCTACACCTCCAGCGAGCTGATAGCGAACACGCGCGGCATAGACGCCGTGCTGGACGGCCACTCGCATTCGGTGATAGCGCAGCAGGCGCTCGACAACCTGGACGGCGAGGAGGTGCTGCTCACGTCCACGGGAACCAAGCTGGAATACGTGGGTGTGCTGACGATCGCCGCGGACGGCAGCCTGTCCACGGCGCTGCACGACGAGGCGATATTCCAGGACGCCGAGCTGACCGGCTACATAGCCGCGATAGGGGATCAGTACGAGGACGCGCTGGACGAGGTGGTGGCCACGGCGGAGTTCGCGCTGACGACCGACGACCCTGAGACCGGCGAGCGCGCCGTGCGCCGGGCCGAGACCAACCTGGGCGACCTGTGCGCCGACGCGTATCGGTGCGTGCTGGGCGCGGACATTGGCCTTGTCAACGGCGGCGGCGTGCGCGCGGGCATAGCGGCCGGCGACATAACCTATGGCGACATACTGAACGTGTTCCCGTTCGGCAACGCGGCGTGCGTGGTGGAGGCCACCGGCCAGCAGATACTGGACGCGCTGGAGATGGGCGTGATGGATCTGCCGGGTGAGAGCGGCAGCTTCCAGCAGGTCTCCGGCATGACGTTCGAGGTCGACCTGAGCGTGGAGTCCACGGTGGTCGTGGACGAGAACGGCAACTTCGTCGAGGTCAGCGGCGCGCGCCGCATAAGGAACGCGCAGGTGAACGGCGAGCCGCTCGACCCGGAGGGCACGTACACGCTGGCGTCGCACAACTACCTGCTAAAGAGCGGCGGCGATGGGCTGAACATGTTCATGGACGACGCGCTGCTCAAGGACGAGGTCATGCTGGACAGCGAGGTGCTGATCCGCTACATCGCGGACGTGCTGGGCGGAGTGGTAGGCGAGGAGTACGCCCAGCCGCAGGGGCGGATCACAATACTGGAGTAGGCGACAGGCGCGACTCCGCGATCAGACTGGCTCCCCGGCGCGTGCCGGGGAGCCAGCGCGTCTGCGGCAGCGCCTCGGCCTGCGCGACGGCCAAACACAGAACCCCGCCGGTGTGCGCTGAGCGCCGCGGTGGGGTTCTGTGCTGGGGGGCCGCTTGTCCTTAACCGAGCGGCGGGCCTGCGGTGGTTGGGGCAATTAATTAAGAAGCTTCTCCTGCATCAGCCCCGTCGGACGCCGCATCGGTTGAGGCGGCGGGCTCGGAAGGCGGGGTGGTCGGCGGGGTGGTCGGCGAGTCAGTTGCCGTAGCGGTCGCCGGCGTGCTCGCCGGGGTGGATGCCGGGGCGTCGGTCGCCATTAGGCTATCGGACTCGACATCTGCGGACGCTTTATCCAGCTCGTCCGCCGATGTGTCGTCCTGTTTGGACGATGGCGTATCAGTCGGTTTGGGCGACGGCGCGTCGGTCGGTTTGGGCGATGGCGTATTGGTCGGCTTGGGCGACGGCGTTTCGCTTGGATCGGGCGACGTGCTGGGATCGGGCGACGTGCTGGGATCGGGCGATGTGCTCGGATCGGGCGACGGCGACGCGGTCGGCTCGGCAGTAGCGATTATGACGACCTGCGCACCTTCGGGCACGAGCTCAGCGGCTATCGAGAGCACGCCGGTCGTAGGTTCGAACGTCATGCCATCGGGATTGTCGAGCCCGTCGGTATGGACGACATACTCATCCGCGCCGATCATCACCGTGATATCGGCGGCCAGTTGGTAGCCCTGCGCCGCGCTCAGCGTCAGCTTGCCCGACTGCTCGGTCATCTCTACGTTCGTCAGCAGCAGTATCCAGCCCGCCTCTGATATGATTGGCCTGGACGTAGTCAGGCCGTTGCCGGGGGGGGGCGGGGCATACTCCACTTTTAGTTGAATGCTTGTTTGTTCCGTCCACACATACTTGCTCCACGTGAGCGCGGAGGGCATGGTAATCAGGACTCCAACCGCGAGGCACAGCAGCGCCCGTCTCCCGGATCTGGCTCTCGATTTTCGCACCCGAATATCCCTCCCTTAATCTATCTGCTCTGCGTTGATGGTTATGGTGATGGTGGTATTGGATGACGTGGCAATGGTAGTGTAGTCGCCGTTGAACGTCAGCGTGTGCGTATTATATGTATTAGAGCCAGGTTCAAAGGTGCCGGCATTTGAAAACGTGTAGGAACTCTGGCCGCTAGACAAAATTTCTTTATTATCCAGAGCTATGGTCACGCCATCAGGCAGCGGTGCGCCTAATGTAACCACCACATCATAACCGATAGCCACCTCGGAGTCTTTGTTGCTCACGGTGAATGAAAAAGAGCCCGAATCAGCGCCACCTGCCGCATTTGATATTTCAATATCGGAATCTGTACCCCACGCCACCTCAATACCCGCCGCCGCCACGCGCGCCTCGTCGGTGGCGGAGCCGGTGGCGACATAGCGGGCGAAGCTGACCCCGGTCAGCAGCATGCTGGCGATCGCCAGATACAGCAGGTATGCCTGTAGTGGCAGCCTGAACCTTACCTTTTCCTGCGGCTCATGTCTCGACTTGAAACGCATCTTATCGCTCCTTCACATCCGACCTGCCCCGCGCCCGGCGCGCGACGAGCGGAAGTTCGATCATCAATAGCCCTACGAACACCAACAGCGTCAGCCCCAGCGGCGTCCTGAGGCGGGCAAGCGCGCTGCCCAGGCGAGGTATGCGGGCCACGACTCGACCGACCACGGCCTCCGGGGCGGCCGGCTCCGGATCGACGGCGTTGTTGGCGTCGCCCCGGGTGGCGTAGCCCTCGGGCGCCTGCGCGACTATGCGATGCGTCGTCAGGCTGGAGCCGCTGCTGAACGTGATTATGTCGCCGACCGCGTACTCGCTCTGCGCGCGGTTGACTATCAGGTCGCCGACCGCGAGCGCGGGCTCCATGCTGCCGGACGCCACCACCGCCGCCGAACAGCCCAGCAGCGTGGGGTGCGCCACGCCCGCGAGCCGCATCGCCATGAAGTACAGATTGCAGCCCAGCAGCGCCGCCAGCGCGCACAGCACCGCGCCCCGCGCGAGCCACGCCGCGCGCCTCAGCACCCGGCTCATGGCCGTGTCCTGCGCCGCTCCAGCAGCAGCAGCACTATCAGCACGCCGCTGGCGCCCATCAGCACCGCATACAGCGCGCTGCCGTCCGTGTCGCCGGTCTTGGGCAGCGTGGGGCGGGTGTAACCGTCGTCGGGATCGCCCGGATCATCCGTAGCGTTGGGATCGCGGGTAGCTTTCGGATCATCCGTAGCGTTGGGATCGCGGGTAGCGTTCGGATCATCCGTAGCGTTGGGATCGCGGGTAGCATTCGGATCGTCCGTAGCGTTCGGATCGCGAGTAGCATTCGGATCATCCGTAGCGTTCGGATCGCGAGTAGCATTCGGATCATCCGTAGCATTCGGATCGCGGGTAGCGTTCGGATCATCCGTGGCGTTGGGATCGCGGGTAGCGTTCGGATCGTCCGTAGCGTTGGGATCGCGGGTAGCGTTCGAATCATCCGTAGCGTTGGGATCACGGGTAGCGTTCGGATCATCCGTAGCATTCGGATCGCGGGTAGCGTTCGGATCGTCGGTAGCCCCCCGGCTCATTGTCCTCGACCACCACGATATACAGCCCCGCCATCACCTCGTCGGCGGTCGCCCAGGCGGCGCGGTTGCCCAGCGCGGTGTCCTGCACGTCGCGCGCGTCGCTCTGGTAATACTCCCACTGCCAGCAGATGTCGAAGTCCTGCACCTGGCGCGCCGCTACGGTGCCGGTGACCGCGCGCACTACCTGGCTTGCGTCCACGCCGTCGGGCAGCGGGTACGAATCGGTGTCGGTAAAGCCGTCGCCGCGCAGCTCGGGCGCGACCGGCAGCGTGTCCTCCTGCTTTTCGCGGTATAGCACCGCCACGTATTCGATCGCATAGTCTACGGCGCTGATGAGGCGCGTGGTGCTGAGCGCCTCGGTGCCGGGCGCGACCACGCTGTCGCCGTTGTCGGAGCGCACGTGCTGATACTCGGCGCTGAACAGGCTCAGCTCGGCCACGCCGGTATCCGGGTCTACGCCGGTTGCGCTGTCCCAGGTCAGGCGCCCGGTGGTGTAGGTGAGCTCGTGCGCGGGCGTCTGGCTGCGGCCCGCGTATGTGAACCCCACGGCATAGGGCAGCAGCGCCGCCTCCAATATGAACAGTATCAATGCTACCGGAGCCAACCAGTGTCTCAGTCTTGCAAGCGCGTCCATGCTGCCTCCTCGCCTCCCGCTTCTGCGGCCCTCGCCGCGCCTTGGCTTGTGCGCGCGCCCGCGGCTGCCACGGGCGCGCGCACAAAACAAACCGCAAGCGCCGAGCGCGCCCCGACCCACCTGCCGGTCGGGGCCGCTCGACTCGTTCTTTGCGCGCTGTTTGCGCTTAGTCTATCTGGGTGACGGTGGTGGTCATTGTAAGAGATATTGTCGGCACATTCGTACCATTTGCTGCAGCATCGCCTAAGGCGGTATCCTTGTCATCGTCGCCACTTTCATATTCCCATTTCCAACTAATACCATTTTGACCATTTTTTAAAACGGCCGGAAGTTTAGACGATGTTGCTAGATCTTCGCCAGCATCGACAACACCACTGGCTGCCTCACTGACTCTTTCGTTGAAATCAGCCATAAATTCTGCTTCGCTGGAATAATCGCTACCGTTTTTTCTCACGCCATTAACATTGAAATTTAACGGACAATAGTATTGACCATTAACTTCCCAGTTTTCCAGCTCTAATTCAACTTTTGTATCTATGTTAACTGCAACTTCGGGTATACCTGAAAGAGAAACTCCTCTAAAAGTTCCGGAAGTACCAGGTGCAACTACAATATCTTCGGATTTTACTGATATACCGATATCGTGAGGGTCGTTATTATCTGCTGCGTATTCTTTTTTAATGGCTTGACCATCAGCAGTAATAACAACGCCCCACTTGGCGACGCGCGCGGTATCATCGCCTGTACGCTCAGAAACATACTTGGCAAACGTCCCGCCGACAAAACAAGAAGTGATGAGCGTGAGAACCAGCAAAACGAAGCTTGCTCGCATGAGCTTGCCGTTATTCCTCATGTCTAATATTCCTCCCAAATCAAAATTGTCCGGGGCGATCGCTCGCCCCACCGGGCAGCCGCGCCTGTGGGCGCCCGGGTGTCGCTGCGTCGCCGGGCATGCGGCCGCCCGGCGCGTCCAGGTTCACGCGGGGTGCGTGCCGTCCGCGTCGCCCGCGCGCGGCGCATCGCCCCGCTCCAGCGCGCGCAACCGCTCGAGCTCGCGCTCCAGCTCGCGGGTCTTGCGCCGCTCCAGATTCGCGCCGCGCTGCCGGCGCAGTATGTCGTATACCACAAACGCCAGCAGCGGCACGCCCACGAACAGCAGCATGCCCAGCGGCTGCTGCAGGAACAGCGCGAAGTCGCCGACCCGGGGTATGCGGCCGATGTACGCGCCGACCAGCTGCGCCTCGGTCACGGGCTCGGTGTCCTCGGCCTCGTTGGCGTCACCCTTGGTGGTGAACGTGCGCGCGCCGTCCTCGGCGGTTTCGATCGCCGTTATGCGGTGGGTAACGGTGGTCTGGCCGCTCATGTACGCTATCACGTCGCCCACCTCAAGCGCGTCGGGCTCCACTTTGTCCACGAATATCAGGTCGCCGGTCTCGATGTGCCCGTCCTGCGTGCCGCTCATCGAGCCCGAGAGCACTACCATCGGCGTCACGCCGAGTATCGAGGGCGGCCTTTCGGGATCAAGCGTGCCCTGGATTATTATGGCGAGGTTGCATATTAGCAGCAGCCCGAACACTGCGCATAGCACCGCGCCAATCAGCGTGGCCACGCGTCCCTTTCGCGGCGCGCGGCGCACGGCCTTATCGCCTGCCTGCATCTATCAATCCTCCTAAATCCGATCCGCTCTGCGGCGCGGGGCTGTCCGCGCGCGCCGCGCCAGTGGCCAGGGCGGCACGCGGCGCATGCCGCCGCACGGCGCACGCCCGGCAACGCCTGCACCCGTAACACCGGTTGCGCGCGACCGATGGGATAAGGTACAGGCGTTGTCGACATATCTGAAATATATCATAAACCGATTTCGAGTCAAGCAAATGAGCAGAATCGGTATCTGTGCGCGCAGAATTTGCGCGCCCGGACGGCTGTGTGCCGGGAGCGCGCGCCGGGCCGCGATCGCGCCGGTAATAAGACAACCCCCTTCCCGAGCCTGCGGGAAGGGGGCGCGCGCCGGCGGCGCTAGAGTATGACCTGCATGTGGAACCAGCCATCCGCCTGCCTGAACGCGCAGACGGCGCCGTGCTTCTGGCAGAACGCGCAGACCGACTGCGTGCCCAGGCCGTGCCCCGACTGCTGCGCGACCGGCAGCCCGCGCTCGTCGAACTTCACTTCGCCGGCGCAGGGGTTGGACACGCGCAGCATCAGCGTGGGCGTGCACGCCATGCGGCAGCGTATCTCGCGCTGCGGCTCGGGCAGCGCCTGGTTGGCGTGGATCGCGTTGTCCAGCGCGTTGGCGAGCACTATCGCGAGCTCGCTCTCGTCGACCGGCAGCTCGTCGGGCAGGTCGATGCTGGCCCGGATGGCTATGTCCAGGTTGCGCGCCTGATCGAAGTATGAGGCGCAAACCGCGTCCAGCACCGGCGGCCGGCACCAGCGGAGCTCCTTGCGCTCGTCCAGCCGGCGCTGGGCGGCGTCCAGGAACCGGAGCGCGTCGTCCCGGTCGCCCCGCGCCACCAGCTCGGCCACGGTCTGGAGCCGGTGGCACAGGTCGTGGCGCTCGGTGCGTATCGCGCGCTCGGCGGCGCGCACCGCATCCATGCGGCTCTGCAGCGCGTTGAGCTGCAGCGCGTTGAGCTGGGCGCGCTGCCGGGCGTCCGCCTCCTCGCGCGCGCTGTTGAGCAGCAGCATGATTATCCAGTAGAACCCCGCCATCAGCAGCGAGGTCGCGAGCTTCAGATAGGTGCTTTTCACGTCGAACCCCGCATAACCGGGGATCAGATAGGCGATTATCATGTAGTAGCCCGCAATTACCAGGCAGCTCTGCCACCAGCCGCGCCGCAGCTGCGTCAGCGCCCTGATAAACAGCGGGCGCAGGTGGCGGATTATCAGCCAGATGCTGAACGCGGTCAGCGCGATGTACGTTATAATCAGCGCCGCGGTGTTGTTATCGGTCAGATAGTATACTATGCCGGTCGCGTGCTGCACTATCAGGCAAAACAGTATGGCGGTCATCATCTGGAACAGCATGCGCCAACCGCGGAACTGGCTGAATACCAGCAGAAACGCCACCGACGGCACGTGGGCGATCACGAAGTAGTACCGCGTGACGAAGCCCAGACCGAGCACCTTGTACGCGCCGGCCACCACGAGCATGACCAGCGCCATCACCGAGTAGCCCGCCAGCAGCGTGCGCCGCAGTGAATGCCGCTTGGCCATGAGCAACAGCACCATTGTAAAGCCCAGCGCCGTCAGGCATTCGAGCATGAACAGTTCTACCATTTGTCGCCTTCCTCCAGCCAGTAGTTGCCACAGGCGAGTTTGAAGTCGGCCGTCGACGCGCGGGGCAGCGCCACGCTCTGCCCGTCGTCGAGCATGGCGTTTTGGCCGTTCACACCGGTGACATGCTGGAAGTTCATGACAAAGCTCGCGCCGCACAGGTAGAAGCGCCGGTCGGCCAACAGCGCGGCGGCCGTCTCGCGCAGCGAGCCGCGTATCGTCTGGGAATCCAGTACGCCGTCGATGCAGTGATAGCGCAGCCGCCGCCCGGTTCGCTCGACATACTGAATGCGCTCCAGCAGCACGCGGCGCGGCCCGTCGGGCGTGTTGATGACTATCGCGCTGCTGCGCCGGCGGTTCAGCGTGCGCGCCGCGCCGTCCATAACGTTGTACAGCTTGCGCTCGTTCACCGGCTTGAGCAGGTAAAAAAAACGCGCGGACATCATAGCTGTCGGCGGCAAAGTCGTTTGAACTGGTTATGTATATGATTTCGCCGCCGTCGCCCAGCGCGCGCAGGCGGCGCCCGGTCTCGATGCCGCTCAGCTCCGGCATGAGTATGTCCATCACGTACAGCTCGAAGCCGCGCTGCTGTTCCGCGCGCGCCAGCAGCGCGCCGCCGCTGTCAAAGCTCTATATGCGCCCCTCGAGCTCGGGACGCGATTCTAGGTAGGCTTCCAGCAGCGCTGTCATCCGTTGCAACTGCAGGGGTTCGTCATCACATACGGCGATGCGTAGCATGGCTTATCGCTCCTTCGAAATGAAACGCAAACTCTGCGTGCGGCAGCCGGATTGCAGCCACGGGCGCGCGACTGCCGGGCAAATGTGCAATTCGATTAAGATATCATATATCTGTACGGCCGTCAAGGATTTTCAATTGGGCATATTCGGCAACGGCGCGCGGCGCGACGTTGCGATTTTGCCGTCAGACCTCGCCGATGAGTTGGGGCGCTTCAAATTGTATGCGCGCGGCGTGCAAACCGGGCTTGACGCGGACTGCGCGCTGGTGGCATAATTACACTGTGGCATGATATATGACGCAATGCCGCGGCTCACGCCTGGTTCCGTGCAAATCGGCGCGGCGCTGCCGTTTGCGGGCGCGCAGGGCGGCGGTTCCTGCGCTCCAGAGCTCGATCGCCGCGCATCTGTTCCGGAGAGCGTGCGATTTCACGCAGGAGGCATCCGAATGAAGGCAAAGGGTTTTCTGAGCAATTACGCATACGCATTGAAGCTCATCGCATCCAAGGCGCCGGGCTGGGCGGCGGTCAACATATCGCTGCAGATCGCGACGAAGGTCTTTGGCATACTGAACTCCGTCTGGTTCCTGAATCGGGTGCTGGCGGCGCTGGAGGCGCAGCGGAGCTTTGGATATATCGCGGGCATTGCGCTGGCCTTTCTGGCGGTGCGGTTTGTGCTGCTGCTGCTGGAGAACTGGTATAACTATGTCTATAAGGAGGACAGGGGCCTGGTAGTGAGCGCGGCGCTGGATGAGCTGCTGTTTGACAAGGCGAGCGCCATGCCGCTGCGCTGCTATGAAGACCCGGAGTTCTTCGATCGCTATCAGCTCGCCCGGCGGGCGGCGGACGGCACTATACTCAAGATTTTCAACGACGTCGCGGGCTTCATTGGGAACGTCAGCGTGATCGTCAGCGGGCTGCTGATAATACTGTCGCTGGATCCATACCTGTGCGCGGCGGCGGTGTTCGCGTTTGCGGCGGCGCCCGTGCTCAGGCGCGTGAGCGCGGCGCGCTATGAGCTTGAGCGGCAAAAGACGCCCAACGAGCGGCGCAAGGAGGGCGCGTTCCGCATCGTCACCCACAAGGAGTACGCAAAGGAGCTGCGCTTTTCGAACATAGAGCGGGTCATTGACGCCCAGATGGAGCAGGCGTGCCAGGGCAATGCCGCGCTTGCGCAGGCGGGCGCGCTCAGGCGCTGCGCCCTGGGCGTGCTGGGCAACCAGTTGACGATCAACCTGATGAACGCGGGCTGCTATCTGTACGCCGCATACAGGCTGTTCATACTCAGGGATCTGTCGATAAGCGCGTTTGGCGTCATGTTCGTGGCGATAGGCGAGTGGGTGCTCGCGCTGAGGCGGGTGATGAACTTCGTGCAAAGCGGGCACTCAAACAGCCTGAGCGTCGATTCGCTGAGGGAGTTCCTGGACATGGAGGTGCCGGATCGCGCGCGCGGCGACTCTATAGCTGCGATCGATACGATCGAGTTTAGGGGCGTGTCGTTTGGCTATACGGACGTGGAAGTGCTGCACGACGTCGACCTGAAGGTCAACCGGGGCGAGAAGCTCGCGATAGTGGGGCCCAACGGCGCAGGCAAGACCAGCCTGATAAAGCTGATGATGAAGCTGTACGAGCCCGGGCGCGGCGAGATACTGGTAAACGGCCGGCCGCTGGGCGACTTCAGCGAGGCGCAGTACCAGCGCCGCTTCGCCGTGGCGTTTCAGGACTATGCCAACTTCGGCGTCAGCGTGAGCGAGAACCTCTCGCTGCGGCGGCGCGCGGAGCGGGCGGAAATGCTGGGCGCGCTGGAAACCGTGGGGCTGAGGCAGCGCATAGAGGCGCTGCCTCAGGGGCTGGACACGATAGTGGGGCGCGAGTTCGACCGGGAGGGCGTGGTGTTTTCAGGCGGCGAGGCGCAGCGCTTTGCGCTTGCGCGCATGCTGACCCAGGAGTACGATGTGGCGATAATGGACGAGCCCTCCGCCAAACTCGACCCCATCGCCGAGGCCCGCACGATCGAGCAGATGCTGCGGGCGGTCGGCGACAGGACCTGCATATTCGTATCGCACCGGCTGTCGATGACGCGGCTGGCGGACAGGATCATATACGTCGAGGACGGCCGCATTGCCGAACAGGGCACGCATGCGCAGCTGATGGAGCTGAACGGGCGGTATGCGCACATGTATGCGCTCAATGCCGAGTCCTTCAAAGCGAGGGGTGGCAGTGAAGATGAAAGCGAATAAGCGCTGGGCGAATCTGTACGCGGTGAGATACCTGTTTAGCATCGCCCCGGGCTATGTGACAGGCTATTTTATAGATATCATATGGTCGTACCTGATAGCGTTCGTCGCCAACATACTGATATTCAAGGTCATTATCGACGCGGCGATGGGCGGCATGGACGCCGCGTTCGCGTTTGGCGCGGTGGCGGCGATGATACTGTTCTTCCTGGGCGGCGATATATATACCAACTGGTTCCACGAGAGCTTCGAGCGCCGCGCCAAGGAAGATATCGCCAGGCGCGTCTACGCCGACGTAAGCCGCCGCACGCAGGCCACGGACTGGCTGGATTACGACGATCCGGAGTACTACAACGACGTGGTGCTGGCGATGGAGGCCATAACCGAAAAGGCGGACGAGACGCTCATGCTGGTTGCGGACGCGGCCGCGACGGTCATAAACGCCGCGCTCACGCTGGCGATGTACTTTGCGATCAGCCCGGGGCTGCTGGTCATAATGTGCGCCTCGGTCGCGCTGACGCTGCTGCTCAACCGCCGCACGGCCAGCGCCGCCGAGCAAAAGCAGCAGGACACGATACCGCACCGGCGTCGGCTCAACTACATCCGGGAGGTGTTCTCGCGGGCGGACTACGCCAAGGAGCTGCGGATATACGACGCCTTTGGCATGTTGCGGGACAAGTACCGGCAGAGCAACGCAGAGCTGCGCGCGCGCACTCAGAAGTGGAACCGACGGCTGATGCGGCTGAACTTCGCGCAGAAGTTCGTGCCGGAGTACGTGTTCATGCACTTTGGGCTGGTGATGTACCTGGTGTACGGCATAGTGGTGCGCCGGACATCGACGATAGGCGGCTTCGTCGCCGCATTCAACAGCATAGAGCTGACGGTATCCACGCTGACATACCTGTTTGGCACGACTCTCGCGGAGCTGAAGCTCAACGGCATATACATGGCCAGGTTCAGGGCGTTCATGGAGGGCGGAGCGCGCGCGGCGGCGGACGCGGCGCGCGACCGCGCGGCCGAAGGCTTCACCGACTCCATAGAGTTTGAGGACGTGAGCTTCTCGTACCCGAACCAGCCCGGCGCGGCGCTCAGCGGCGTGTCGCTTAAGGTGGCCCGGGGCCAGCATATCGCGATAGTCGGCCTGAACGGCGCGGGCAAGACTACGCTCATCAGCCTGATGCTGGGCCTGTTGAGGCCCGGATCGGGCCGCATACGCATCGACGGCCGCGACATATCCGGCATCGCGCCGGACGCCTATCGGCGCAACTTCGCGACGCTGTTCCAGGACTTCCAGCTGTACCCTGCAACGGTTGCCCAAAACGTCGCCATGGACATCGATGTCGACATGGCGAAGGCCGAGGCGGTCGTCGCCCAGAGCGACATATGGCCCGAGCCCAGCGCCATGCTGAACCGGCAGCTGCTCAGGGAGTTTTGCGACGACGGCCTGATGCTGTCGGGCGGCGAGCGCCAAAAGCTGGCGCTTGCGCGGCTGAAGTACAGTGACGCGCCGATAATGGTGCTGGACGAGCCCTCGTCCGCGCTCGATCCGATATCGGAATACAGGTTCAACCAGGACTTTGAGGCCTGCAGCCGCGACAAGACGGTGGTATACGTGTCCCACCGCCTGGCCACGGTGAGGTATGCGGACTACATATACGTGCTGGCGGGCGGCAGGATAGTCGAGCGCGGCACGCACGCCGAGCTGGTGAGCCGGGCCGGGCTGTACGCGGAGATGTGGCACGCGCAGGCCGACAGGTACGCCGACGTCGGCGCGTGATGCCGGGGCGCGGCGGGCGGCGCGCGATATGCTGGGCGGCTTGCCGGCGGGATGTGGGCCGGCTGTGGCGGTGGGCGGAGTTGTGCGGCGCTGCATCGGCTGCGGGTCGATATGGCGGGTATGGCTGGGGCGGTGCGTGGCTGTCTGCGTCGCGCTTTCCGGCCGCGCGGAGCCTGCTTATGCTCAGGAGGGCGACATCGGCTGGCGTGGCCATATGCCTGTCGGCGCGTGGCCTATTTAGCCATATCGGTCGGGCGCCGATGTCCGCGGCGCGCGAACATTCGAGCTGCCGCGCCGCGGGAATCTGTGGTATAATTGCATGGGCCGGTCTGGCCGGGCGGCGCGCCGGGCGGTTGAGACAGCTATACCCGCTCATTGCGCGGCATGATGTGGCGCATGCGCTTTGCCGGTCACGGCGCCGATACAGATAAAACTGCTTCATTGCAGAACAGGGGAGGCGGGCTTTGACTATGCTACAGCATCCGGAATACATGCGGCTCAAGCGGGACTTCATACAGGGCTGGCGCACCTGGAACGTGCGCAGCGTGTTGTCGCACGTGCACATGCCCGACGGTCTGGCGCTGAACATAGGGCTCAAGGAATACCGCGGCGGCGCGTATCTCAAGGAGACGCTGATAGGCCGCTTTCCGACCGGCGGCGCGCGCAACGCCAACGAGGTCGCATACCCGGGCATGCACGCGTATGACGACAGCTATACCGAGATGCGCGTGACGTGGCAGGACTTCGACTTCACGGTCGAGAGCACCGTCGACGCCGGCGAGCTGATACTGCTGGTCACGCCGGCGCAGCTGCAGCCCTATCCGGCGATGCTGACGCTGGAGTGCGGCTATCTGTGGAACCGGCCGGGCTGGGTCGAGCACAGCGGGGCGGCGCTGACGGCGCACGGCCCGGACGGCGACATAGCCATACGCACCACGGGCGCGCCGGCGCAGTTCGACGCCAATATACCCACGCAGTCGCCGTTCATGGCGGTCGCGTTTACCGGGCCGGTGGCGTTTTACACCGGGCCAGAGCGCCCACTCGACCGCATGCAGGCGCTTATAGCGCAGCGGCGCGCGGCGCTTGAGGCCAGCCATGCCGCATACGGCGCGCTGAGCGGCATGTACGCGGCGATGGAGTGCGCCATAGCGTGGGATACGATCTACGATGCTCAGAACGATCGCGTGATATCGCCGGTCAGCCGGCTGTGGAGCATAGACAGCGGCGGCTATGTGCTGTTCTGCTGGGACAACTACTTTGCGGGGTTCATGGCGGGCTGGGGCAGCCGCGAGATCGCTTACAGCAACCTGATAGAGATAACGGGCGAGCACACCGCCGCGGGCTTCGTGCCGAACTTCATACATGGCACGCACCTCAAGAGCGAGGATCGTTCGCAGCCGCCGGTGGGCAGCGCGATGGTGCTGGAGACCTATCGGCGCTACCGCGAGAAGTGGCTGGTCGAGGCGCTGTATCCGCAGCTGCTGGAGTGGAACGGCTGGTTTTGCGCGCACCGCTCGTCCGACAGCGGCGCGCTGTGCTGGGGCAGCGACCCGGTAGTGAACCGGCGCGGCAACGTGTGGGAATCCACCGGCGTAAACGACACGTTCGGCGGCGCGCTCGAGTCCGGACTGGACAACTCGCCAATGTACGACGACATACCGTTTGACCGCGACCGGCATATTATGAAGCTGGAGGACGTGGGGCTGACCGGGCTGTTCATAATGGACTGCCGTGCGCTGCGGCAGCTGGCGCAGCTGCTGGGGCGCGCCGAGGACGCGCGCACGCTGCTGGCGCGACAGCGGCGCGCCGAGCGCGGGCTGGAGGGGCTGTGGGACGAGGCGCGCGGCTTCTACTACAACCGGCGCACCGACACCGGCGAGCTGACGCGGCGCATAAGTCCGACAAACTTCTACGCGCTGTTCTCGGAGCAGATACCCGCAGCGCGGCTGCGCCGGATAGCCGACGAGCACTACTACAACCCGGACGAGTTCTACGGGCCGTGGATGCTGCCGTCGATAGCGCGCAACGATCCGGCGTATGGCGATCAGGATTACTGGCGGGGTCGGGTGTGGGCGCCGCTCAACTTCCTGGTGTACATGGCGCTGCGGGATCACGACCTGCCGGACGTGCAGGCCGATCTGGCGGCCAAATCGCGGGACATATTCCTCAAGGAGTGGAACGCGCACCGGCATGTGCACGAAAACTACAACAGCATCACCGGCGAGGGCTGCGACGCGCACAACTCGGACAAGTTCTATCACTGGGGCGCGCTGATGTCGGCCATCGCGCTGATACAGGCGGGCTACATGGCCGACTTCCGCGGGCCGCTGTGACGCGCCGCATCGCTGCGGCGCTGGACGGCGCGCGGACGGACAGTTAGCGGGCGAGCGCCTGACGATTGGGCGTGCGGTTGTCCGCGCGGTGCACGGCATGAGCGCTAAACTGAATCAAGCTGCCGCTTATCCAGGAGATATGCGGCAGCTTGTTCGGATGCAATGACAATTTGGTTACAGGCGGGGAACTTGCCTCGGCATGACGGGCGTTTTCATCAACTCCCTACTGATGAAGCCGTTTACTCCAGCTCAAACGCGCCGGTATAGAGCTGATAATACTGGCCCTTTTGCGCGATAAGCTGGTCGTGGTCGCCGCGCTCGATTATCCGCCCCTGCTCCAGCACCATTATGGCGTTGGAGTTGCGCACGGTGGAAAGGCGGTGCGCGATGACAAATACCGTGCGGCCCTTCATAAGCGCGTCCATGCCGCGCTGGACGATCGCCTCGGTTCGGGTATCGATCGACGACGTGGCCTCGTCCATTATCATGACCGGCGGATCGGCAACGGCTGCGCGGGCGATCGAGATGAGCTGGCACTGACCCTGAGACAGGTTGTTGTTGTCGCCGCTTATCAGCGTTTGATAGCCGTTGGGCAGCCGGGTGATGAATGAGTCGGCGCCGGACAGCTTTGCCGCCGTGATG
Organism: Candidatus Fimadaptatus sp.; assembly: GCA_963928645.1. GTDB lineage: Bacteria > Bacillota > Clostridia > Christensenellales > Aristaeellaceae > Fimadaptatus. The sequence goes on from CAWVGT010000176.1 coordinate 28,724, forward strand.
CACTCCTCGTCGGTGGCGTCCAGCTTGCCGTAGCGAATGTTGTCCATGACCGTGCCCGTAAACAGGCTCACGTCCTGCAGTATTATGCCCATCGAGCGGCGCAGATCGGTCTTGCGGATCTTGGTGATGTTGATGCCGTCATAGCGTATCTTGCCGTCGGCCAGATCGTAGAAGCGGTTTATCAGGTTGGTGATGGTCGTCTTGCCCGCGCCGGTCGCGCCGACAAAGGCTATCTTCTGTCCGGGCTTGGCGTAGAGGGAAATGTCGTGCAAAACTATCTTGCGGCCGTCGTAGCTGAAGTCCACGTGGTCGAATACGACGTTGCCCTGCACTTTGGCGTAAGTCAGCGTGCCGTCGTGGTGGGGATGCTTCCATGCGTATATGTCGCCGTCGGCGCGCTCGATAAGCTCGCCATTGCGCTCCTCGGCGCGCACCAGCGTGACATAGCCCTCGTCCTTTTCCGGCTCATTGTCCATCAGCTCAAATATGCGGCTCGCCCCGGCAAAGCCCAGCACGGCGCTGTTCATCTGCTGCGCGGTCTGGGTGATCGAGGAGGTGAACTGCCGTATAAGCCCCAGGAACGATATCAGCGTGCCCAGCGTCGTGGCCAGCATGCCGCTGCCAAACAGCGCCATGGCGCCGCCGACTATCGCCACGACCAGGTACTGCAGGTTGCCAAAGCCGGACATGATCGGCATCATCGCGCCCGCAGCGCCGTTGGCGCGCAGAGTGTTGTTGTACAGCTCTTCATTGAGCTTCCTCAAGCGCTCCTTGGCGGCTTCCTCGTGGCAGAAGACCTTGACTACCTTCAGGCCGCCGAACATCTCCTCGATATAGCCGTTCACCACGCCGGTGGAATCCTGCTGCTTGGCAAAGTAATATGCACATATCCGCCGGAGAGTATCTCATCGTCGGCGAGCAGATCCATGAGCTTGTCCGTGCGCAGCGTGGCATAATACACATTTTGACTGCCGCTGGCGGTGGCGGGCCAGATGCGCGCATAAGTGATGGCGGCGTAGGGCGAAGAATAGTCCATCGATGTGTATGTGGCTTCGGCCAGCCAGGTTCCGGTGCGGTTGGCGGTAAGTAGCCATTGCCTCCATTCGTCAAAATCCATTCCGTCGCATAGCAGGAAATCCGGATAAAACGAGTAGTACGTTTCAGAATAGAAGCTGCGATTGCGCGAAAGAATCGGCGAATTGCCGCATATTATGCCCACGTCCCCAATCAGATCGTCGGATGTGAAGGGCGTGGTCAGCGCCTCCACGAGTTGCTTGAGCGTTTCTGGCGATTCCGAGTAGGGCCTTGCGACATAGATCAACGGGCGAAACCGGGCGTCGTGAATGGTAGAGTTGTAGGTATTGATGACTGCGCGGATGGAGGATTCCATCGTCTGAATCCCGCGCTCAAGGTTCCGCTGTATGCGCGAGCGCACGTTCTGTGAAATGATGTCATAGGTATGCAGGTGCAGCGGCACGTACATTCCCAGCAGAACCAGCGCGAAAATCAGATACAGGAGAAAGAAACGGCCCCGTACGACGTTCTTCGGAAAAATCGCATGCAAAGGTCAACCGCGCTATTTCCAAATTTCAGGGCGGGAACATATATTACGACACCATCTTATACTATAATTAAGCTTAAATCAAGCCGTTTTCCTTTTTTCTCGGCCCCATTCGATCGATTTTCATTGTTCCAAGCAAACGACTCCGAAATATTCATGGTGAATGCGCGCAAAAAATCTCTTGCCAATTGAAGCAGATCGATATACACTCCGGTATCACATAAAAATACAAAGGAGGCACGAATTCATGACCCGAAACCGACTCGCTGCGACACTGTTGGCTTTATTGCTGCTGGTTGGCATGCTGCCGGCGCTTCCCGCGCTTGCAGAGGAGGACGTACCCACAATCAGCATAGCCATCTCGGACGCCATCAATGTAGAGGACTTCGAAACCAACACCATGACGCTGATGCTGGAAGAAGCCTGCGGAGTGAACCTTACCTTTGACGTGTATCCGTCGACGGACTACAACAGCAAGATCGACATGATGATTTCCGCGGGCGGATCGGAGCTGCCGGACGTGGTTCTGGTGGGCCCCAGCGACGCGGAACTGCTCTCCTGGATCGAATCCGGCGTGCTGCTGCCCATCACCGAGTACTGCAGCGATGAGACCATTGCCCCGAACCTGCACGACGCGATGGAGCGCACCGGGGTGGACATACTGCAGCAGATCACGATGTACGACGGCGAGATCTATGGCATACCCACGTTTAACCAGACCTATAACAGCGAATATGGCGATAAGGCCTGGTACAACATGGAATGGCTGGAGCAACTGGGCCTGTCCACGCCCACCAATGCCGATGAGCTGTACGAACTGCTGGTCAAGGTGAAGGAAACTGACCTCGATGGCAACGGCGTTCACGACGAGATCGGCATGGTAGGCACGTTTGGCAATGGCTATGAGGGCTGGTTCAACTACTGCATGACGCCCTTTGTATACACGGGCGGCAGCAATTACCTCACGGTGAACGACGGCGAGGTTGGCCTGGCCTACATGACCGAGGCCTGGAAGGAAGGCATCAAGTTTATACGCAAGCTCTTTGAAGAAGGCCTGATCCCCCAGGAGATACTCACCCAGGACGGCAATCAGTATCTGGCCATGCTGAACTCCACCGAGCCGACGACGATGATGTTCTTCTATATGTCGCCCTCCCGCGTGAACGCGGCGAACACCTGGCGCGATGCGTATGAGGCGGTCGTGCCGCTCAACGGGCCGGATGGCACGCCGGTATCCAAATATGCGCCCTCCGTGCCGAACAATGGCTCTTTCTTCATAACGCGCAACTGCGAGAACCCCGAAGCGGCGTTCCGCGTGGGCGATATGCTAATCAGTCAGTACTTCTCCATCATGACCCGCTGGGGCGAAGAAGGCGTGGATTGGGACTATGTGGAGAACGTGGAAGGCGCGGATCAGTGGGTTGCCTGGGTTGAAGGCTTTGAACTGCTGATCACCGTGTATGACGACGCTATATCGACTGCACCGCTGATGTTCTTCTATCCGTTTGTTCAGAAGTACTTTGTCAAGGGCGTTATGATCGGGTCGGTGAAAGGATAGCGACGGGAGGAAGGTACAATGCAACTTGAGAACCTTAAAAATGCGCGCGAACAGAGCTCGCAGATTCAACTGCCCATCAGCGATCGGGAGCTGATAGAGCGCTATGAGGCCGTTTTAACCGCCGCGGTAAATGACGTGCTGCGTGAAATGGGGTATCTGTATCAAACTCTGCCCAGCGCGATTCAGGGGCTTACCATGGACATGCGCGTGGCGGGGCTTGCCTTTACGATAAAGGGCAGCAAGAACCTGCGCATTGAAGATGAGATGCCCGAGCGCGCCCGCATGCTGGACGCCATCGCGCCCTACAGCGTATGCGTATGGGACACTTCGCAGGACGACGAATCCGCCCAGTGGGGCGAGATAATGACGATGGCCAGCATGAGCCGCGGCTGCCGGGGCGCTATAGTGGACGGCGGCGTCAGGGATGTGGATCGCATACTGAAGCTGAAGTTTCCGGTGTTTGCGCGGTACCGCTCGTCCAACGGCATGCTGGGGCGCTTTCGTATGATCGGCTATCAGATGCCCATACAGATAGGCGGCGTCAACATAGCGCCCGGCGATGTGATACTCGCGGACATCGACGGCGCGATCGTCGTGCCGCGCGCGCTGGCGCTCGAAGTGCTAGAAAAGGCGGAAGCCATTCGCGACAACGAAGTGGAGATCAAAAAGATGGTGCTGTCCGGGCTGAAGGCCACCGAAATCGTAGAACGCGGCGGGTACTTTTGACGCCCGCCCGGGCAAATGTGGGCTGCGCAGGCCGACCAACACAATGAGGAGGAGAGAGACAATGTATCCAGTGCAAAATCGCGTAATTGTGATAACCGGGGCGTCCGGTGGCATGGGCAGGGTGATGAGCAGGAGGCTGGCGCAGGAGGGCGCGCTGCTGGCCCTCACCAGCAACGACGCCGCGGCAATGGCTGAACTCCTGAAAGACTTGCCGCAGAATACGCTGGCAAGCGTGTTCGATATTGCCGATGAAGCGAAGGTGGCCGACTTCTTTGCGCAGATCAAAGCCCAATTTGGCGGCGCGGACGCGCTGCTTAACCTGGCGGGCCTGTCCATACCGGCGCAGGTTCCCGATATGGCCGTGGAGGACTACGATCTGACAATGGACGTGAACCTGAAGGGCGCATTCCTTGCCAGCAAGCATTTTGCGGCCATCGCGCGGGAAAACGCGCAGATCATCAGCATTGGCTCCATGGCGGCGCTGCGGGCGAATGGCAATGCCCCGCTGTACTGCACGGCAAAGGCGGCGGTCAACATGTTTTCCAGCGGGTTGCAGATACAGCTTGCGCCCAAGGGCGTCCGGGTTACGACGCTCAATCCCGGCGGCGCGGATACGCCGTTCTGGGGCGATCGGCCGGTCAACCGCGCCAAGCTGCTAAAGCCGGAGGACATCTGCGAGGTCATGCACTTTGTGCTCACGTGCGATCCGCATATCGCGTTCCATGAACTGAACTTTGAATCCTTCGCAATGATGAAGGGCTGATAAGAGGCGCAATCCACGCACCGCCCGGGCCGGATTGCGCCTCTTTGCGGTATATCGCAATGGAAGGGAGAAAGAGATGTTCAACTGGTTTGACGCGCAACACTGCGTCACACTGTTCGTAGATCCAGGCGAGCACAGCAGCGTCCGCATGGCGGCGGAGGACTTGATCCGCGATGTCATGGCGGTTTCCGGCAAGAGCATGCCGCTGCGCCGCTATTTGCCCGTGGAAGGATCGGGCGGCATCGCGGTAGGATCGCTGGAGAACCCGGCGTTTGCCGCATGGATTAGCCCATGGTTGGATTGCGAAGCGCTTGCCGGTGAGTGGGAGGGATTCCGCATACTGGTAAGCGGTCGGGGCATGATCGTCGCGGGCTCCGATCGGCGCGGCGCAATGTGGGGCATCTACCACCTGTCACGCCATGTGCTGGGCGTGGATCCCTGCTACCGCTTTACGGGCATGAGCCCGGCAGCCAGGCCGGCGCTTTCCATGGAAGAAGGCGTGCTTGCCGGCGGCCCCAAAACCTATCGCTTTCGCGGCTGGTTTTTGAACGACGAGGATCTTTTGTCGGATTGGCAGGACGGGGGCGGCGCAAGGCACATCGATTATCCCCATTACGCGCAGGTGATCCATCCCGACGTCTTTTCGATTGTGCTGGAAACGGCCGTGCGGCTGGGCATAAACCTGATAATACCGGCGTCGTTTGTGGACATCCACAACCCGCCGGAAGAGAATCTGGTTCGCATGGCGGTCGAGCGCGGCCTGTACGTATCCCAGCACCATGTCGAACCCCTGGGCGTGAGCCACTTTGGCTTTGAAAACTACTGGCGCGCGCGCGGCAGTGAAGAGACCTTTTCGTTTGTGACCAGCCGCGAAAAGGTCATTGAATGCTGGCGCGAATCGGTGCGCAGATGGGCGAAATACGAGGGCGTGATCTGGCAATTGGGGCTGCGCGGCAGGGGCGACCGCCCCGCCTGGTATAACGACAAGGCAATAGACGATTCCGATCGGGCGCACGGGGCCATAATCAGCGACGCGCTGCAGACGGAATGCGACATAATACGCGCGGAACTCGGGCATGACGGTTTCCTGTGCACATCTACGCTCTGGATGGAGGGAACGGAGCTTTGCTTCAAGGGGCTGCTGCGCTTCCCTGAAAACGCGATAGTGATATTCGCGGACGCGGGCGAAACCCAGATCTTTGGCCGGGATTTCTACGAACTCGCCCGCGAGCCGCGGCGCCGCTACGGTTTGTATTATCATGTGGCGTTCTGGGGCGCGGGCCCCCACCTCGTGCAGGGCATCGATCTGCGCAAGATGCAATACCAGTATCGGCTGGCGCGCGAAAAGGGCGATACCGAGTATACCATACTCAACGTGTCGAATGTGCGCGAGTTTATAATGAGCGTGCGCGCCCATGCGGAAATGGTCTGGGACATGGATGCGTTTGACGAAGCGATGTATCTGAACGGCTACTTCCGCGAGATGTTCGGCCTGGAGCATGGCGCGGCGCGGCTACATGCGCACTTTGACGCCTTTGCCGCCAAGCCGGCTGCGGAAGGCGGCGATTATCAGCGCTTCTGGAAGGCGCAGGCCGTTCTGCCGCAGACGGAGTTCCAGCAGAACGTGATCCTGGATGGAGTGGCCCGCGGCATCGGGCTCAACGCGCTCGATGCGATGCGAAGCGGCGGCAAAGCGGCATACGGCGAGGAATACGTTCGCAGCCTGGAAGCGGGCATTCGCGCGTGCGAAGCGAGCTATGTCCAGCTGAGCCGCGATGCCGCGCGCGTAAAGGAGCAGGGCAGGGAGTTTTACCGCGATATGCTGCTCGTGCAGGAGGAGATACTGCTGGGGCTGTACCGCTGGGCGCGCGCCTGCCTGCTTGCGTGGAGGGCGTGGGAATCCGGCGAAGCGAGCGCCGCGCTGGCGCAGCTCAGGCATGCCGAATTCTGCATGGCGAGGCTGCTGGAGGATCGCAAGCAGGCGGAGCATGGGCAGTTTGCACACTGGTATAGGGGCGATACGAAGATGAATCTGCCGGCGGCCCTGGCACAGACCCGAAGCACAATCGCCGCCGTATGCGGGCAGGGAGAGGAGCAGTCGCTATGATCGGCTATATTGAGCATGCGGGCATCGCGGCCCGGGACCCGGCCGCGCTGGCGCAATGGTATATGGACGTGTTGGGCATGCGGCTTTTGCGCAAGGCGGGCGCATCCACGTTTTTCCTCGGGTATCAGCGCGGCGCGTGCCTGGAGATATACGCCGCCCGCACCGACGCGCCGGCGACGGCCGACAACTATGTGCGCGGCATGACGCACCTGGCGCTGTATACCGACGATTTTGAGGCTACCTGCCGGGCGCTTGACGAAAAGGGCGTCGCGCGCGCGGCGGAACCGGTGATTCGCGCCGATCTTAAGCTCGCTTTGATGCGGGATCCCGAGGGCAATCTGTTTCACATCACCAACCGGGACGCTGAGATCGTTCCCTGAAAGGATAAGGAGAGAGCTTTGATGAAAACACAGATCAACACCCTTGACGTCGCATACAACGTATTCTGCAAGTTCGAGCAGTGCGCCGAAGTGAAGAACTATCCGGGGCTGGTCGCGCTGTACGGGCTCGCGCAGCTGGCCGTGGCTTCGGGCAATCCCTCGACCGTGAGCAAGGCACAGAGACTGCTGGGCCGCTATCCGGATCAGGTCGACCATCCGCGGTACAACTTCGAGTCCTACCGCGTGGGCGGAAATGGCCGCGCTTACCTTGTGTTGAACGGATTGGACGACGCGGCGCGCGATCTGCTGCGCGAATATGCGGAAATCACACTGCAGGCGCCGGTGGACCGGGACGGCATACAGTGCATGCCCGCGCCGGAACGGCTGCCGTTGGAGCAGGTGTGGATCGACGTCGTGACCGCGACCACGCCGTTCATGGTCATGGCCGGGATCGCCCTGGACGAGCCCGGATATGTGGATTGCGGCATCGAGCAGTGCTTCAAGATGTACGATCTGTTTGAGGATCCCGAAAACCATCTGCTGCACCAGGCGCGGGGCTTCATGGCGGATAAGGACGCCATTTCAGAGGACCACTGGAGTCGGGGCAATGGCTGGGGCATAATCGGCCTGGCGGACATACTGCAGTATCTGCCGCGCACGGACGCGCGCTGGGAAGAAGCGGCGCGCAGGATGCGTCGCCACTGCGAGGCGCTGCTCAGATACCAGACTGCGCATGGCCTGTGGCGGCAGTCGATCGCCTGCGAATTGGCCTGGGAGGAGAGCTCGGGCACGGGCCTGATCGCCTATTCGATGGGTGTGGCGCTGCGCCTGGGCGTATTGGAGCGCGCGGTGTACTTCCCCGCATTCCAGAAGGCCGTACAGGGGCTGGCCGACTGGTGCCTGAACGCCGATTTTTCGACAGAGCGCAGTTGCCACGGTTGCCTGTGCCCCGGCGTGGGCGCGGAAAAGGGCACGCTCAAGGCATATCTGTGTGACGTTCGCGCATATAGGAACGAGCCGCATTCCTTCGGCCCCATAATGCTGGCGATGATCGAGGCATACAAAAACGGTATCCGGGAGATCACCTGGAGGGAAAGGATGTACGCATGACGAGGTTTGTGGAAGAACGCGAAGTAGCGCGGCTGAAAGCGGCAAGGCCGGAGAGCTTTCAGGCGCGTCTGTATGCCGCGTTGCGCGAGCGCACGTACAGAAACACGCGGCATCCGGGCTTTGTGCAGCCGGAAGATACCCAGGAATGGTGGCACCTTTGCTGGGAGCGCGCGAGCGACGCGGCCTTTGTGTGGCATATGGAGAGGGATAGCGCGCTGGGCGAATGGATACGCAGGGCGGCGTTCTGGTTGCGCGACCTGGACGACGTGGCCTGGATCGGCCCATGGTATCGCGACACCAGCCGCCCGCTGCGGGGGCATCTGGAGACGGCGCACGTCTGCCTGGCGCTATGTGAGATACTGGATCTGTGCGACGGGCTGTTTGCGCCCGAGGAGGAGGCCGGCCTGAAGGCGGCGCTGCGCGAAAAGGGCATGATACCCTGCCGGCGCTACTGCGAGCACGTGCAGCGCGATCATGCGCACATCAACAACTGGTACAATGTGCTGCTGATGGGATATGGCGCCTGCGCATTGGTGCTGGATGACGCCCAGGCGATTGATGAGACGCTCATGTTCCTTCGGGATTCATACGGCCTGTACAATGCGGACAGCTATGGCGAGTCCGTGCAGTATTCAAACTACGCGACGCTGACGCTCGCCCACTTGCATGAGCTGCTCATCCGGCTGCGGCCGGATCTGGAAAACCGCCTGGATCTGACGTGCTATGCGCGGCTGATGGACTGGTATGCGGGCAGCTTCCTGTATATGAAGCCCTGGGAGGGCAAAACGGTGTACCCGCGCACGCTGAACTTTGCCGACCGCGCCGCCATTTTCCGGCCTACCGGAGATGTGCTGGTGCAGGTAGCTGTGCGCATGAAGCATGCCATGCCGCGCCAGGCGGGGTTGGCCGCGTGGCTGTTTGAAACGACATATGCGCAGCCGGAGCAGGGGCCGGACGAACTGGCTACCTTTGGCTTTTTCAACCAGTTCCGCTACCATGCCGTGCTGATGCAGCCGGATATGGCGCCGGCGCGCTCGCCGGCCCTGGCGGGGCTGTGCGAAGCGCGCAGCTTTGAAAACGGGCATACCATTTTGCGCGATAGCTGGGAGCATACCCGCGCGGTGCTCGCGGTGCAGGCGGGATATGCGCCGATGAACGTCACATCACATCGCCATCAGGATCACGGCAGCTTCCAGTTCGTGCAGGGCATGGAACGCATGATCGTGGACGGCGGTCATTGCTGCTACCGGTTGAACGCATACCGCTTTTCCTGCTCGACCAGCCAGCACGCCGTGATGGACTTCATAGACGACACGCCTGCCGGCGGCTTTGGCCAGACGATGAATCCGTTTTCCGGCATACATCAGCAAAAGCTGGCGGACGGCAATTTCTATGTGCGCCGACCGCCGCGCACGGTGACGTTGACCAACCGGTACGTGGGCCGCGCGCATGTGCTGGCGCTGGACACCACGCAAGCCTATGGCGAGGAGGTCAGCCTTGCGCGGCGCGCGTTCGTGTCCGCGCTGCCCAACGCCGTGTTTGTGATTGACATGGCGCAGACCACGCAGCCCCTGAAGATGCGCACGCATTTCCCGATGAACAACCGCGATGGCAGGCTCAATGTGCATCGCGCGGATGAGCATCGATATGTGTTCAGGCGCAATGGCGAAGCGCTGAAGCTCTTTGAATGCGCGGCCTATGTAGACGGCAAGGCCGTGCCTTCGAGCATGCGGTTTGATTGGGGATATTGCCACCGCAACTACCATCCGCTGCCCAACGCGCAGGGCCAGTCGAAGGAAGGCTCGGCGGAGATCTACAATTGGGTGGACGCTCAGGCGGGCCAAACGCATCTTAGGGTGTGCGCGATAGCGGCGGATCGGGATGAGCGAATCAAGGGCTGGCACATCAAGCCGGATGCAAGTGGCGACTGGTATATCGAATCGCCCGAGCGCGAAAAGCTGCTCGTGCTGCGCATATGGAGCGGGCATGTGTATCTGGGGCAGGACGGCCGATGGACCGAGGTGCTTTGACTATGCCGCATACTTCTCTTTTGCTTGCGCCTGAGGATGTTGCGCGCCTGCGAACACAGGCGCGCAGCCCGCAAATGCAGCGCATATGGAATCGCACGCGCGCAACTGCCGACAGGATCGCGGCCCGGCGGAGCCTGTGCTTTGCCGAAGATACCATGGATATGTGGTATGTATTTCGCAATCGCTGTATCGACCTGGGCATGGTGTTGCTTGCCACCGGGGAAGCGCGATACGCGGCTGCGGCGCACGCCATTTTGGAGGATCTTGCCGGGCGCAGCGTGGATTTCTGGCAGGGGCCGCATTACCCCAATCGCCCGCGCACGCAGATGGTGGACGGCGCGGAAACCCTGGTGGGCGAACTGGAGACCGCACAGCTCACAATGGGACTTGCGCTGCTGTACGACTTGGGTTGCGATATGCTGCCGGAACAGGATCGGGCCGTGGCGCTGGATTTGCTCCGGAACCGCGCGTATCCGCTGCTGCGCGCGTCCGCGCGGTTTCAGTCGCGCAAGTGGGTCATGAACCATCTGTGCGTAATCGCCTCGGCGTGGCTGGTCGCCATGCTGACTTTGCCGGAATGCGAGCGCGATGAGGGCGATTTTGCGCTGGCCGTGCATTCGCTCGAGCTATGGATAGGCAATCTGGAGAGCGACGGCAGCTATGGGGAAGGTTATCATTACTGGGCGTATCCGGTTAACTGTCTGTTTTTTGCGCTGCAGGCATTGCGCAATGCAAAGGGCATGCGCCTGGAGCGCGAGGGCCGATTGGCGCGCGCATTCGAATGGGCGCTGTATCATCAGGCGGGCGTGATCCGGGATGCGGGATATGACCGGCCGATCGCGGCGAGCGTAAACTTCCACGACTGTCCGCGCTTCTTTCAGATGGAGGCGCCCGAGGCGCTGCTGTTTGCCAACATCACGGGCGAGCCGGTGGCGCAATGGTACATACAGCGGTTTTTGCTGGAGGATCTGAGCCGTCCGGATGAATCGCTGCACGTCTATTGGCACAGGGCGGATTCGCTGTTGCTGGCGCTCTATCAGCCGCAGCGCCGTTCGATATCGCCGCAGCAGGCCGGCTGGGCGCACTCCAGGTGCTTTATGGACACGGGGTATCAGTTCCTGCGCTCCGGCTGGACTATGGAAAACGACCTGGTGTTCGCCATGCAGAGCGGCGGCGGCACGCGCTCCCGCGCGCATGAACACCACGACCGGAACAGCTTCCTGCTCTATGCCCAGGGTGAACTGTTCATCGCGGATCCGGGGCATTCGTGCTACCGGGGCGCGCTGCACAATTCTTACGATACGCAGACATGCGCGCATGCCACCTGGGCGATCCCGGGCGAAAATCAGAGCCTGGCGTATCTGGAAATGGGCATGCGGGCGGAAGAGGCGCGACCGTTTCCTTCCTATAGTAATGCAGCCGTGCCCGCGCAACAGCTGCATCCGGAAGTGTCTATGATGTGTACACAGGCCAGGCGGTGCTACACGCCCGCATGGAAGGATTATACGCGCCGGGCGTTTATCGTGCATGGACGGTACATACTGTTGTGGGACAGCGTTGACACGGGCAGGCCCGATAAGGCCGTGGAGTGCCCCCTGCCAATCAACGCCAGAGACGGACAGCTGCAGGTTCAGCGTGAAGCCAACGGTTATCGGCTTTTGCGCCCGCATGCTGATTTGTATCTGTTTACTGCGGCCAGCGACGCGGCCATGGCCGTTTACCAGGAACCGGGAATACTGCACGATGCGTATCACATATATCCCGGAATGGCTGTGGAAGGCAAAGCGGGCAGCGCCGTGCGGCTGGTGTTGCGCGCGGAATGTTCGCGCTTTGAGAGCTTAACGATACTGTATCCGCTGGATAAAGGGGAGCGCGCACCTGAAATCTGCGCGAGGTTCACCGAAGACGCGCTGCTTGTGGAAATCAAGGGAGAAGCGAGCGACTCATTCAGCCTGTCCACGCGCGCAACCTGCTTTTGCCGTAAGGGCGGGGCTCACTATACCTTCTGAGCGCAGCGGCGGCCCTGGCGGGGGAGATTCGATTTATTCGCATGAGCGTATGCGCTTGACCCGGGCGCGCCGCAGCGAACGCGCGGCTTTCGTGGGTGCGCATGGGGCGGCGTTATATACTCCATGAGCTGTCACCGCGGCCGGAGGTACAACTGCTCAAATGGCGAACTGATCCCGGCACCACCGTCCAATGCTGCTGGTCGGCCATCTATTGTACAAAAGTAGGGGAGCGGGGCTTCCCTGCTTTTGTTGTGTTCGGATGCGCGCCTGTGGCAAACCTTCTGGCATCGGGTGTGCGGCCGCAAATTGGCGGGCTGCGTAAATGCTTTCGCAAAAGGGTTGTCGTCTCCGGTAAGCAGTGAGGCCTGCCGGCAACGGAGGCGCGAGGCACGCGGGAGCGCCCCTTGCTCAGCCGGCACGATTCTTTTTGTTGAGGCGCCTTGGGCGCATCCTTTGATGCAACACCTCTTTGGCGCGCCAGGGGCATGAATTGCCGCGGTGATCGCCTGTTTTGTCGTGGTTTAAGACTCGCAGTATCGCCAGCGCGGCTGCCTTCTGCTCCGCGGTCAGCCCGCGCCAATATTCAAATACCTCCTTCAATTCCGGCGTCATCTCCACCATTTCGCCATCTGCGAAAAACTGTGCCAGCGTGATACCCAGTCCTTGACATATCTTCTCCAATGTGTCGATATATGGGACGGCGTTTCGCCGGTATATGTTTGCTACCGTGGACTCCGACAGGCCGCTTTCCTTCGCCAGTCGGTACATGGACCAGCCTCGCGCCTTCATTAACCTGTCCAGGCGCTCCAAAACATCCATTGCTCCACCTCCAATCCCAATCTATTTTACTGTTGCACACAGTTCTATTGTATGGTATACTTACACGGTAAATGCCGTTTATCTGCGATATAACCGGTGGGCTGGACGCGGCGAGCCATATCAAACGGCGTCATACTGTAGAGCGCCCTGCATATTGAGTGGGAAAAAGGCGGTCGCCTTGGTGGCATCCAGGGCGCAGCTGCGGACGATGGCATAAGCATGTTTATATTGCATGTCATTGAGGTTGCCATGTGGCGACGGAGGCAGTCTTAATTTGCCTGCTGCGAGCGTCGGCCATGCGCCCGGCCCGCGAATTGCTGCGCCTCATCGCCGCTGTCTACCCATGACGGGCGGGAAGCTGTGAGTTCTGTACATGCCGCTTGCGCCGCTTTGCGGGTACAATACATGCAAGCGCCATGAATACCCTGCCAATATATCTATAATGTAAAGAGCGATATAATGCAACAAAAGCAGAGCCGAATTGACTTGACGCTATGCCGATGAACCGATGGCGTGCGGGGCGACCAGATTCCCTGCTGCGAAAAGGCGGCATAGAATATCGAATGTGTGACACTGATTAGGAAGTGGAAGGCGGGTCTGTATGCTCAGAAAGGCAGCTTCTTTCTGCTTACTCCTGGTTCTCTCGGCTTTGCTTTATGCCCCGGCGGCTTGCGCGATAAGGCGTGATATCAGCCTGGCGACAGGAACCATGCGCGTCGCTGCGCCATTTTTCACTGATGGAACCGATGTGGAAAGCGGCACAGAATATATCCGTCATGTCAAAATGTATCCAACTGGGAGCATACAATATACCTGTAGGACGCGTGAGGCGAAAGCGGTGCCGGAGAGCCATGCGGGCGCATTGCGCGGTGCTCTTGCGCCCATTTACAATGTGGAAGCGTGTGTTGCAGCGCGGTTTGCGCAGGGCGCGAATGTGGTGGAGCCAATGCGCTCTGCCAGCAGCCAAATAGCTGCCGAGACCGTATTGCGGATTCCCGGCGCGCGGTGTGTAGATTCGGGCGCGGGAGAGGCGTCCATGGCGATGGCGCCGGCAGTAAGCGGCAACGGGGCATTGCTCAGCGGACGGCGCTTTGCGCGGATGCAGGCCGCCCGCATTGAGCTGGCCCGACCTGCAGTCGCTGAATTGCGCGCAAGTCGCAGCAAGTCGCTCGAGCGGCTTTCAACGGCGGAGGCGCCGGGCTTGACGGATCGCCACGCGGATATGTCCGGAACGGTTGCATTGCTGGACTTGATTGTCGATTATCCCGTGCAGTCGATCGGCATGCTCGGCGCGCTGGGAGCGGCCATTGTCGGGATCCTCATACTCCTCCTGTGGCAGAAGGAACGGACGATCGCGAAACTGCGGAAAAAGGCGATGGAAGATGGCCTGACGCGACTCTATAACGCTTCTGCCTGCAGAAAGCTGGTTACCCAGAGACTGGCGCAAGTGAGCCCGGATGCCCCGGGAGTTTTTATCATTATGGATCTGGACAATTTTAAGGAGATCAATGATTCATATGGTCATCAAATTGGCGACCAGGTTCTGGCGAGGTTTGCCGAGCTGTTGCGGAGCATTTTCGAGGGCGGAGGCATTGTCGCCCGCATCGGAGGGGACGAGTTCGCCGCCTATCTGGATTGTTTGGCGGATGAAGAAGCGCTTCACGCGATTTGCGCGGAGATCTGCGGCAAGATTCGTGGCATCCACGTGGGCGAACGGCAACTTACCACCTGCATCGGCGCGGTAATCATACAAAAGGATGACAATTACGATAGTCTGTATCGTATGGCGGATGACGCGCTGTATCAGGCGAAGAGAAAACAAAAAGACCAATACTGCATAGCAAAGCGCGACGGCTCCGGTTGCCGGCGAACCGGTACGCGCTGCCGGGGAGCAGGCTGACGTCGCGCGGTTGCTGCGCGGCCCGGGCGCTGTCACGGCAAAGCGCTTCACGCATATCATTTTCGCTGCGGCGTGCGATTTAACGCGTGGGAGTGCCGATGACAGCGCGGGGCCTTGCTGCGTCATTTGGAAGGACAGGAGCTGCCATGCGGCGGCGCATTGGCGCTGGCGCGCCGCCCCATATCAAATCGCTTTCAGCCGATAGGTTAGGTCGGCAGAATGGGACGCGATCGGAATGGCAGCCGGGGGCGATTTTTCTGCCAGGTTGACCGCATCTTATGCGCGGCGGTCTTTACATATTCCTGGAATATGGTATAATAACATAGAGTAGCAGTCTGGCACTTGGACTCGGATGGGGGGACTCGAAACCGGGCGCGCGCAGAGCGGACCTGCGGCGCAATCATGTGGACAGGACTGCTGTGTTTAGGCGCCGGGCGGAGCGCTGCGCACGGGTACGCGCGCCTTTGGCAGGTCGGACGCGCGTTTGCCGGGCGGCGGGCCGGTGTGCTCCGCTGCTAAAATCGGATTAGGGCGGCGCGCAGCTGTCGCAAGTCCCAAGCAACCGGCGCATTTGGGTGTCTGGAACACGGGAGGTTAGCCAGACTCGCCGGCATGCCTGCTGGTTGCGCTTCAACATTATGGGCCTGCGGTGGGTGAGCAGATCCATCCGCGCGTTGGCGCGCAACAGGGCGTTGGCAGCAGATGTCGGCCGCTTATGGGACGCCTCCCGAGGCATTCCTTGCGCTGACGCCGGGAGGCTAAAGGCAATGCGATAATTGCCACCCGCATAAATGCTTTAAAGCGCGCGCCTGGAATCTCTGCCAGTCAATTGGGGTAAAGAACGCGGCAATGCGCCATATATAGGCCCGGATAATCCTGTCGGCGCATTAGCTGGGCCGGGCGGTATCTGCAAACCGGGGCCTTGACGGGGCGCCAGGGCCGCATTGCGGCGCGGGGTACAATGCCGACAGAAGGCGACCGTTTGAGCGCAGGCACAACGGAGCTGGCCTACAGGGGCGCGGCGCGCGGCGGATCAATATCGGTACAACTGCATAGGCAAAACCGCCCAAAGGCGGCGACGCAAAGCCATGAGTCTACGGCAGCGATTGCTAGGATCGTCAGGCTGCAAAAACCCTGGAGCCCACGCTCCAAGTTTTTGCAGCCTTTTTTGGAGGTGGAGGCTTGAACGAAGTGTACAGACAGGAGAAGAAGTACTGGGTCAATCAGGCGGACATGGCGCGACTGTCGGCGCGCCTGGCCCAGGTGATGCTTCAGGACGAGCACAATGGCGCCCAGGGCTACTGGATACGCTCGCTGTACTTCGATACGCTGGACGATGGCGATTACCGGGAAAAGCTGGACGGCGTGGAGAAGCGGCGCAAGCTGCGCCTGCGCATTTACGACACTGCGGCTCAATTTGCCATGCTGGAGATGAAGCAAAAGGAGGGCGCATACCAGAAGAAGCGCTCGCTGCGGGTGACGCGGGAGCAGGCTCGGGAAATGATTGCGGGCCGGTACGACTGCCTGTTGAAATATGACGAGCCCTTTGCCTGTGAATGCTATGGGCTGATGCACCGCCAATGCTACCGGCCCAAGGCGGTGGTGGACTACCAGCGGCGCGCCTTCATCGCCAAGGAGAACAAGATACGGGTGACATTCGACCACCAGATCCGGGCTACGGAGGCCGCCTTCGACCTGTTTTCGCCCAGGCTGAACACCTACCCGGTACTGGATCCTTTCAACGGCGTGCTGGAAGTCAAGTACAATGGGTTTCTGCTCAGCTACATTAAGGACGCGGTCAACGGCGCCGACCGCTCGGAGCTGTCGATGAGCAAATACTGCCTGGCCAGGAGCGCGGGCCTACATTTCTGCTTATAAGAGGGGAGAAGTCCATGAGGGAAACACTGCTGGAACTGTTGGAGAGCAGCGGCCAATTGGATCTGCGCACCATCGCGCTGCGCATGGCCATGGCTGCGGTCATAGCATTTTTCATCTACCTGTCCTATCGGCTGTCCCACCAGGGCAGCATTTACAGCAAGAAGTTCAACGTATCGCTTATGGCGCTGACCACGATCACCACGGCGGTGATGATAGTCATCGGCAACAACATAGCGCTGTCCCTGGGCATGGTGGGCGCGCTGTCGATCGTGCGCTTTCGCACCGCTATAAAGGATTCTCGAGACACCATCTATATCTTCTGGGCGATCGTGGCGGGCATATGCTGCGGCGCGGGGGATTTCATGGTGGGGGCGTGGGGCAGCGCCTTTACCTTCCTGGTGCTGCTGATATTTGGTCGGATCAAGAACGACGACCGGCTGCTGCTCATCGTGCGGGCCTCTCGAACCAGCGAGGAAAAGATCGAGGCGCTGATATTTCAATACTATTCGCGCAAGGCCAACCTGCGGGTCAAGAACACCACGCCCGACTCGGTGGAATTGATATACGAACTCAGCCGCAGCGTCATGCGGCGCGCGGAAAGCGCCAGCAAGGGCGGCGCGCGCCAGAGCATCACCGACGCCATCTACCAGATAGGCGGCATCGACTATTGCAACATGGTTGTGCAAAACGACGAAGTCAGCAGCTGAGCTGTCTGTAGGCTGGAGAGGAGGCGTCTCATGAAATATCGCGTCGCGGGGCTGATCGCCATGGCTTTCATGTTGGCGACTGCCATACTGGCCAGCGCGCTCAAGGCGGACAGCCCCAACAACCGGGTGCATCAGCACCTGACCTCCCGTCAGCCCGACGCCGGCTGCAGCTGCGACGGCAGCGGGCTGTGCTCCCACCTGCCGTTGGTAATCATCGACACCGGGGGCGTGGAGATACCGGGCAAGGTTACCGGGGAGCAGGATGAATTTGGCGAAGATATATACAGCCTGGCCGCCGACGGGCGGGAAGTGATAAATGCCACGCTCTCAATCATAGACAATCCCAACGCGAACAACCATCCCACGGACGCGGCGACCCTGACCACAATAACCGAGATCCGGGTGCGCGGCCATTCCTCACGGTTGTTCGAAAAGAGCCCTTACCAGCTCAAATTCGTGGACGAGAACGGCTTTGGTGCCCCCGCGTCCGTGATGGGCATGGCGGCGCACGATGAATGGGTGCTCAACGGGCCTTATCTGGATAAATCGCTGGTGCGCAATTACATGTGGTACAACATCGCCGGGGAGATGATGGAGTGGGCGCCCGACGTGCGCTATTGCGAAGTGATACTAAACGGGGAGTACAGGGGCCTGTATTTGATGGTAGAGACCATCACCAACGGCGACAACTGCCGGTTGAACCTGGAATCCACTTCCAAGAATCTGACGGCCACCGGCTACCTGCTGCGGGGCGACCGCACCGCCGAGGAGGATCTGGACAGCGTGCGGGATATCTATACCTATCTGGAGCGGATGCTGACCCTGCGCACCGATATCCTGATCAAGTATCCCAAGCGCGCCAGCCTGACGGAGGAGATCCGCCAACGGATCGAACTGGACTATGCCAGGTTTGAAAAGGCGCTGTATTCATACGACTACGATACCGACGCTTACGGCTACTGGCATTATATCGATGTGGACAGCTTTGTCAACTATTTCCTGGTCAATGAGTTCCCCATCAACGCCGACGCGGGGCGCTATTCGACCTATTTGTATAAGGACATGAGCGGCAAATATAAGCTGGCGGTGTGGGATTTCAACAACGCCTGCGACAATTACCCCTCCGATCCGCTGCCCCCGGATCAGCTGGATATGGTCAGGCATACGTGGTTTTTAATGCTGTGCAAACACGAGGGCTTCGTGGAGCGGGTGATAAACCGCTATAACCAGCTGCGCCAGACCGTGCTGAGCGAGGAGTACCTGATGAACTACATCGATCAAACGCTGGCCTATCTGGGCCCGGCGGTTGAGCGCAACAATCAGCGCTGGCAGCATGCCATGACCCAGTGGGAGCCGCTCACTCCGGTGGAGCGGAACGCCCACAGCCACGAGGAGGCTGTGGAGCAGCTCAAGCAATGGCTGGTGGAGCGGGGCAACTGGCTGGATCAGAACCTGCACACACTCTGGCAGTACTGCCATCCCTCCCGCAACAAGACATACGACTTTTGATTCGCCAAAGGAGGCCGGGGCTTGAAAAAGTATATCATTAGCGTGTGCGTGCTGGTGGTGCTGGCCGTGACGGGGTGGTACATGTATTACGGCCTGGGCATATACGTCGACCTGCACCCGGATGTGGCCCCGACCACCTTCATGAAGACGGACAGCGATACCATATACATGCTGCGCGACGGGACTTACGAGCCCTTTGAAATCCGGGGCGTGGATCTGGGCGTGGGCATACCGGGTGAGTGGGCCACCGACTTCGCCATCAGCTACGAGACCTATCTGCGCTGGTTTGACTACATCCAACAGCTGGGCGCCAATACCATCCGGGTGTATACGATACTTCACGACGACTTCTACAACGCGTTTTATGACTACAATGCCCAACGGGAGCAGGCGGGGGAAGAGCCCCTGTGGCTGCTTCACGGGCTGTGGGTGGACGATTACTCCCACAATTCCCATAAGGACGCCTATGACGACGGACTGCTGCCGGAGATGATCGAGGATGGCAAGACCATCATCGACATACTGCACGGCAACAAGTTCCTGCTGGGCCGGGATGGGGACGGGTCGGGCTATTACAGATGCGACGTGTCCCGCTGGACACTGGGCTATATACTGGGAGTCGAGTGGGAAGCCAGCCTGGTGACCTATACCAACCAAATGCACTACGACAAGGCCAGCTATCAGGGAGAATACATGGCCACCACGGCCGATGCCAGCCCGTTTGAGGCCGTGCTGGCCAAGCTGGGCGATGCGATTATCTCATATGAGAGCCACCGCTACAAGCAGCAGCGGCTGGTGGCCTTCTCCAACTGGCCCGCCACCGACCCGTTCTGCTATTCCCTGATAACCACCACCTACCGCTACAAGAGCGCCGCGATCAACGTGGAGCATATTCAACCCACCCGGGCGTTTATCTCGGGCTACTTCGCCTCCTATCACGTATACGCCTATTTCCCGGATTACCTGCAGACCGAGATAGAGGCCCGGCAATATACCCTGGATGAGCTGAAACAACTCTACGGCCGCAACCAGGTGGGCGCCATTCAGCACCGCATCTCGCTGCTGAACGCGCCTTCGCCCCACGATTACCTGACCGACGCTGACTATTATGACGCCCAGGGCAGGTTGAATACCTATTACGCCTACCTGAAGGCGCTGAACAACTTTCACAGTATACCGGTGGTCATCTCAGAATACGGCATCACCACCGGCCGGGGCCGGGCCCAGGTCGATGCAAACACCGGGCGCAACCAGGGCTTTGTCGCCGAGGATCAGCAGGGGCAGTACCTGATCGAATGCTATCAGGATATCATGAACGCGGGCAGCGCGGGCAGTTGCCTGTTTTCGTGGCAGGACGAATGGTTCAAGCGCACCTGGAATACATTGCACGCTATAGACCTTCTAAACACTCCATATTGGAGCGACTATCAAACCAACGAACAGTTTTACGGCCTGCTGACCTTCGACCCCGGCAGCGAACAGAGCGTGTGCTACGTGGATGGAGACAGCTCCGAATGGACTCAGGAGGATGTCGTCTGGTCGGATGGGGCGCTGACGCTGTCCGTGAAGTACGACGAGAAGTTCCTCTACTTTTACGCGGAGGGCTTCGATCCCTGGACTCAGCCCCTGTATATACCCCTTGACACCGCGCCCAAGACGGGCAGCACCTATTGCCAGAACTACGGCCTCAGCTTCGAACAGCCCTGCGATTTCATCGTCGCAATCGACGGCACTGAGAATAGCCGGGTTGTGGTTCAGGAGCGTTATGAGGTGCTCAAGGCCATATATTGGGAATACTATTATGTGGACGATCCCTACATCGATCCGCCGGAGCGCGACAGCCCGGTGTTCGTGAACATCGACCTGGCCATGAAGCTGGTGGATATAGTACCCCGCCAGGATACAAGCCAGCCCATGGGCGAGACATACGAAACCGGCAAGCTGCGCTACGGCAACGCCAACCCAGCCCACGCGGACTTCGATTCACTGGCCGACTTCATGTTTACCGATGGCGGCGTGGAGATCCGCCTGCCCTGGCAGCTTTTGAACTTTGGCAACCCCTCGGAGATGATGGTTCACGACGACTACTACGAGCACTACGGCATCGATTACATCCATATCGACGAGATGTACGTGGGCGCCGCTCTGGAGGGCGCTCAGGAGCGGGTGCTGATGGCCAGTGTGCCGCTGGCAGGCTGGGGCAAGGACGTGACCTATCACGAGCGGCTGAAGCAATCATACTACGACCTGCAGCAGTATTGGTCGGAGCAACCCCTGGGCGAAGGGAAAGGAGGATGACGGGTGCAGATCGAGATATTCCTCTATATATACGGCACGGTATGCGTGAGCATGATCGCATTTAACCTGGTCTACGCCGTCATTCTGAGGGGTAGCGAGCCGCGCCTGGAGCGGCGAGTGAGATACATGGAGCAATTGAACGCGTTCCAGCTCACGCGCCTGGCCCATGACAGGCCCCTGGATGAAGGGGCGATGCGCAATCTGGGCAAAAAGCTGCGCCGCGTCCGAAACCTGATCGCGTTTGACCGGGCCATGGCCGCCCTGCATCCGGATCAGGCCGCTCTGAAAGCGGCATATATGGCCCGATTGCAACCCATGCTGCTGCATCTGGCCCTGGTCTATTTAAATCGCGATCGCACGCAGGCGGCCTATTACTCATTCTTTCTCGCCCGGTACATGACCCAGACCAACGCGCAGGTGCAGGCGCTTCAAGACGTGCTGCTGCAGTACATGGCCAAGGAGAACCTTTACTGCCGGGTCAACGCCCTGCAAGCCCTGTGCGCCTTTGGCAATTGCCGGCACATACTGGAAGCTCTGGAGCTGCAGGATCGGGGCGCGGTGTTCATCCATGAGAAGATTATCACCGAGAGCCTGCTGGCCTTTACCGGAAATCCCCATCAGCTCATATCGCTGCTGTGGGAACGGCTGCCCGCCTTTACGCCCCATACACAGCTGGCCATCGCCAACTACGTGCGCTTTTGCAGCGGCGACTACGCCGTGCAGATGTTAGCCCTGATGCAGGACGAGAGGGCGGACAAGGAGCTGCGCCTGTCGGCCGTGCGCTACTTCGGGCGCTACCCATACCCGCCGGCGCTGGACGCGCTGCTGGCCATGTCGGCGCAGACCGACCCGCAGCTGTGGGAATATGCGACCGTCAGCACCTCCGCGCTGGCCAGCTACAGCGGGGATCGGGTGATAAAGGCCCTCAAGCAAGCGCTGCACAGCCCCAATTGGTACGTGCGCTACGCCGCAGCGGTCAGCCTGGAGGCTCAGCATGTGGACTACGAAGACCTGATCGAACTGGTGGCTGGCAACGACCGCTATGCCCGCGAAATGATGATGTACCGCCTGGAGTCCCGCAGACTGCTCAAGGATAGGGGGTAGGGGAATTGTACGAGGGCATGTACGACGCTATCAAGATCTTTTTCGATTACGTGGGCATATTCTTTATCATATACATGATGGGCTATGCCAGCTTCCTCTTTCTGGCAGTAACGGTGGGTTCATCCGCCCTGTACCAGCTCAAGCGGCGCAATACCCTTAAAAACGAGCTGCATCAGGATTACTATGTTCCCGTGAGCATACTGGTGCCGGCGTATAACGAGGAGATCACAATCGTAGACACCGTTCGTTCACTGTTGAGCCTGGAGTATAAGCTCTACGAGATCGTGGTGGTGGACGACGGCTCTCGGGACAATACCACCCAAGTGCTGCTGGACGCATTCAACCTGCGGCGCATCACCCGGCCCATTCACCGCATGATCTCCTGCCAGCCGGAGGAGGCCATATATGAGAGTCACGAATTCAAGGTGCCCATCACATTGATACGCAAACGCAACGGGGGCAAGGCCGACGCCCTGAACATGGGCATCAACGTCTCCAGGTACCCCTATTTCGTGTGCATGGACGCCGATTCGGTGCTGCAGTATGATTCGCTTGAAAAGATCGTGCGCCCGGTGATCGAGGACGGCAATGTGGTGGCCGTGGGCGGCGCAGTGCGGCCCTGCAACGGCGCCCAGATCGAAAACGGGCACGTCGTATCATACCGCATGCCCAGCAAGGTGTTGCCCTGCATGCAGGTGCTCGAGTACGACCGCTCATTTTTGGCTGCGCGCATATTGCTGGATACATTTAACGGCAGCGTTATAATCTCCGGCGCGTTTGGGCTGTTCAAGAAGAGCGTGGTGGTGGATGCGGGCGGCTACGATCCCAACACCATGGGCGAGGATATGGAGCTGGTGGTGAAGCTGCACGTGTTTTGCCGGGAGCATCGCATACCGTACCGGATCCGCTACGCGACCGATGCGATCTGCTGGACTCAAGCGCCCGAGACACTGTCCGACCTGCGCAAGCAGCGCCGCCGTTGGCATATCGGCCTGTTTCAGGCCATGGTGGCCCACCGCCGCATGCTGGCAAATCCCAAGTACGGCATGGTGAGCTTCGTGTCCTATCTGTACTTCCTGATATATGAGCTGCTTTCGCCGTATATCGAGATCTTCGGCGTGCTGACCATGGCGCTGGCCTTCGCGGTGGATTTGATAAATGTGCCATTTATGATAATGTTCTTCGTGATCTATGTGGTCTATTCCTCGATATTGTCACTCACCGCCTTCTTTGCCCGTATCCACACGATCGACCTTAAGCTGCATCCCAGCGACGTGCTCAAGGCCATAGGCCTGTGCCTGATGGAGGTATCCTTCCTGCGCTTCGTGCTGGCCTGGGTGCGGGCCGCCTCCCTGATAGGTTATCGGAACAAGCGCAACTCCTGGGGCAAAATCCAGCGCCAGAAGATCGACATCAACTGAAAGGAGGGCGCCGTCATGCGCATTGATCAGATGAAGAAATGCCTTTGGGGCTATCGCAGTGAGGACGTGTATGAATATATCACCAATCAGGAACTGCAGATAGCTGCCAAGCTCCAGGAGAGCGAACAGACGCAGGAGCTTGCCGCTGCGCAGCACGCCCAGCAGGTGAGCCGGCTGGAGCAGGAGCTGCAGAAACAGAATGAGCAGCATGCCCAGCAGGTGAGCCAGCGGGTGCAGGAGTTGCAGGAGCAGAATGCGCAGTACGCCCAGCAAATAAACCAACTGGAGCAGGAGTTGCAGACACAGAATGCGCAGTACGCCCATCAGGTAAGCCAACTGGAGCAGGAGTTGCAGGAGCAGCGCGCGCAGCACGTCCGACGGCAGAATCAGACCGATCTCATTGCCGATACCATGCTGGACGCCCGGCGCTACGCCCGTGCCCTGCGTCAGGCGGCCCGGCGGCGGGAACAGGAAGCTTTGGGCCGCTGGAAGGCCCGGCGGGATATGCAGGAGAAACAGCTGGACTACCTGGACGCTCAGGTCAACCGGTTGCGGGAGTTGTTCGGCGGCATGCTGCGGGAGCTGGACAGCGTCGCGCTGGCGATGGGCCAGGAGCTGACTGATGCCCGTGCCGCCTTCCGCACGCAGGATCTTGACGTTGCCACGATGGACGCCGCCGACGCTGAGGCTTCAGCGGATGACGAGGCGCCGGTGCCGACTCCGGTGGTATTGATGCCCGATGCAGCGCCAGGGGAGCTGGAGCACAGCAAAGCTCCGGGGCCGCGTTTCCAACATAGCCCGGCCTTGGCGCGGCATATGCGCCTTGTCAGGCGCGGATTCACGCCCGGCAGCGGGAAATAGGGAGGTATCCATGGCGGAAGAAGCATTGGTATATGTGGCGGGCGAACGCGACGCCTATCCCATGGAGTTTTACGATCGACAGTCTGCGTCCTATCAGGGGGTGGTGCCCCGGTTGCTGGAGGCGTTTTCAGCCCGGAGCGGTTATCAGGTGGCATACTATACCGGGCTGGAAGGAGCTTCAAAGGACAGCCTGGCCCGCAACGCCCAGGTGGATATGATCTACAGCTGTATACCGGCCCGGGAACGGGCGCCCCAGGCAGAGGCGGATCCGGAAGACACCGCATCGGCAGAGGCGGCGCAACCGCTGGTGCTGTTTGAGTCGGAGCTCGGGGGCGAGCTGGTGTACCACACCATAACATTCACTCCCGCGGCGCCGGCAGGGCTGCGTGAGGCGCTGGAGCAGTTCCTCTCCGAGGTATCCACGGCTCAGCTCAACGGCCTGCTGCTGGACAGCGCCACCGTCTATCAGCCGCCGGGCATCCAATATCCGGTCGTTGTCGGGCTGGCGGTGCTGGTGGCGTTGTTGGCGGCGGCGCTGGCGGCAGCGTTGCGGTGCTATCGGCGTAGGCTGAATGTTGCCCGGCGCAGTTTGGAGACCGATCCGGTGACCGGGCTGGGCAACTTCGCCGACCTGCAGCGCCACTATAGGCAGCTGGTGAACGACAGGAACCGGGCGCTGTTCAATATGGTGTGCTTTAGCATGGATATCGACGGACTGCGGCTGCTGGCCGGCAGCGGCGAGGTGGATCAGGTGCTCAAGGAGTGCGCCGAGGTGCTGCGGGAATACGTCGAAGACGGCGCGCTGGCCCGGGTGTCGGAGTCGGCTTTCGCACTGATGCGTACTGATACCGACCCCGTCCAAACCGTGGACTGGGTAGAAAATGCGGTTAATCGGCTGCGCACCTGCCCACAGGGGCAGGGCAGACCGTACCGGTTGGAGGTTAGCGCCGGAATCTATCCGCTGCGGGCGGGCGATCTGGATCTGCAGCAGGTGGTGTTCAACGCCACTCAGGCGGCCAACGACGCTCAGCAACGGCAAAAGACCTATCTGGTGTTTTCTCAGGAGACGCGCAAAACGCTGCAAATACAAGAGGAACTGCGCGCTTCGGTGGAGAGCGCGCTGGATAATCGGGAGTTTCAGCTGTATATTCAGTTTTATGTGGATGCCGTTCAACATAAGATCATGGGTGGCGAGGCGCTGTCCCGCTGGCTCCATCCCAAGTACGGCTTGCTCATGCCCCTGGCGTTCGTGCCATTGATGGAAAAGGAAGGGCTGGTCTATAAGCTGGATTACTATTGCCTGCGTGCGTCCTGCGACTTTTTGCAGCGCTTGACGGAGCTGGGAATCGACGATTTCTTTCTTTCATGCAATTTTTCGCGCAAGACATTTTCCGCACCGGACTTTCCCCAACGCTGTATTCAAATACTGTCCACGTACAGCTTTCCCCGCAAAAACCTGGTCTTTGAGCTGACCGAAACCATTGCGGTCAAGCATTCTGCCCGGATGCGGGACAACATATTGGCGCTGAAGGCGCAGGGGATCAGGATTGTCCTGGACGATTTTGGCGAGGGCTTTTCCGCATTTTCCGACCTGCAGCAGTACTCAGTGGATGGTATTAAGTTGGATAAAAGCCTGGTGGACAACATACTTACCAGCACCGGGTTGGTCATACTACGGGGCATGATCCAGGTAGCCCACGACCTGGGGCTGACGATACTGGCCGAAGGCGTTGAGAGCGACCGGCAGGCTCAGGCGCTGATGGAGCTGGACTGCGACATAGTGCAGGGGTACCGCTATTTCGTGCCCGTCCCTGAGGAGGAGGCCATGGATCGGATATTGACTCGATACGGGCCGGCGACCGCGTCGCAGCACGGCTCCCCATAGCGGTTGCTTTCGCCGCAAAGCGTAGATTCTGGCTTTATATTTAAGCCGCAATGCACAAACAGTCATGGCGCGAGCGCGTCGCTCTCGCACCATGACTGTTTTGCGTCACATTGAGGCGTGCGGCGGCAGCTGTACTGCCTGTTTGTTGGGGCCATGGGGCAGTGCGTTCGGCTGTCTGCGCCGTACACCCCGCTTGGTAAGTTCGCGCGGATCTGCACAGCGACAAGCGCGAAGCTCATTGTGGCATCGCCCGGCGGTTCCACGCCGCCCGCTCGGGCGTTGACCGCAATTGACAATGCGCGTGCTGCGGGCAATGGGGATCTCTGGCTTGGCAATCCATGACGTCAATGGATATAAGCCGCCGTTGATCGAGCATATCCGTGCAGCATACAGCAGTGACTTAAGCAAAATGCCCTGCGCCAGACGAGGGGCAAGCCTGCCAAGCCCGTCTCCGCTCGACAGAGCAGGGCGCTGCCATGCCTCAGATGATCCCCATCGCCTTCGCTTCGCTTTCGCTCAAGTCATTCAACTTCTGCAACAGGCCGTTGCTCCTGTACCTGTTCAGCCGCGCGTTGATGTAATCGCACAGATCGGCGTTGCCCTTCATGAGTATGAAGCCGACGCCCTTGATCTCGGGGTTGACTATGTCGTATTCGCACTGGCAGATCTGCTCATCGATTATGGCCTCGACGAGTATGTCGGCGAACGCCTTGTCAAATGTCGTAAACACGGCCGCGTCCACCTCGCCCTCGAGCAGCGCTTCCAGCACGGCGTCGTTGTCGACGTAGGTTGCGATCTCGGCTTCGGGATACTGCAGCTGGGCGTTGGTCGCCTGCACCGTCGCCGCCACCGCGCCTAAGCGCGCCTGGGCCAGCGCCTCCTCGCTGTCGATCAGCGGGCGGTTGGGCTGCTCCGGATCGGCGCGCAGAAAGACTTCGTCGCCCTCTATGTCCGTGACCAGTATGTTGTTGGTCATCGTGTAGCGCGCCAGGCGCTCGTCGGTGATGCTCCATACGTTGGCGGAGATGTCGACCTCGTCGTTTTCGGCGGCTTCGATCTGCTGCTCCGCCGCGTCGTAGAATACGAACTCCAGCGTCACGCCCAGGTCTTGGGCCAGCTGTTGACAGACAAATGGCACATAGCCGGAGGGCTCCCCCGCGCGGTCGGCGTATTCCTTGAGACCCTCGGGCACCCGATAGCTCATCTTGCTGTTGCCGGACTGGAGCGCCACGCGCAGCGTGCCCCGCTGCTGTATCGCCTCGACGGAGTGCGATGCGATGAGCGCGTCGTCCTGCTGGGCGTGGGCGCAGCAGACCGTAAGCGCGAGTGTTAGCAAAAGCAGTATGCTTATGATCTTTTTCATTGTCATGCTCCTCATATCGTCGAATCTGGAGCGGGCGAGCCGCAATGGCGCGTCGCGGCGCGCGGCGCGCATCACTGCGCCGGGGAATCGCCCGGCTCGACCTGATACATGCCGACGTCGGTCACAAGCAGCTCGTCAAA
>CAWVGT010000177.1:0-5164 GCA_963928645.1 Candidatus Fimadaptatus sp.
CGCGTCGCGCCGCGCCAGCAGCCCGTCCAGCGCGCGCGCCAGCCGCGCCTGCCGATCAGCCACCAGCCGCATCAGCTCCGCGCGATCGGCTATCGCCAGCTCGGCCGCGACCGAGGGCGTGGCCGCGCGCACGTCGGCCGCAAAGTCGGCGATAGTGAAGTCGACCTCGTGGCCCACCGCCGATATGACCGGCGTGGCGCACTCGTATATCGCGCGCGCGACCGCCTCCTCGTTAAACGCCCACAGATCCTCCAGCGAGCCGCCGCCGCGGCCCACTATCAGCACGTCGTAGCCGCGCGCGTCCATGCGGCGTATCGCGCGCGCGATCTCGCCGGCCGCTGCGCCGCCCTGCACGCTGACCGGGCACAGCTCCAGCCGCACCGTCGGGTCGCGCCGCGCCGCCACGGTCATTATGTCGTGTATCACCGCGCCGGTGGGCGAGGTGATTATGCCCACGCGCCGCGCGCGCAGCGGCAGCGGCTTTTTGAGCGCCGCGTCGAACAGCCCCTCGCGCATCAGCCGCTCTTTGAGCCGCAGGAACCGCGCGAACAGGTCGCCCTGCCCGTCGGGCCGCATGCGCTCCACGTAGAACTGATACGCGCCCGCCGCCGTGTACAGCGACACGCTGCCCTCGGCCACGACCTGCAGCCCGTCGCGCGCGTCGAACTCCAGCTCCAGCGCGCGCTGCCGGAACATGACCGCCTGTATGCGCGCATTCTCGTCCTTGAGCGTGAAGTACAGATGCCCGCTCGAATGGCGCTTCACGCCCGACAGCTCGCCGCGCAGCCGGAGCGCGCGCAGCATCGGATCCGATGCCAGCGCCCGGCGCACATACTCGTTGAGCTCGCTCACGCTCAGCGCCCAGTCGTCCGGCCTATTGCTCGCCATGCTGCCGCCGCGTCGCGTCTATAGTGTTGCGCATCAGGCCAGTTATCGTCATCGGCCCCACGCCGCCCGGCACCGGGGTTATCCAG
The DNA here is from genome assembly GCA_963928645.1 of Candidatus Fimadaptatus sp. Lineage (GTDB taxonomy): Bacteria > Bacillota > Clostridia > Christensenellales > Aristaeellaceae > Fimadaptatus. Next base: position 975 of record CAWVGT010000177.1, read on the forward strand.
CCCGCGACCTGGCTGGCGCTGTCGAAGTCCACATCGCCCACCAGCTTGCCGTCCACGCGGTTTATGCCCACGTCTATCACCACCGCGCCCGGCTTTATCATGTCGCCGGTTATCATGCGCGGCCGGCCCACCGCCGCGACCAGTATGTCCGCCCGGCGCGTGACCGAGGCCAGGTCGCGCGTGCGCGAATGGCACACCGTGACCGTGGCGTTCTGCTGAAGCAGCAGCAGCGCCATAGGCTTGCCCACTATGTTGCTGCGGCCCACCACAACCGCCTCGGCGCCCGATATCGCAACGCCCGTCGAGCGTATCAGCTCCAGGCAGCCCGCCGGCGTGCACGCCACCGTGCACTGCTCGCCCAGCAGCAGCCGGCCCGCGTTGAGCGCGTGGAAGCCGTCCACGTCCTTTTCCGGGCTGATCTCGCGCAGCACCTCCTGCTCGTCCAGGTGCTCCGGCAGCGGCAGCTGCACCAGTATGCCGTTCACCGCCGGGTCGGCGTTGAGCGCGCGCACCCGGGCCAGCAGCTCCTGCTGAGTGGTCTGCTCGGGCAGCCGGAGCAGTATGCTGTCCATGCCCAGCTGCTTGCAGGCGCGCTCCTTGTTGCGCACGTACACCTTGCTGGCCGGGTCCTCGCCCACGATTATGACCGCCAGGCAGGGCTTTATGCCCCGCTCGATCAGCGCGGCCACCTCCTGCTTCATGCCCTCGCGCAGCTGTTCGGATATCCGCTTGCCGTCGATAATTTGCGCCATATGGCATCCTCTCCTTCAGTTATTATCTCCGCGCGCCATGTCGCGGCCTATCGCGCCCAGCACGCCGTTTATCAGCGGCGTCGCGCGCTCGGTCGAATAGATGTGGCTCAGCTCGAGCGCCTCGTTGATCGACGCGGCTGTGGGTATGCCGTCCATGTACAGCATCTCATACACCGCCAGGCGCATTATGCTCAGGTCGACGCGCGCCAGTCGCGCGATCGTCCAGCCCTTCAGATGCGCCTCTATCGCGCCGTCCACGCGCTCGAGGTTTTCGTAGACGCCGTTTACAACCCTGACTATGTACTCCATGTCCAGCTGCGCGGCGTCCAGCTCCATCAGCCCGGATATCGTGGCCTCCCCGCCTTCGCCGCCCAGCTCGCGCTCATATATCAGCTTGAGCGCCACATCGCGCGCCTGTGTCCTTTGCGCAGTAAGCGATTGACCCATTGAGGTTATCCTCCAAACGCGCCCTGTCGAGCGCAGTATTTATTGCGCCGCCATGCTGACAGGCGCAAGCGACCGCCCGGCGACCGCAGCCGCCGGACGGAGTTTCGCGTAGATTTGGCTCAGCCGCGCCGCCGCCGCATCAGCGCGCGCCAGCGCTCGGCCAGGTTTATGCGGTACGCCGCATAACCCGCCGCCGCCGCCAGCGCCACCAGCACCACCTGCCACGCGCCCACCAGCAGTACCGCTACCGCCGCCAGCGCGCATGCAAACGCCCATAAGGCGCCCCTGTTAACGCCCTGCATACTCTACCCCCATCCGCCGCTCACAGCGGTATCGCGCCGCCGCTCGCGCCGCGGCCGGAGTCCTGCGCGCCCTCGCCCCGCTTCATGTCCTCGGACGTGTCGCCTATGACTATCGCGCGCGCCTCGGGTTCGGCCTCGTCCGGCATTATCGGGTCGGCCACCACCGCGTCGAAGTCCAGCGCCGCAAACCGCTCGTCCGCCGGCTCCGCATCGGCGGCCGCCTCGGGCGCTGCGCCGCTGACCTGGGGCTGCGCCTCGGCCAAAGGTTCGGCTTCCGCCGCAGGTTCGGCTTCCACCGCAGGTTCGGCTTCCACCGCCGGCTCGGCTGCCATTGCCGGCTCGACTGCCATTGCCGGCTCGGCTGCCATTGCCAGCTCGGCTGCCAGCGAAGGCTCGATTTTCGCCTCCTCAGGCTCGACCGCCGCCGGCTCGGCAGCGTCGAACGAGCCGGCTTCGGGCGTCGCATTGCCGGGCTGCTCCGCGCCGGCCGGTTCGGCCTCGGCCGCTACAGGCTCGGGCTGAGCCGCATCGGCCTCGACCGGCTGGGCCGCGCCTTCGGCCGCCGCAGCCTGCGCGGGCTCGGACTGAGCCTCGGAGCGCGCCTCGCCGGTCATGTATTCGGCTATATGCGCCTTGATCGAGGTCACCGCGTCGTCGGAAGGAGCCTGGCTGGGCACCGACGCCGCATCGTCGCCCTGCGCCGCGCGCGCCGCCGCGCCCAAATCGACCTCGCTCTCGCGCTTCTTGTGCCCGAACCGCCCGAACCAGCCCTTGCGGTTCCAGTCGGCGTCGGTATCGTCGTCGTCCTCCACAGACGAGGCCGCCGTGGCCGGCTGAGGCGGCGCGGTTCGAGTCTCAGGCTCCGCGGGCGCAGGCTTGACCGCCAGCCCCGGCGCGGCGGGCTCCGGATTCGAGGCGTTGACGCGCTTCATGCCGCGCCCCGCCGGCAGCGCCTGTATGCCGTCGGCCAGCACCACCTTTTCAACGTTGAGCCTCACCTCGCGCACCTCTATGCCCGCCGACTCCTGCACATACGCCTTTATGCGCGACTGCAGCCGCACCATCGTCTCGGGTATGTTTATGTCGCTGCGCGCGGACATCGATATGTCAATCGTAACCGAATCGCCGTGATCGTGCACCTTCATGCGCACGTCGCTGAGCCCGGCCACGTCGCGTATGCCCTGGCTGACCAGCGTCTCGACCGCGGGCACCGATATGTGTATCGGGCCGTCGGTCGCGTTCTGCAGCGACACGCCCGCGCGGTCGCGGCCGCCGCGCGCGAACACCAGCGTCAGCAGCCGGAGCGAACACACCAGCCCCACCAGCGCCGCCACGCCATACGCCACGCGCAGCGCCGGCACCAGGCCGTCCAGCGCCGCCGCCAGGCCGGTCGCCTGGCTGGGGTCGGCCAGCGCTATCAGGTCGCGCGCAAACCCGGGATCTATCGCCACTATGCCAAACGGCGCAAAAACGCATATAAGCAGCAGAAAACAGAACACAGCCTGTATGCGCTGCCAGACAGTCTTTTTCTTCATCCGCACGCCCTCCTTGCCCTTTTAAGATCTAATCAACCGCCACCTTAAAACATATTGCTATAATACAGCAGACGGCGGCCATGTGTAAAGCATACAGCCGCCGCCTTCACAAAATCGAACCGGTTAAGGCGTCCCGGCCGCACATTCGCGCCCTTGACGCCGTTTACGCATCCTCAGGTTTTTCGTTGGCCGCGCGCGCCGCATCCTCGTCCGCCGCGCCCTGGCCCGCCGCCTCGCACTTGAGCGTGCAGGTGTCGCAGTGGCCGTCGCAGACCGGCTCGTCCTCCTCGGGATCCGCAACGATCGCCTCGGGCGCGTCGCCCTGCTCAGGCGCGTCGGCCTGCTCGGGCGCGTCGCTCTGCTCAGGCGCGTCGCCCTCGGGCTGCCCCGCGGCGCCCTCCGGCTGGGCCTCGGGCGCGGGCGCGTATATCGGCTCCTGCGCCGCCTCGGGCGCGTCGGCCGCGGATTCGTCGGGCGCGGGCTCGTCGGCCGCGCGGCGCTGCGCAAACAGCTTGGAGCTGCGCAGCTTCTTGCGGCGCTCGGGCTCAGCGCTCTCCTCGGCGCGCGGCTCCTCGGGCTTGTCCTCGCGCGGCTCCTCGCCGCGGCCCAGCCGCTCGACGCGCTGCGCGCTTATCGCGGCGCGCTGCTTCTGCTCCAGCTCCAGCGCGGCGCGGTTCTCCTTTTCGAAGCTGATGCCCTGCACGTACACGTTTATCTCGGGCACCTCCAGCCCGGTCATCGTCTCGATCGCCTTTTTGACGTTATCCTGTATCTCGCGCGCGACCGTGGGCACCGGCGAACCATAGTCCACCGTGACCGTCAGCTGCACCACGACCTGATTGCCGTTTATCTCAACCTTGACTCCGCGCGTAAGCGGACGATTGCCCTGGTTCTTGCGCAGCATATCGACAAGGCCCAAATTGCCGTTATTTATCATCGCGGCGACACCCTCGACCTCGGTCGCCGCCAGGCCCGCTATCGTGGCTACTACGTCAGTGGCAAAGCTAACCGTGCCGTTGGCCGTTGAATCCAGCTCGACATTGGTAGTAAGATTCTCACTCAAGCGCAAACACCTCCTCGTATACCAGCATTATATCAGATTTCCGGCCCACATTCAAACCCCTTGGGCTATTTTAACCTTAATCGACCGGAAT
>CAWVGT010000178.1:0-6442 GCA_963928645.1 Candidatus Fimadaptatus sp.
CTCCTCGTAGTTCTCGCTGGTCAGCGCTATCTGCGGCCACACCGACACCATCAGCGCTATGCCCATCTCGTCCAGCTCGCGCACCATCGCCTCCGGATCCGGGAAGAACTCCGGATCGAACCGGTAGTCGCCCATGTGCGGCCAGTGGAAAAAGTCGACCACTATCACGTCTATCGGCAGCCCGCGCCGCTTGTACTCGCGCGCCACATTGAGCAGCTGCTCCTGGTTCCAGTACCGGAGCTTGCACTGCCAGAAGCCCAGGCCGTACTCGGGCATCATCGGCGGCCGGCCGGTCGCGGCCTGGTACTGCATCTCTATCTGGGCCGGCGTGTCGGCTGCGGTTATCCAGTAGTCGAGCTGCCTGGTCGACTGCGCGACCCAGCGCGTCACGTTCCGGCCAAACGACACCTCGCCTATCGCCGGGTTGTGCCACAGGAAGCCGTAGCCCCGGCTGCTCAGCACGAACGGCACGCTCGCCTGCGAGTTGCGGTGCGCCAGCTCCAGCGTGCAGTGCTTCAGGTTCAGTATCTCCTGCTGGTACTGGCCCATGCCGTAGAGCTTTTCGTCCTCCTCGGCCTCGAACGACGCCGTGAGCCGGAAGTCGCCGCCTATGATCGGGTGAAAGTCGTGCGCGTACAGCTGCAGCGCGCCGTGCGCGCCCCGCTCGCTCAGCAGCAGCTCGCCGCGCGCGTTGTAAAACGCTATCGTGCACGCGCCGGTCCAGCCCTCGCGCGTCAGCCGCGCCTCTATGCCGCCGTTCCTGATCGAGGCGCGCTCGCCGTCAATCGCTATCTCGGCGCGGCTCGGCTCGGGATCCAGCAGCGCATACCGGTCGTCGCTCAGCGGGCGCTGCACCGTGGCGCGCACCCGCAGCGAGTTCGGGCCCCAGGGCTCCACGCAGATCGTCTCGCCCGCGTGGCGGTATATCAGTTGATCGCCGTTTTGCAGATAGTGCTCCATATCAAGTCCCCCCAATTCGCGCGACGTCGGCGCCGCGCGTCGTATTGCTCATTATGCCCACACCTCGAACCTGTACACCGCTTGCACCCGCGCCGCCTTGAGCCGCGGCGCGAAATCCACCGGCCGGTCGCTGAACACTTCCTCCGTCGGCCCGTACACCCGGAGCGCAAGCGCTCGGGGATAGCCCAGCCGATTTAGCGCCGTGCGCCAGGGCTCGCCCTGGTTGAACCAGTCGGCGGCCAGCTCGCCGCCCGCATACAGCTCGGCCCGGTCGCCGTCAAAGTCCAGCTCCAGCAGCGCTTCATACGCGCTTTCGGGCACGTCCAGCTCGAGCGCGTACTCTATGTAGTCGCCGTCGTAGGCGTCGCGCGGCGCGCCCGTGCGCCGGTACTCGCCCGCCTGCCGGAAGCTGCACGCGCACTTCACTTCGGGCGCGCGCAGCTCTATCGACTCCGGGTCGCCGGCCGCGGCGTAGCGCGTCGCCCGGAACACGCGCTCGGTCGACTCGGCGTATATCGCGCCGTCCAGCTCGTACATCAGCGCGTCCGACACGTACAGCGCCCCGCCCAGCTTGCACGCGCGCTCGGCCTCGGCGCGCGTGAGCGTCTCTATGTACGCATAGCCGCGCGCGAACTCGTACACCGGCTCGCCGTCGCACCAGAAGAACCAGCGCTCGCCCAGCCGGCACAGCGGCTGCGCATTCGTGGCGCGCAGCAGCGCGTCGCCCATGTCGAAGTTGTACGGCACCACGAGGCACTCGTCCGCCGGCACGTCGATGGGCGGCAGGCGCACCTCGCCCTCCGGCAGCTCCAGCGTCACCTCCAGCCCGCGCTTATCGCCAGATTGCGCGTAGCGCTGGTGGTTGTTGATGAACACGAACCCCGCGCCGCCGTGCGCCGGATCGGGATCGTGGCGCGCGCACACGCGCGGCGTGTCCACATCGGCTGCGTCCCTCGGCCGCGCGTCGGGCAGCGCGAACTCGGTCGCTGTGGCCAGCCGGTCGCCAAACTCGTCCACCAGCATCAGCAGCCGGCGCAGACGCCCGTAGCTGGCCGACGCCTCGCCCGACTCGCGCAGCGGCGCGCAGAAGTCGTAACTCATTATCGGCAAATCGTTGGGATAGCCGGTCGCGCGCGACTCCTGCAGCGTGGTATACCGGCCGCGCGGGTTCACGCCGCCGTGGTACATGTAAAAGCCTATCAGGTTGGCGCCCGAACCCAGCCGGCACAGCGCCAGCGCCTCTATGTCGGCCGCGCTCGGATGCGTGCGCCGGTGATGCGTGACCTGCAGCCCGCCGCCCAGCTCCGCCGTAAGGAACGGATATGCCTGCGCATCGAAAGCGCACTCAGGCGCGCGCGCACCGCCCCAGTCCGCGCCGGTGCCGCCGTCCTCCCGCTGCGGCGTGAACAGGTGCAATCCCGTGGGCGGATTAGCATGCGTGTGCTGATCCCAGGGTGCGTCCACGTAACCGCCCTGCACCGGCAGCGTCTCGCCCTCGATTATGGGCGCGCCGCCCCAGCCGGTCACGGTGTAAAACGGCGCGTCCAAACCCGCCTGCCGCGCCAGCCGCTTGAGCTCCCTCAGGTGCGCCACGCCCTCGGCCGCGTCGCGCGGGCCGCCCACGTGGCCGTACTCGTTCTCCAGCTGTATGCCCACGACCGGCCCGCCGTCGCGGTACATGCGCCCGCGCGCCTGCGCGCCTATCCGCTCAAACAGCCGCCGCACCCGCGCCAGGTAGCGCGGATCGTTGCTGCGCGGCGTCATCGCCGGGTCGCGCGCTATGTAGTCGGGCAGCCCGCCGTTGCGGCACTCGCCGTGCGCGAACGGCCCTATCCGGAGCACCACCGCCAGCCCCGCCGCGCCGCACGCGTCTATGAACGCGCTCAGCTCACGCCGGCCCACAAAGTCCCACTCGTCCGGGCGCTCCTCGTGATGTATCCAGAACACATACGTCGCCACTATCCGCACGCCGCCGGCGCGCAGCTTGGCCAGCTCCGCCGCCCAGCGCTCGCGCGGGTAGCGCGAATAGTGGAACTCGCCCATTACCGGCAGGCACGGCGCGCCGTCCACAGTGAACCAGCGCGCGTTCACGCCCAGCCGGCCCTCGCCCATCGCCAGCCGCTCCGGCGCGCCGCCATTGCCGCTTACTCTTATGTTAATACTTCCCACCCCTTTGTGCACAGCCTGGCTTTCACATGATTCCAGTATACACCATATGGCCCGTACTGTGAATATTTTTTTGACCAGTGCCATTTTTGCGCCGCAAATTTGCATTATGCACTGCCATCCAGTTAAATTTAAGTATTTCGATGGACATACCGGCCGGTTTGTCCTATAATAATTACATAAATTCCAATGCAGTGTTTCCAGCACAAGGAGCATAATTATACATGAATTTTACATCGCTATCCTCCAAACTGATTGTTGCGCTCATATGTCTGAGCGCTTTTCTGGTTCCGGCGACCGGGATACTGCCCGAGGTCGAGCGCGAATACGAACAGGCGGCATACCAACGGCTGCTTGAGGAGACGGCCACTTCCGTGCGCAGCCCCAGCCCGACGCCCGACCCACTGAGCACGTTGGCGCCGGTCGCATCTGCGACGCCAACGCCCTCGCCTACTCAGTTGCCCGAACTGACATTCAAGCTGCCGATGGATTCATATGAGGGCGGCGTACAACTCGCCGAGTCAAACTACTCGACCGCCGAGATAGTGCTGGACGACGGCACCACGGTCACGGCGCAGGTCTACTCCGACCAGACGATCGAGGCCACGTACTACGTGCGGCGCTATTACGAATCGGATTGCAACCTGGTGTTCGTGAAGATAAAGGATCCCAGCCAGCTGCGCACCGCGATATCAGAGGAAGCGGTCGGCGGCGCCTATGCAGACACCTCCGAAATGGGCCGGCTCAAGAATGCGGTCGTCGCCATGAGCGGCGAGTACTACACCAAGCGCGAGAGCACGTTGTTCATAGTGAAGCAGTCCGACATGATTAAGTCGACGCCGTCGGAGCTGCTGCACCAGCTGATAATCGACACCTCCGGCAACTTCCACATAACCACGACTGCCGAGGACAGCCGCAACATGGTCGCGCAGCTGCAGGGCCAGATCTATCAGGCGTTCAGCTTCGGCCCGGCGCTGGTTATAGACGGCCAGACCTGCGCGTATACGGACTACTACTTCGACGCCGACAGCCCCAACCCCCGCGCCGCGATAGGCCAGACGGGCGAGCTTGAATACCTGATCTGCGTGGCCAACGGCCGCACCGATACCGACGACGGCCTCGACATAGTCCAGCTGGCCGACGTGATGGCCCAGAACGGCTGCCAGCAGGCATACAACCTGGACGGCGGCGGCACGGCCACGCTGTACTGGCATGGCGAGGTCGTCAGCAAGGTCAACACCAGCGGCAAGGAGCGCGAGATAAGCGACTGCATCTACTTCGCCTCGGCGTACGCCGGCCAGTAGTCCCACCCCCATATTGAAAGGATTGACAGGTACATGAATACACCCGGCATAATATTTACACTGGGCGGGCTACGCCTTACGCAATACGGGCTGTGCATAGCGCTGGGCCTGCTGGCGGGCTATCTGATGGCGCAATACCAGGCCCGCGCGTATGGCATACGCCTGAGCGCGCTCAGACGGGTGTTCCTGGGCGCGCTGATCGGCATGGCGGTGGGGGCGAGGCTGGTATATGCGCTGGTCAACTTCTCGTTCTACGGCCAGAACCCAGGCGCGTTGATCAGGCTGTGGGAGGGCGGCTATTCGGTGATGGGCGCGATGCTGGGCGGCGTAATAGGCCTGGGCGCGAGCGCGGGCCGGCGGGGCTTCCGGCGCGCGCTGGACGTGATGGTGCCGGCGCTGCTGGCCGTGCTGGCGATATGGCGCCTGGGCGAGCTGGCGACCTGGCAGGGGCGCGGGCTGATGCTGGACGACGGCGCGCCCGGCTTCCCGCTGACTGTGGCCAACTCGCAGGGTCGGCGCTGCCTGGCGGTCTGCGTGTATGAGGCGATCGCGGCGCTGGCGATAATGGGCTACGCGCTGCCGCGGCGCCAGGGCCGGCCCGCCGGCGACGTGGGGCTGATGTGCCTGGCGCTGCTGGGGCTGAGCCAGGTGCCGCTCGAGTCGATGCGCAACGACGACTTCCTCGCGCTGGGCTTCGTCAAGATCGATCAGGTGCTGGCCATGGTCATGGCGCTTGCGGTGATACTGACCTTCCTGCGCGGCTATCTGCGCGCAGGGCGCGGCGCGCCGGGCGGGTATGGCGCGCTGGCGGTGGCGCTGGCCATGATCGGGCTGTGCGTCGCGGAGGAGTTCAGGCTCGACGACAGCCAGAACCCGCTGCACAACTACGCCATGCTGGGGCTGTACACCTGCGTGATGGCGATATGCGTGCAGTTCCTGCGGCTCGGCTGGCGCGCCGCGCAGCGCAGCGGCGGAAGCGCGCGCCGCGAATCCCGCGCCATGGCGCCCGGCTGGCGCAACGCCGCGCCGCGCGACCCGCGGCTGTCCCACGCGTACTACCCCGCCGGCCGCGACGGGCGCACCATGTCCTACCGCGAGCGGCTGGCCGCCAGCGAGCGCCGCGCCGCCGCTGAGAGCGGCGTGGAGCACATATCCCAGCGCCCGGGCGCGCAGCGCGATTACCGGCGCGCCGACGAGGACGACCCGCGGTACGGCACCTGGCGCAACACCGCGGGCGGGTCGCAGTATGGCGCGCAATACAAAGCGCGCTTAAACGACGCGGAGGTCGAGCGGCGGCCGGATCGGTATTCCTCCGCCACGCGTTCCTATGAGGCGCGGCGCAAGTAGCGCTGATGAGCGGCTGACCGCGGAGATGGGTATCTGGTTGATATTGCAGGACGGCTTTGGGCGTCCTGCTTTTTTGCTGCGCGACGCCGTGCGCTGATGCAGTTTTGCGGTTCGCGATGGCGCGCCTGCTGACGCGCTGGCATGCTGGCAGAGGTGAATAACGCTCTATTCACGTATAGCGCTCGGGCAAACGTCAGGGCCTGCCGAGCGCCTTTGGCCATTGCCAGAGCAATCTGCGCGTTGAAAGTTCAGTTCACAATAGCGTTTGCCCAGGCTTGCCGCGGTGGCTCAGTCTATTGACAAAGCATGCCGTACACACTCTGATTGGCCAAATCTGCAACAGTAGCTGGGAAACATGCAAATTCAAGCGGAGTATCGCCTGTATCAGATCGATTTTGCCAAGTCGGCAGCAGGATGTATCCAGTATTATTTAAAGTAAAATTGGCTGTCCAGCCGCCGGGCTTTGTCAGCGGTCTGTGCTAACGCTTGCCACTTGGCTCACAGCATTGGCCAAGCAGTTCACTCACAGACGGCTCAGTGCCGGTCGCAATGTCATGGTCTGATTCTGCATATAATGCACGCATAATCGAATCGGGTTTAGAGAACTCGCGGCATGCGGCGGTCAGGGCTTTGTCGACGGTCTGAACCGACGCATGCCGCGAGGG
>CAWVGT010000179.1:0-22447 GCA_963928645.1 Candidatus Fimadaptatus sp.
CAAGCCAGTTTTGCAACATTGCTCATAAGGCGTTTCAAAATGTCGTTTGGAATAAAGCCATTGTCCAGCCGTCGTGGTTTGTCAGTAGTCTCTGCTCCCGTGGGCGGTGGCCTGCGGGAGCTCTTTCTATTGGCAAAGTATGCCACACACGGTCTGCTTTACCAAGCGCGCAAAGCAGACGGTAAGTATGCAAATAAAAGTAGAATACTGCCTATATCAAGCCAGTTTTGCAACATTGCTCATAAGGCGTTTCAAAATGTCGTTTGGAATAAAGCCATTGTCCGGTCGTCGGGGTTTGTCAATGGTCTGTGCTCTCGTGGGAGATGGCCTGCAGGAGCTGTTTTGTATCGAGCGGCGCACAATCGTCGCAGCTGCGCGCGCCGTCAGGGGCGCATCGACTTGCCGGCCGCGACTCCCTGCCCTGCTGCGCCCCGCCCGCCGTCGGTTGTCAATAAACTTAAACTTTTTGTCAATCGGGCGCTGTATTTTGCGCCCACGCGGTGGTACAATCTGTGTATGGAACCATTCGCACAGCATTGCCGAATCAAGGAGGTGCTTGTTTTGCGGTACTCATTCATGAGCTTTTCCTGTCCCGAGCTTGATCTGCGCTCCGCGCTCGCGCTCGCGCGCCGGCTGGGCTATGACGGATTCGAGCCGCGCATAGACTCCGGTCACCGCCACGGCATCGAGCTCAACATGTCCCCCACCGCGCGCGTCGTCACCCGCGCAATCGCCCGGGACAGCGGCGTCGCGCTGTGCTGCCTGGCCACGTCGGTGCAGCTGGCCGGGCGCGCGCGCCTCGCGGACAACATTGAAGCCGCGCGCCGCGCCGCCGACATCTGCGTCGAGCTGGGCATACCCCGGCTGCGGCTGTTCGGCGGGCCGATCGACGAGGGCATGACCCGCGCCGCCGCGATCGAGCAGGTCGCTTGCGCGCTCGACGCGCTCTCGGATCAGCTCGGCGACGCCGACGTACGGCTGTGCCTGGAGACCCACGACGACTGGTGCGAGCCCGCGCACGTGGCCGCCGTGATGCAGCTGTGCCGGGGCGCGCACGCCGGCGTCAACTGGGACATAATGCACCCGGTGCTGACTGCCCATGCCTCCATACGCGACGCGTTCGGGCTGCTGCGCCCGCACATCGCGCACGTGCACATGCACGGCGGTACCCGCGCCCACGGCAAACTCGAGTTCCGGCCCATCGCCGACAGCGTGATCGATCACCGCGAGGCGCTGCGCGCGCTGATGGACGCGGGTTACGCCGGCTACATGAGCGGCGAGTGGATCGGCTGGGACGAGCCCGACTACCTCGCGCGCGAGCTCGCAACGATGCGCCGATATGAGGAGGAAGTATGTACGCGCTGAGCTGTTTTGCCGATGAGATCTCGCCCCGGCTGGACGAACAGCTGGAGCTTATGGAACAACTGGGCATACGCCACCTGTCGCTGCGCTCGGTCGACGACGTGAACGTGCTCGAGCTGAGCGACGCGCGCCTGGATCAGATCGCCCGCGAGCTTGCGCGGCGCCGCATCACGGTGTCGTCGATAGGCTCGCCGGTCGGCAAGACGCCGATATCCGACCGCTCCGAAGCGTACCTGAGCCAGACACAGCGCGCGCTTGAGATAGCGCGCCGCCTCGACTGCCCGCGCGTGCGCGTGTTCTCGTTCTACATGCCCGAGGACCGGCTCGACGCCGAGCGCGCCGAGGTGCTGCACCGGTTGAGCGCCATGGCGCGCCTCGCCGCGCGCGACGGTGTCGAACTGCTGCATGAGAACGAGGCCGGCATCTATGGCCAGACCAGCGCGCGCTGCCGCGACCTGCTCGACGGCGTGGGACTGCCCAACTTCAACGCCGCGTTCGATCCCTCCAACTTCGTGGCGGCCGGCGAAGCGCCGTTTGACCAAAGCCTGGCCAACATACGCCCGTTTGTTCGCTATATGCACATAAAGGATTCGCGCCGCGCCGACAACACCATAGTGCCCGCCGGCGAAGGCGACGCCCAGCTCGAACTGATACTGCCCGAGTTCGCCGACCGCGACATGTTCCTCACGCTCGAGCCGCACCTGGCCCAGGCCGGGCAGTATCGCGGCTTCACCGGCGGCGAGCTGTTCCGCCGCGCCCACGCCGCGCTGACCGGGCTGCTTGCGCGGCTGGGCATAGAATACCGCTGAGTCCGCGCCGCACTATATCGAAAAGGAGCGATGCACATGATCCGCACAGCCATACTCGGCTACGGCCGCAACGGCAGCACCATGCACGCCGGGCCGCTGGAGCGCTTTGACGATTTCGAAGTGGTCGCCGTGTGCGACATCGACCCCGACGCCCGCGCCCGCGCGAACGCCCGGTTCAACTGCCCGGTCTACGACGACTACCACGCCATGCTGGCGCAGGCGCGGCCCGAGTTCACGGTAATCGTGACCCGCTCACATCAGCACGCGCAGATGGCGATCGACTGCCTGATGGCCGGCTCCGACGTGCTGGTGACCAAGCCCTGGGCGACCAACGCGTTCGACGCCCAGCGCATGATCGCCGCAAGCGAGGCCAGCGGGCACAGGCTCCTGCCCTGGCTGCCCGCGCGCTGCGGCGCCGACCTGCGCGCGATACGCCAGGTCGTGGCGCGCGGCGAGATCGGCCGCGTATTCGAGATACGGCGCAGCGAGTGCACTTTCGGCCTGCGGCGCGACTGGCAGACGCTCAGCCGCTGCGGCGGCGGCTACCTGCTCAACTGGGGGCCCCATCTGATCGATCAGCCGCTGCAGCTGACCGGCGCGCCGGTAAAGCGCGTATACGGCAACCTGCGCCAGATAATCAACCCCGGCGACGTGGAGGACAACCTGCGCGTGATCTGCCACACCGAGGACGGCGTGACGGTGGTGTCCGAGTACCTGATCGCCGCGGGCGACTACCCAACCTGGGTGCTGCAGGGCGACCGCGGCACGATATACGTATACGGCGACCGCATGACCGTGCACCGCGTGGCGCTACCCGACGCCGTGGACGCCAACTCGTACCGCAGCGAAGTGACGCAGACCTGCTACACCCAGAGCACAACCGGCAACCGCTTTGGCGACGAGTACGAGATCTACCCCATCATAGCACGCGCGCTGCGCGGCGAGGGCGACTACTTCGCCACGACCGACGGCGCGCTGACGCTCTCGCGCATACTTGACGCCGCGCGCCTGTCCAGCCAATTGGGTCAGGAGGTGTGGCTGTGATCGAGCTGAAGCGCTATCTGGACGACCTGGAGGCGCGCATATCGCCCCGGGTCGAAGCCGGGCTGGCGGACGCCTGGCGCGCGTTCTGCGATCTGGGCTGCGGCGACGCGTTCTTCTCGCCGCGCCGCCCGCCCGCGCCGCCGCGCATCGAGTGGCCCGACGCGCCGCTCAACGCCGCGCTGGACGACATGAACCTCATGCTGTACCTGCAGCTCAAGGGCGCGTCCGACGAGCTGGCGGCAGGCGGCGGGCTGATGCTGTCGGTGCGCGCCAACTACGGCACCGGCATCATACCCACGATGTTCGGCGCGGAGCTGTTGTACCTGAGCGATGAGGCCGGCATGCTGCCCGGCGCGCGGCCGCTGCCCGGGGGCGTGGACGCGCTGCGCGCAATGGTCGACGCGCGGCGCATCGACTATGAGCGGGGGCTGTCGCCGCGCGTGTTCGAGTTCGGCGCGCGCTGGAACGAGCTGGTGCGCGACTATCCCAACATAGCGCGCCATGTGCACGCGTACAACCCCGACTTGCAGGGGCCGTTCGCGCTGGTGGACATGCTGGCCGGCAGCGGGCTGTACCTGGCGCTGTACGACGAGCCCGAGCTGGTGCACGCCGCGCTCGACTTCATGACCGAGCTGTACCTGGACTACACGCGGCGCTGGCAGGCGCTCTGCCCGCCCTACGACGCCGAGCACTCGATCGAGTGGGGACTGATGCACCGCGGTCACACGATGCTGCGCAACGACGCGATAGTCAACCTGTCCGAGCGCATGTACCGCGAGTTCGCACAGCCCTATGACGCGCGCATATTCGAGGCGCTGGGCGGCGGCATGCACTTCTGCGGGCGCGGCGACCACTACATAGCCGCCGCGTGCGAGCTGCCGGGGCTTAGCTGCATCAACATGTCGCAGCCCGAGCTCAACGACATGGAACGCATATACGCCGCGACGATCGACCGCGACATACTGATAGTGGGCATGCCGCCCGCCGAGATAGCGCGCGCCGGACGCGCGGGCCGGGCGCTGCACGGGCGCGTGCACAGCGGGGCCGCGCTGGCCGCGTATGCGGGCGCCGGGCGGGAGTGAAGCTATGGCCCGGGCGGTGCTTGCGGGTTTGGCAGTCTGGATGTTCGGCCTGATCCTGTGCGCTGACCTGGGGCGGGTATCCGTTCGAGCCGACGCGCCTTGTGTGGGGTGCAACAGCGCTTTGGAGTGTCGATTAAGCTTTGTATGTTGGGCAGTCTGAACCTTTGCAAGCCTGGTGTCGGTGCTTGTGCACAGAGAAGGGACTAGCTGCGCTTGCGCCAGTGTTCAGCAGTTCGAGACGTATTTGCCCTGCCATCACGAGCGCATACCGCATGTGAATATCTGCTTTCGGATTGCTGCGTCAATATGTTGAAGCGCTGCCGTGTCATCATTTGGATACGGCAGCGCTTATGCGTCGTTAATGGTTTAGCTGAGCGTTTGGGCAATTGACTGCTTCCTACGTTCATCACCGCAATCGATCAATCTGCACAGCAACTACCGCGCTAGCATATCGCAGGTACATTGCCTTGAATGCGGTCACCTTTGCATTAACTGCATGCGGATTTCCGCGTCAACATACTGAAGCGTCGCCACGTTCTCGTCCGAGTACGGCGACGCTTGTATGAATCCATAATGGTTTCAATTGAACGTTTAGCTAATTGACTGCTGCCTACGCTCAGCACCACAAGCAATCAACCTGCACAGCAACTACCGCGCAGGCATATGTCAGGTACATTGCCTTGAATGCAGTCGCCTTTGCATTTAACTAAATGCGGATTGCCGCGTCAATATGTTGAAGCGCCGCCATGTCCTCATCCGGACACGGCGGCGCTTATATACGTCGATAATGATATCAGCGAGCACTTAACCAATTAACCGCCGCCTGCGCTCAACGCGGCACGCAATCGCCTCGCGCAGCGACAGCCGCGCCGGCATACTGCAGGCGCATCGCCCTGAAGGCAGTCGCCTTACCATCGCCACGTCCTGCAAAGCCTCTCGCCCAGGCCGCCCAACTGCGCCGCTTACCGATGATGCCGCACCAGCCCCAGCGCCTTTACCACTTCCAGCACCGGTATAGGCAACAGCGCCAGCAGCAGCCCCCACAGATAGTGTATCGGCGCGAGCATCGTCATGCCGAACGCCATGGCTATCGGCGGCACAAACAGCACCAGCGCCACCATCGCCAGCGATATCAGCGCCGCACCGTTCAGGTACCGGTTGGTGAACGGCCCTATCGCAAACAGCGACCGGCCTGAGCGCATGTTGAACGCGTGGAATACCTGCGTGAGCGCCATCACCATGAACGCCAGCGTGCGCCCGCCCTCCAGCGTGCCGCTCAGCGCCCGGCCCAGCGCAAAGCCCGCCAGCGCCAGCCCGCCGAACATCACGCCCTGCAGCGCTACCTGCCAGCCCAGGCCGCCCGCGAATATGCCCTCGTCCTTGCGCTTGGGCTGCTGCTTCATCACGCCGTCCTCTATCGGCTCCATGCCCAGCGCTATCGCGGGCAGGCTGTCCGTGACCAGGTTTATCCAGAGCAGCTGCATCGACAGGAACGGCGACACCCTGAATATCAGCATCGACACGAACACGCTCAGCAGCTCGCCTATGTTGGTGCCCAGCAGGAAGCCCACGCACTTGCGTATGTTCGCGTATATGCCGCGTCCCTGCCGCACCGCCTCGACTATCGTGGCGAAGTTGTCGTCGGTCAGCGTCATGTCGGCCGCGCCCTTGGCCACGTCGGTGCCGGTTATGCCCATCGCGCAGCCTATGTCGGCCGCCTTGAGCGCGGGCGCGTCGTTTACGCCGTCGCCGGTCATCGCCACCACCTGGCCGCGCCGCTGCCACGCCTTGACTATGCGTATCTTGTCCTCGGGCGACACGCGCGCGTATACCGATATGTCCTCGACCTGCGCATCCAGCTGCGGCTCGCTCATCGCCTGCAGCTCGGCGCCGGTTATCGCGCGGTTGCCGTGGCCGTCGGGCTGCGCCGGTATTATGCCTATCGCGCGCGCTATGGCGCTGGCCGTGACCACGTGGTCGCCGGTTATCATGACCGGGCGTATGCCCGCCTCGCGGCACACCGCCACCGCCTGGCGCGCCTCCTCGCGCGGCGGGTCGATCATTCCCACCAGCCCCACGAACTCCAGCTCGCGCTCCAGCGCCTCGCTGGTCAGCTCATCCTCGCCCGGCGCGCGCTCCATGCGCCTGACGCCCAGCGCCAGCACGCGCAGCGCCTGCTCGCCCAGCCGCGCCGCCTCCGCCTCGGCGCGCTCCAGCCGCGCGCGGTTAGTTTCGCCCGCCGCGCAGCGCTGCGTCAGCATGTCCAGCGCGCCCTTGACTATGACCAGGTAATCGCCCTCTCCAAACCGGCACACCGTCGTCATCAGCTTGCGCTCCGAGTCGAACGGCAGCTCGGCCACGCGCGGATAGCGCTGCGCCAGCTCGGTTCGGGTCTGGCCGCTCATGTGCGCCGCGTACACTATCGCGGTCTCGGTCGGGTCGCCTATGTGCGTTACGCGCTCGCCGTCAAACTCCACCGCGCCGTCGCAGCACAGCGCCATCAGCCGCACCACGTCCAGCGCTTCGCCCTCAAGCGGAGCGTCGGCCGGGTACTCCTGGTCGGTGCGCGCCGAGTACACGCGCATCAGCGTCATGCGGTTCTGCGTCAGCGTGCCGGTCTTGTCCGAGCATATGACCGACGCCGAGCCCAGCGTCTCGACCGCCGGCAGCCGGCGTATTATCGCGTTGTGCCTGACCATCTGCTGCACGCCCATCGACAGCACGACCGTGACTATCGCCGGCAGCCCCTCGGGTATCGCGCTGACCGCCAGCGACACCGCCGTCATGAATATCTCCATCAGCGGTATGCCGTCGATTAGGCCTATCGCGAATATCACGACGCAGGTCGCCAGCGCCACTATGCC
Organism: Candidatus Fimadaptatus sp.; assembly: GCA_963928645.1. GTDB lineage: Bacteria > Bacillota > Clostridia > Christensenellales > Aristaeellaceae > Fimadaptatus. The sequence continues at coordinate 7,162 of CAWVGT010000179.1, forward strand.
CAGCAGCTTGCCCAGGTCAGCCAGCCGCTGCTGCAGCGGCGTCAGGCCCTCCTCCTGCTGGCTGAGCATGCCCGCGATGCGGCCCATCTGCGTGTTCATGCCGGTCTGAGTGACCACCGCGCGCGCCCGGCCGTAGGTAATCGAGCAGCCCGAGTACACCATGTTGAGCCGGTCGCCCAGCGGCGCGTCGTCGGCGATCTCGGCGTCGGCGCGCTTTTCGACCGGCACCGACTCGCCGGTCAGCGCCGATTCCTCGGACTTCAGGCTGGCGGCCTGTATCAGCCGCGCGTCCGCGGGCACGAAGTCGCCCGCCTCCAGCAGCAGTATGTCGCCCGGCACGACCTGCTGCGCGTCTATCACCTGCTCGCGGCCGTCGCGCACCACGCGCGCGTGCGGCGCCGACATCTGGCGCAGCGCCTCGAGCGACTTCTCGGCCTTGGACTCCTGTATCATGCCCATCAGCGCGTTCAGCACCACTATCAGCACTATCAGCCCCGGCTCGATGAACTCCATCGCGTCGTGGCCATTGAGCGCGATAATGAACGACACCAGCGCCGCCAGCAGCAGTATGATAATCATCGCGTCCTTGAACTGATCGATAAATCGACTTAGATTGGACTTGCGATGGCCCTCGCCGAGCCGGTTGGGGCCAAACTGGGTCAGGCGCGCCTGTGCCGTGGCGCCGCTCAGTCCCGATTCGGCGTCGGCGCCCAGCTGCTCAAGCAGCGAGTCCAGCCTTGTGCCATGTTCCGTCACCTGATGTCCCTCCCAATATCCATGTTGATATGCCGCCTTTATAAGCGTATTATACTATAAGCGCCCCGCCGTGCATAGCCAAATCGCTCCAATTGTCCGATATCGCGCCTCAATACCCCGACTGGCGCGCCAAAATGACGCCCGGCGCATTCACCTGACTATGTTCCCCGCGATACACCGGGTTTTATACAAACTGCGAAACTGTCTATTTACCCCGCGCGGTGTTGTGTGATATAGTCAGGTTGAAATGGGGGCCTTATATATGACTTACGGCAATTGGGAGCGCAGCATCAACTTCGCTGCGGTGCGCGCCGCCGTCGAGAGCGGCCTGGCTTGGCTCCAGGTCGATCCGATGCGCGGCATGCGCAACCTGCTCGACCTGGGCGGCTACTTTGCGCGCACGCGCCGCCAGCGCGACTTCTTTCAAACCGCGCGGCGGCTGTTGGGCAGCCGGCGCTGTCCGTACATGCGCCTGGTGGAGCGCGCGCTGGCCGGCGTGGACATGGAGGTGCTCAAGACGGTAGGCATAAACCTGGGCTACTTCAGCTGGTCGCTCGGGGTGCGCGCGATACGCGACATTATCTCGGCGCGCGACATACGCGTGCCGTGGAGCCCGGTGTTCCGGCTGGACGGCGCGCGCGCCGACGCGCTGAGCCCGCGCGAGGTACAGCGCGCGCTCGAGCAGGCCCGCGCGCTGGGCGCGCACAGCTTCTGGTTCAGGCTGCGCGGCGGGCGGGACTACATAGAAGCGATCGTGGCGCTGTTCGGCGGGTTCCGCGACTGCGCGTTCATGCTGATGCCGGAGGGCGAGGCGGTCACGCGCGAGCTGGCGCAGCTGACGCGCGCGCAGCGCAACACGCTCGTGTGCGTCGATCGCGCCGACATACGCGCGACCGCAGCGCTGCGCGAGGCGCGGCTGATGTACGGCCTGTCGCTCGAATACGACGACACGAACGCGTTCGAGGCGCTCGACGGCGAGCTGCTCAGCGCCGTTGAGCGAGCGGGCGGGCACTTTGCGCTGCTGCTGCGCGGCGCGCGCTGTTCCGAGGGCTGCCGACGCGCGATGCAGGGCTACGTCGCGCGCGAGCGGCTCGCGCCCACGCACGCCGCGTTCACAGTTGACATGTATGGCGATATGGAGTACATAGACCAAGTGATCGCCGCGCGCGAGTGCTATGTGGAGATCGGGCCCGACGGCGCGGTATACGATAGGCCCTGGGCCGATGAAAGCGCGCTCAACCTGCGCGACTGCACGCTTGCGCAGGCGCTGGCCGCGATTGCGGCGAAGCGCGCGTGAATGAGCGTGCCATGCGAATGCACTTGCGCAGATCTGGGCGGCGCGCATTGACCCGTCCGGGCTGGCACTGTGATTTGATTGCGGCTGGTCGCGCGCTTGCATGCCCGCCGCCTGTGCATGGGGATTTGCGAATGCGCGGGGGCGGCCTTCGGATCGCCGCGTCGCATACATTTACATTCTGCGATTGTTAGGCTTGGCATATTGAGTTTGATGTGAGTTGGCGGCTTAATACATTGGGGTAAATAAGCGTTGCGCCAATCTGCGCAGGCGATAACGCGCATGCCGCGCCGTAGACGCCGGTGCGCTGCAATCTGCAAACGCTCATTCCGCGCAAAGCGTCGTGCCGCCGCGCCCGTTCTCAGCCGTCAGCGGACGCGCCGCCTGCAGGCGCTTTGATATTTGACTTGTCGCGCCGCATTGATCTTGCGGCAGAGCAATCCGTGTTTTGACAGTGCAACTAGACATGCAGCTGCGAAAGCCAGTCTGTTTCAGTTGCCGGACGACGCCTCTTGCGATTACGGCAGCTTCCGTTACTGCCCATGCGCAGATTCAAAACTGAATATTGAAACACGCCGCGCGGCGGCAACGGCTCTGTTGACAGGCGGATTTGCATGCACATGTTTGCGCCGGCAATACCTCCAAACGATCGTGCCGACGCTCGGCGCAAATGCGCCAGGCATATGCGAGCCTGCGCCGTCAAAGCGCAGCATTACCGCACTCAAGCGCATATCATGTAATCGCTCATCCGGACTGGCGCATGCCATGCAACGCGCAAGCATCGATGGCAATGGCGCGCATCAACCTTCGCGCGCCGCACCCCGTCGCCGGCCGGCTGCGCCCTGCGCACGCCGCTCACCAAACGGCGCCGCAGCCTATGTCCACGGCAACTCCTGCGCCGCGCTCTGCGCGCCCTGTAGGAACCGATCGCGCTCCGCCTGGCGCACGTCCACGTCCAGCGCGCCGCGTATCTTGCTCAGCAGTGCCTCGGGCTCCAGGCGCGCGCCGCCGGTCAGCCACCGGCAGATGCACGCGCGCAGCGCATCGGCATAGAACATCGCGTTGAACTCGCTCTGATCCGTGTCCTCGAAAGTCGCCGCGAACGCCACCTGCAGTATCTGGTACACCACCTCGCCGAAGTACTCATAAAACGAGTTCTGACCGGTGAAGCGCAGCGCGTTTATGTAGAACTGGCGGTTGGCATACAGGTAGTCCAGTATGCCGCCCAGCTCGTCCCATTCGCTGGCGCCCGGCGCGCGCTTGAGCTCGGTTATCAGCTCGGTGTAGAATATCCAGTTGACCAGATCGTACTTGTCGCGGAAGTGATAGTAAAAGCTCTGCCGGTTCATGCCGCAGCGCCCGACGATGTCCGCTATGCTTATCTTGACCAGCGGCTTTTCGCGCATGAGCTCCTTTATCGCGTCAGCCAGCGCGCGCTTGGTCGCCGACGAATCCGGCACGCCCTCCTCACCTCCATGCGCTCATACCCGCGCGCTCACGCCTGCGGCGCGCCAAACTCGCCCCCGTCGGTGTACACGCGCCGGTACTGGCCCGGCGATATGCCCTTAATCGTCTTGAACTGCACGTTGAAGTGCGACTGGTTCGCGTAGCCCACGCGCGCCGCGATCTGCGCTATCGGCAGCTTGGTCGACGTGAGCAGCCGGCACGCCTCGTTCATGCGATACGATATCAGGTAGTCCTGCGGCGAGAGGTTGAGCTCCTGCTTGAACACGTGGGACAGGTGGTAATAGCTTATGTGCAGCTCGTCGGCTATGTCGCGCATCGACACCTTGCGCATGTAGTTGTCCTCTATGTACATCTTGGCCCGGAGCGCCAGCGAGTCGCCGGGTATCTCGTCGAACGGGCGCGGCGATTCGCCTGCGGCGCTGCGCATGTTCATAAGCCTGAGTATCACTATCAGCGCGCTCTCCAGCAGGTTGTGGCACAGCTGCTCATAGCCCACGCTGCGCCGCGAGCACTCGTCGAACATGGTGCGGAACAGCTGCTCCAGCAGCGGCGCGTACACGCCCGCGTCCAGCACCGGCTCGTGCTCGTCGGGCAGTATCTGATTTGCCGGCATGCCGCCCAGCTGGAACTCGCCGAACTTCATGTGGAACAGCTCCGGCCCGCGCCGCGACGCCTGCCAGTTCTCCTGGTGATACACGCCCGGGTTGTACAGCGCCAGCGAACCCGCGCGCAGCGGATAGTTGCGGCCTTCAATCTGCACGCTGCCCTCGCCCGACATGACGAATATCACCTCGGCCACGTCCTCATGGCAGTGCACCGGCGCGCACCAGCTGTCCTCGTCCGACAGCATGCCCACGCACTTGAGCACCGGATACTGCGATATGTTGAAGCACGCGCCGTGAAAGTCAACCAGATGCGTATTGGGCACGCTTACACCTCCTCCCGGCCGTAATCGCGCCGCGCGTCAGTCATCGCGGAACGCGGCGATGCAGTCGTCGTTTATCATGACTATCTGCGCGCCCGACTGGCGCGCTATGTTGGGCAGCTCAGCGGCGGGATATGTGACCAGCGAGGTGCCTATGACCAGGAACAGGTCGCTGCGCTGGGCTATGTCCACGGCCTCATCCAGATGGCGCACCGCGTCCGAATACAGCACCACGTCGGTGTCTATGCGCGCGCCGCACTCGGGGCAGCGCAGCACGGCGCGCGCCTGCTCATCGCCCTGCGCCGCGCGGAACCGCCGCGCGAACTCGGCCGAATCCTGCTGCCAGCCGCACCGGGGGCACAGCACGAACCGGAGCGAGCCGTGCATCTCCAGCGCGTCGGTGCTGCCGGCACGCGCGTGCAGCCCGTCTATGTTTTGGGTTATCACGCGCACATTGAGCTCGCTGAGCGCGTAGTGCGCCGCGTTGGGCGACTTCTGACACCAGCCCACCATCTCGCAGTACAGGTCGAAGAACTCAAGCGGGTGCGCGCGCATGTAGTCGCGCGTCAGGTAGGTGCGCAGCGGCTTGCCGCGGTAGCTGCCCTGGAACGTCGGTATGCCGCTGGGCGCGGATATGCCCGCGCCGGTCAGCGCGGCCGGGTAGCGCGCGGCGCGTATCCTCTCGCGCAGTTCGTTCATATACGTCACCTCCGTAACTCAGCGGCGCGTCGTGCGGCGTCGCATGGGTAGTATTTCGCGCCGGCACGACCGGATTCCTGCAACGCGGGCAAATTTTGCCGCGCAGCCGGCCCAAACGCGCCTGCGCCGGCATAGTCAAGCGCCCCCTCCGTCCGGAGGGGGCGCCGCGCCGCGGGTCAGGTGTGCGTGAAGAACTGGAAGCTGCCAAGTTGCTTGTAAAAGCCGTCCGAGCTCCAGCAGCCGCCGGCGTCCTCGCGCTTGAGGTACAGCACCTCGCCCGGCAGCGCCCGCGCGCCGCCCAGCAGCTCCCGCGCCGCGCGCAGCGACTCGGCGTCGCATTCGCCGCCCGCCAGCGCGCCGGTCTGCGCCAGCACGCCCTCGAGCGTCTCGCCAAACGCCGGATTGCCCACGCGGTTGAGCATTACGCTGCCCACAGCCAGCAGCGTGCCGTACTCCTCGCCGCCCGCCAGCGCGTGCAGCGCGCGCGCCAGCTGCGCCGTCTCGTTGTCCTCGGTCGACGAGGCCACCGGCACCAGCGCTATCGCGCACACCAGCGCCGCAGCGAGGGCCAGTCTTGCGATCCGCATGCGCATAGGCATCCCTCCTCCCGCGATCAAAAGCGCGCGACGCCATTGCGCCGCGCACCCGGTTCTTGCGTCCTAAGCACATTATACCATGTTTTGTCGCAGAAGGCAATAGTTTTGTAATACTTTCGCAGTATCTGTCCGATTTTGCCGCGTGTTCAGGGTATGATCGTATACGGCATGAGGCTCTCGGGCACCGAGGTAAACAGCGGGCTGATCGAGTCGTAGTTATAGTAGCGAATGATCGTCTCGGCGAACAGCGGCGCGACCGAGACGGTCTTGAACTTGGGCTGGCCCTTGATGTTGGGGTTATCGACGGTATCGGTGGACAGCACGAACTCTATGTCGGACTTGTTGATGCGCTCGACGCCCTCGGGCGAGATAATGTTGTGGCTGAGCATCGCGAATATGCGGCGCACGCCGCGCGACTTGAGCTGGCGCGCCAGGTTACACAGCGTGCCTGCCGATATCGTGAAGTCGTCCACAATCAGCGCGTTGCGATCCTTTACGTCGCCTATAATCTCGAGCACCTCGGCGTTTTCGTCGTGCGCGACGCGGCGCTTGTCGCCTATCGCCACCGGCAGCCCGAGTTTGGCGCCATAGCGGCGCGCCTGCTTGGCAAAGCCCGCGTCCGGCGACACCACCACGGTCTCCTCAAGCGGTATGTCCATGCGCCGGAACGTCTCGCACAGCAGCGGCAGCGCGTACATGTGATCCATCGGCCGCGTGAAGAAGCCCATTACCTGCGGGGAATGCAGATCCATGACCATTATGCGATCCGCGCCGGCCATCTCGATGCAGTCCGCGCACACGCGGCCGCGTATCGACACGCGCGGCTCATCCTTCTTATCGCCCTTGGCGTAGGCGAAATACGGCATGATAACCGTGACCGACGCCGCGCTGGAGCGCTTGAACGCGTCCAGCCAGAACAGCATCTCCACGAACTGGTCGTTGGGGCTGAGCGCCATCGGCTGCACCAGGTACACGTCCCGGTCGCGCACCGACTTCTGGAACCGCACAAAGCTGGTGCCCTCCGAGAAGCGGATCACCTCGCTCTCGCCCAGCGGCCGGCCCATGTATGAACACATCCGCTCCGCGAACGCCTTGCCGCCCCTGCCGGCAAATATCGCTATATTGGCATCACCAAACATAACTATTCCCCCTTCATCTCGTGTGGCAATGTCGCCGGGCGAACGCGCCGCCCGGCCTGAATCGCGCTACTGGCCGCCCCGATACATGACCCCGTCGCGCCGGCGATAGGTATCCTTGCCCAGCGACTCGCGGCTTACCTCCTTGCCGGTCGCGTCGTCGGTCAGCACGCGATAGGCGCGGCTGGTCATGCCGTCGCTGGGCGTGGTGACCATGACCTCCTGGCCCGGTTCAGTGGTGTACTGGTAGTTCGGATCGGCATATGTGTTCACCTGAGCCTTGTCGACCGAGAGCGTCTCACTGACTATCGACACGCTCCGGCCAGGGTACACGTCGTAGCCGTATATCGTGACCGTCGCCTTTTCAGAGGTGACGCTGGTCACAAAGAACGCCGGATATCCGGTGGTATTGGTAAACGTCAGCGACTTGCCTGGATAGACCACCGCCGCGTCCTGCGACAGCGGCACGTAGCCCACCGTCATAGAGTGATTATAGCGCTCGTCTATGCGCATGCCTGCGCGCAGCAGCGCCCCGTACAGCGTCGTCGACGCCTGGCACACGCCGCCGCCAATGCCCTCGACGATCTCGCCGTTTGAGTACTCGGGCGCCGGCTTGAACCCGCGCGCCTCGGTGCGATTGCCTACGAGCTTGTTGAAGTCGACCTGCTCGCCCGGCTGCACCGTGAGCCCATTGTAAAACCCCAGCGCCAGCTTGATGTTGGACGTGCGCGCCGAATTGCTCGAGCGTATCTGGGTGCTGTACGTCACCAGCTTTACCGTGCACGCGCGCGCCTCGTCGGTCGTAAAGCCCGGCTCCAGCCGCCGGGGCGCGAGCTCCACCTCGCCGCCGCCCTCGGCCAGCGCCGCGCGCGCATCGGCGCTCAGCGCGCTTATGTCGACCTCGCGTCCCGCTGCGCTGGGCGTTATGTCGAACTTGTCGGCGGCGTTGGGGTGAAAGGCTATCTGCGCGTCTCGCGGCGCCAGGTCGACCTCCGCCTTAATGCCGCTGAGGAACTCGTCCAGCGCCGTGCGGCTGTAGCTGAAGCTGGTGTATTCGTTCACGCCCGATTCGCGCAGCTGCGTTATCTGCCGATGGCGCTGCGCATAGCCGCCCTCGCGGCCCAGCTTCCACAGCTCGTCGAGCTTGGCGCGCGTATCCAGCTCCACGCCCAGCCCGGCGCTGTCCAGCTCGTATGACTCGTCGCCATAGCTGACCGTGAGCGTAATCGACTCCACGCGCGCTGTATTCGCCGCGGTCACGGCCTGTTCCGCCTCCGGGAGCGTCATGCCCGCCAGCGCAATGCCGTCCAGGTATACGCCCTCGTAGAACGCGCCGTCGTACTGCCTTACGTCATACACCACCCTCAGGCCATACGCCACGCCCATTGCCGCCGCCAGCAGCACAAGCGCGCCCACAAGCAGCAGCCACCTGCGCCGCGAGCCGCGCATGCGCCCGCCCAGTCCAAGCCGCGCGTGCCTGCGCGCTCCCGCACGAGCCGGCGCGTCGGATCCGTCCGGGGCGTCCTCCGGGCCATCCCCCTCGGCATACGCCGCCGCAAACGCGACCGCGCTCAGCGCACCCAGCAGGCATCTCGCGCCCCGCCGGACGCGCCCCGCCGGCGCAGAGTTCCGTTTGTCATCAGTGTCTCCGTGCGGCGCGCCCATCCCGCCGCGGTCATCCTTTGTGGGCGTGCATCTTCGCCAGCGGTCTTCTGCATCCTCGCCGCCGCGCATACGCTCTCCGGACTGCGGCCGGGTGCGGTACTCGCGCTCGCCGTACTCGCGGCGCGCGTCACCGGCCGGGTTGGGGCGCGCATTGTACGCGTCGTAGCTGGCCGTGCGCGAATAACCGTCGTCGGCGTAACCGCTCGAATAGCCGCCGCGCGCATAGCCGTCGCCTGCGTAGCCGCCCTGCGCATAGCCGCCGCGCGCGTAATCGTCCTGCACGCCCGGCATGTAGTCGTTGTCCGCGTAGTCCTGCGAATAGTCCGGCCTGTCCTCGGAATAGTCGGCGTTATTGCGATCGTACACGCTTCTATCCAGCGGCGGCCGGTAGTCGTCGGTCGCGCCTGCGCCGCGATCATACGGCTGTGCCTCGCGCTGGTAATCCGCATGGGCGTAGGCGTCGCGCGCCGGCGCTGCGCTGCGCTGGTAGTCCGTACGCTCGTACTCATCGCGGGCCGGCGCTGCGCTGCGCTGGTAGTCAGTGCGCCCGTACTCGTCGCGGGCCGGTGTGGCGCTGCGCTGGTAGTCCGTGCGCTCGTATTCGTCGCGGGCCGGTGTGGCGCTGCGCTGGTAGTCCGTGCGCTCGTAATCGTCGCGCACCGGCGCTGCGCTGCGCTGGTAGTCCGTGCGCTTATACTCATCGCGGGCCGGAGTTGCGCTGCGCTGACGCTCATCGCTGACTGAATCCGCACCACGCCGGTAATCCGTGCGGGCGTAATCGCGCTCGGAGCCGGACTTCGCCGCATAGCCGTCCGCCGGGCGGCGCTCCTCGCGCCGCGACTCCATGCGCTCGCTCTCCAGCTCGTCGCCGGCGTCGCGCGCCTCGGGCTCGTCGGACGAATAGTCCAGTACGTCGCCGCGCCTGAATATCTGCTTCAGCCAGCCCTTCGCGCCCGCGCCTTCGGCATGCTCGCCGCCCGATCTGTGCACGCGCTCCAGCAGCCCGGACACGCCCCTGCGCCGCGAGGTGTCGTCAAAGTTGTACTCCTCGTACTCGCGCCGCACATCGCGCTTGGGCCGGGACTCGCCGTCTATGTACTCGCCGTCGCGCGCGTCCACGTCGTCGTCCGTCTCGTCGTCCGACCGCTGCGCTGGCATGCGCGGCACGCTCCTGCGCTCGGGCGCGGCCGGCCTGGCCGAAGCAGACTCGCCGGATGCGTCCGCCGCGGGCCGGTTCGCGACCGCGCGCGGCGTGACCGGCGCGGCTTCACCTGCGGGTTGGGCGTCCTTGGGACGGCCGTACATGCGCTGCTGCTCCTCGGCCTGCACCGTGCTGAGCAGGCTCTTGTAGCCATACTCGGCCACCACGGCCGACGAATAGCGCTCAAGCAGTTGCTCTATCTTGTCCCAGCGCTCCACCAGCGCGTACTCGTCCGGGCACGCGTCCAGTATGCTGCGCACCATCGACTTCAGCGCGCTCAGCTTCTCGGGCTTGACCGGTATTATCATGCGCTTGGGGAACTCGTCGCGCCAGTAGCCCATCAGTATCTCGCGCTTGCCGTTCAGATCGGCCGCCTTGTAGCGCTGCTCAAGCGCGCGATCCTCCACTCCCGCGGCCGGTTGCGTCGCAGCCGTATCGCCCTGGGCCGCGCCATCCGCCGTGCTCGACTGGGCGCGCCGCGCCCGCCGGCTCACCGGGGAGTCTTCATCCGCCGCTTCCGGCTGTGCCGCCGCTTCGGTCGACTCGGTCGCGGCCGCCACTTCGGGCTCCGATGCGCTTTCGGCCGCCGCAACGGTCGCATCCCCGGCGACGGCCGCAGGCTCGGCAATCACCGCGTCATCCGAACCCGACTCGGGCTGCGCCGCCGCACTGTCGGTCGCCTGCATGGCATCGTCAGCGACCGGCTCATGCGCGCCGTGCCGCGCCGATTTGGCGCGAGTGAGACGCGGCAGCTCGTCGGCGTCCTCGCCGGCATCGGCCGCATACATGCGCGCCTCGCCATACGCCGCCTCGCCGCGCCGCTGGCGGCCCTGAGGCACTGGCACGCGCCGCTCGCTGCGCTCCTCCTCGCGCGGTGCGGAACGCCGCCGAGGCTCGTGCTCGGCCTGCTCCGCATATTCGGATTCTCGTGCGTACTCGCCGTCGCCCTCGTATCCGCCCTCATACTCGTCCTCGGGCACTTCCTCTATAATGCGCATCGACTCGAGCCACGCCATGAGCCGGTTTCGCGGCGCATGCGCCTCGTCCTGGTCGCGATACTCGCCGCCCGATCTGGCCGACTTGCCCGCGCGTACAGGCTCGGCATACTCATCATGGCGCGCCGTCCCACGCCGACCGGTCGCCTTGCGCGGCGTCCGTTCAGGCTCGTATGACTCATACTCGTATTCGGGCTCAGCTTCTGCGTAGCGCGCGTCGTGGCGCGCGCCGCGCTTCGCCCGTTTGCGCGTCGGCGTCTCGTCCTCGTCCGGCTCGTACGCCTCGTCCTCGTACTCCTCCTCCGGCCCGGCCTCGGCATAGTCCTCGCCATTGAGCATCGCCCGATGCGGGCTGCGCGACAGCCGCCTGCGCGTCGGCGTCTCGGGCTCCTCGTCGCCCTCTACCTCGGCCTCGGCGTAGTCCTCGACGTTCCAGGCCGCCCGGTGCGGACTGCGCGACAGCCGCTTGCGCGTTGGCGTCTCGGGCTCCTCCGCGCCGTCCTCGTCCTCATAGCCGTCCTCGTCCTCGTATCGCTCCGTCCGGCGCAGGCGGTGCAGCCCGCGCGGCATGCGGCGGCGCGCCGGCGCATCAGGCTCGTCCTCGCCCTCGGCGTATTCGTCGTATTCGGATTCGTCGGCCTCCGGCTGGCGGCGGGTCAGCCGCCTCAGCCCGCGGCTCAGCCAGCGCCGCGCCGCGCTCTCCTCGGGCTGGTCGTCGGCATATTCATCCTCCGGCGCGTCGGCATATTCGTCGTCCGGCACGTCGACATATTCGTCCTCCGCCGCGTCGGCATACTCGGCCTCGCTATGCCGCGCCTCGGCCGCCTCGGCGCGCTCCTGGGCGCGCCGCTGAGCGCGCCGGCTGGGCACCTGCTCTTCGGCCGCGCACTCGTCCGCCGCATCCGCCCGCGCTGCGCGCGCGTCTGCCTCCGCCGCGCCCGCCCGCGCCGGATTGCGCCTGAGCCTCACGCCGTCCCCGGTCGCCGGCGCTTCACCCTGCCGGGTCGTTATGTTTTCATCAGAGTAAGTCATATCGATTCCTCCATGCGAATTTGCCGACTTTGCGGATAGCGCGAGCCGACCCGCGGTCATGCCGCACTATAGTTTTGCCATGCGCTACCGGCCGTATGCACATCAGCGCCGCGCGGCCGCTATCGCGTCCTCCAGCGCGCGGTAATCGCTCTCCATGCCGCGCCAGCCGCTGAGCCCGTCGCCCAGGCTCTGCGCCTTGAGTCCCCCGTGATAGTCGCTGCCGCCGGTGACCAGCAGCCCGTTGCGTCGCGCCATGCGGTCCAGCGCCCGCGCCATCGTCAGCCCGTGCGCCGGATGGTACGCCTCGACGCCCATCAGGCCCTTCTTCTTCCACGCGCGCAGGCATTCCTCCAGCCAGAACGTGTCCGCGCAGCCGCGCCCCGGATGGGCCACGACCGGCACGCCGCCGCAGTCGCGTATCATGGCGATCGCGCTGCGCGTCTCCAGCTTGCGCCGCGGCACATACGCCGCCGCGCCCGGCGCCAGATAGCGGTTGAACGCGTCCTTGATCGACGCGACGTAGCCGCCCTCCAATAGCGCGCGCGCCAGGTGCGCCCGGCCGACCGGGCCGCGCGTGTAGCTCTTTATCTGCTCCATGTCAATCGAAATGCCCACGGCGGCCAGCTTGGCCAGCATCCGCTCCATGCGCGCCTGGCGCTCATTGCGCATGTCGGCCAGCGCCGCGTCTATGCCGCAGCCGGGCACGAGCCCGTACCCCAGCACGTGCACCTCGCTTACGCCGCCGGACGATATCTCGCAGCCCGGTATCACGCGCAGCCCCTGCTGCGCGCCCGCGTCAAGCGCCTCGCGCAGCCCGCCCAGCGTGTCGTGATCGGTAATCGCGATGGCTGTAAAGCCCTTGGCGCGCGCGCGCCTGACTATCTGCGCAGGCGCGTCGGTGCCATCCGAGCTCGTCGTATGGATGTGCAGATCCAGCTTCATCGCGCTTCACCTCCCATCGCCCGCCGGGTCTATACCACGCCCGCGTCCCGTATGCGCTCCACCGCGCGCCTGAGCGCGACCTCGTCGCGCACCAGCGCGACCCGCACATGTCCGCGCCCCATCTCGCCAAAGCTCGAACCCGGCACCACTATCACGCCCGAGCGCTCCATCAGCTCCAGGCAGAACCGCGCGTCGTCGTCGCCATAGCGCTCGGGTATGCGCGCCCACACAAACATCGTGCCCTGCGGCTTATCGACCGGCCAGCCCATGGCGCGCAGCCCATCGCAGAACACATCGCGCCGCCGCTCGTAGGTGCGCCGCGTGAGCTCCACCGAGTCCTGCGGGCCGTTCAGCGCCGCCTCGGCCGCGATCTGCAGCGGCAGGAACGCGCCGTAGTCGATATGGCTCTTGAACGCGCGCAGCCGCGCCACGATGTCCGCGTTGCCCAGGCAAAAGCCCATGCGCACGCCCGGCATGGAATACGTCTTGCTCAGCGAATTGAGCTCCACGCCGACCTCGATCGCGCCCGGATACTCCAGGAAGCTGCCCACCTCCAGCCCGTCGAACCTGAGCTCGCAGTACGCGTTGTCGTGCACGACCGCGATGTCATACTCGCGCGCGAACGCCACCAGCTCGCGGTAGAACGAGTCGGGCGCGTGCCGGCCCACGGGGTTGTTGGGATAGCTGACTATCATGAGCCGGGCGCGGCGCGCCTCCGCCGCAGGTATGTCGCGCAGATCCATTATGTACCCGTTCTCGCGCCGCTGCGGCACATGCACCAGCCGCGCGCCCGCCAGGTACGGCCCCATCGAGAATATCGGATAGCTCGGGTCGGGCACCAGCACCGTGTCGCCCGGATCCAGCAGCGCCATCGGCAGGTGCGCCAGCCCGTCCTGCGAGCCCATAAGCGACACTATCTGGTTCGCCGGATCCAGCGTGACGCCGAACCGCCGGCGATACCACGCCGCCGCCGCCGCAAGCAGCTGCGGCCGGTCGTTGATCGCATAGACGTAGTTGGCCGGGTCGGCCGCCGCGTCGCGCAGCGCCTGCATCACGTGCGGTGCCGGCGGCAGGTCGGGCGTGCCCACGCCCAGATCTATCACCTCGACGCCCCGCGCCGCCAGCCGCTCGCGGCCCTGCTTGAGCAGCGTGAACACGCCGCTGGAATAGGCGTCCAGCTTATGTGAAAACTCCATACCGGTGATCCTCCATTGTGGACTTAAAGCAGCACTTATGATATAAACAGCAATACGCGTCCGGCAGGCGGGCCGCCATGGCCCCGCCTGCGGGCGCATATCGCGATATCGACTAGATTTGAGAGGGCTTGACCGGCACTCCGCTGGCAAAACCGTCCAGCGAACCGTCGCCCGCGCCCAGCTCGGGCGTTTCGCGCATTATGCGCTCGAACTCGGCCCCGTCGATCTTTTCCTTTTCGATCAGCTTGTCAGCCAGAGCATGCAGCTTGGTTATGTTGGCGCGCAGTATGTCGCTGGCGCGCTTATGGCCCTGATCGAGCACGCGCCGCATCTCCTGGTCGACCATTGATGCGACCTTTTCGGAGTATATGCGGTTCTGCGCGAAGTCGCGGCCCAGGAACACCTCGTGTTCGCTGCCCAGGTACATCGGCCCCAGCGCGTCCGACATGCCGAACTCGGTTATCATGCGCCGCGCCAGCTCGGTCGCGTGCTTCAGGTCGCTGGTCGCGCCTGCCGACGCGTCGCCCATAACCAGCTCTTCGGCGCACCGCCCGCCCATCGACATCGCTATCTCGGCGTCGATATGCGCCTTGTTGGTATAGTGCGTGTCCTCCCTGGGCAACGTCATTGTGTAGCCGCCCGCGCCATTGCCGCGCGGTATGATCGACACCTCGTGCACCGGGTCGCATTCGGGTATGTTGAACGCGACTATCGCGTGGCCGGCCTCGTGATACGCGACCAGCTTCTTGTCCTTTTCGGTGACCACGCTGCTCTTCTTTTCGGGGCCCAGGCTGACGCGGGTTATGGCCTCCTCGATGTCGTCCATGTTGATCACGGTGTTGTGCTTGCGCGCCGCGAGTATCGCGCCCTCGTTGAGCACATTGGCCAGATCAGCGCCGGTGAAGTACGGCGTGCGCTTGGCCAGCACCTTCAGGTCGACCGACGAGTCCAGCGGCTTGTTGCGCGCGTGCACCTTGAGTATCTCCTCGCGGCCCTTTACGTCGGGATAGGACACCGTTATCTGCCGGTCGAACCGGCCCGGACGCAGCAGCGCCGGGTCGAGCACGTCCGCGCGGTTGGTCGCCGCGAGCACTATCACGCCCTCGTTGGCCGAGAAGCCGTCCATCTCGACCAGCATCTGGTTGAGCGTCTGCTCGCGCTCGTCGTGACCGCCGCCCAGTCCGGTGCCGCGCTGACGGCCCACCGCGTCGATCTCGTCTATGAACAGTATCGAAGGCGAGTGCTTCTTGGCCTCGGCGAACAGGTCGCGCACGCGGCTGGCGCCTACGCCCACGAACATCTCGACAAAATCCGAACCCGATATTATGAAGAACGGCACGCCCGCCTCGCCCGCTATCGCGCGCGCCAGCAGCGTCTTGCCG
>CAWVGT010000180.1:0-3634 GCA_963928645.1 Candidatus Fimadaptatus sp.
GCCGGCCATGCCGCCGTCGCGGGTGTTTATGTACATGTGCACGGCCAGCGTGCGCGACGAGTCGAGTATGTTGCCGGTGAACTGCGCCACCGACCCCAGCGTGAACAGCAGCGCGGCCGTCTCGCCGACTATGCGGCCCGTGGCCAGTATCAGCGAGGAGATTATGCCCTTGGCGGCGCTGGGCAGCACTATGCGGAATATCGTGCGCAGCTTGCCCGCGCCCAGGCCGTAGCTGCCCTCGCGGTACATGTCGTCGACCGAGAGTATCGCTTCCTCGCTGGTGCGGATTATCGTGGGCAGCACCATTATCGATATCGTGAGTATGCCGCATATCATCGAGTAACCCATGCCCAGCGCCGTGCCGAAGAACAGCGCGCCGAACAGGCCGTAGATTATCGAGGGTATGCCGGCCAGCGTCTCGGTGGCCAGCCGTATCGCGCCGACCAGCCGGCTGCGCCTGGGCGCGTATTCGCACAGGTACACCGCGCAGCCCACGCCCAGCGGCCCCGATATCGCAAGCGACAGCGCCACCAGCTCCAGCGTGGCCGCGATCGCAAAGCCCATCGACGGGTTGTCGGCCGAGTACGCGCCAAACAGCAGCTCCCAGCTCAGGTGCGGCACGCCGTTTATGCAGATATACGCGACTATCATCAGCAGGCTACCCGCCGCCAGCGCTATGGCCAGCCAGCACAACCCGCGCAGCAGCGCGGACCTGGCCCGCCGCCGGCGCGCCAGCACCGCCTTGTTGGGACTGGATGTCATTTTGCGCCACCTCCCTGCAGTGCGCCTTGCGGCTGTCTGCCGGCCGCGGGCCTGTCGGTGGATTGGGCCTTATCGCGCTTCTCGCGCGTGAGCAGCCCCAGCGCGACGTTGAGCAGCATTATGAACACGAACAGCACCGCGCCGGTGGCTATCAGCGAATCGTAGTGCAGGCCCTCGGCGTAGCCCATCTCGCTGACTATGTTGACCGTGAGCGTCCGGACCGACTTGAATATGCTCGCGGGCAGTATGTTGCTGTTGCCGGCGACCATGCCCACGGCGATCGTCTCGCCTATCGCGCGGCCCATGCCCAGCACTATGGAGGTCACTATGCCGCGGCGCGCGGCCGGGGCCAGCACGTGGAACACCGCTTCCTCATGCGTCGCGCCCAGCGCCAGCGCGCCCTCGTAGTAGCTGGCGGGCAGCGCGCGCAGTGCGTTCTCGCTTATCGTGATTATCGTGGGCAGTATCATAAGCGCCAGCACCACCGACGCCGCCAGCACGCTGTTGCCGTTGCCGGGGCAGTGCTCGGCTATGAACGGCACTATTATCATCATGCCGAAAAAGCCGTAGATTATCGACGGTATGCCCGCCAGCAGCTTGACGCACTGGCTCAGCAGCGGGTATATGCGCCGCGGACAGAACCGCGCCATGAATATCGCCGCCATCAGCCCCACCGGCACGCCCAGTATCAGCGCGCCGCCCGACACGTACAGGCTGCCCACGATCATGTAGAATATGCCGAACTTCTGGGGGTCGTTGTTGGGCTTCCACGCGGTGCCGCTCAGGAAGTTCCACAGCCCGACCTCGCGTATCGCCGGCCACGCGCCGCGGAATATGAACACGCATATGCATGCCACCGCGGCCAGCGACACCAGCGACGTAATCAGGAATACCGCCTGGGCGAGCTGTTCGCTGCGCCGGCCGCGCGCGCGGCCGATTTTGCCTTTTGTCACCGGATACTCACCTCGTCATCAGGTCTGAATACTCTTCTTTGCAACGCTGCTATTGTATTCTGTCTGGGTTTGGCGTTTGATTGAGGATTGTAAGAGCTGGGCAAGCTGGCGCGCACGCGCGCTAACACTGAGGGCGGTGCGGGGGGACGAGATGCGGCGGTGGAAGGCATTGCGCAATGGGATGTGAGAAGTCAAAAGGCGCCGGCGGGCCATGAGCGCGGCGTTCGTTCGCGATGCCAAAGCCGGGCCAGCCGTGCGGCGGCGCATCGGAAGAAGCGCTCATGCGTCGGAAGAAGCGCTCATGCGTCAGACAGTTGACAACGCCTGCCGGCTGGACAGCGGGCTATATTCCAAACTGATTTTGAAAACATCGTATGGGCGTTGCTGCAAAACCAGCCTGATATAAGCGGCGTTCAGCTTTGGCTTGCACGTTTTGCCGGTTGCTGCTGCATGCTTGTTCAGCAGACAGTGCGCTGGCATGCTTTGTCAATGGCCTGTAGTGCCCGCGCGCAAGACGGTTGGCAAAGCCATGACCGCCGCAGGTTGTAGGCTTCCGGGCTGGACTTGGCTTATACATATATTGAATTATGCAAAACAATGCCGAGACATAAACCATATAGCTGTTATGTGCAGAATAAGGCGATGATGATTGCAGCATGAACCGAGCTGTATGTGTGCGCACAGCCATGTCAATAAGCTGCGCGCCCATGCGTCTTGACCCAGGGCGCGCAGCTGCCGCAGGCAGTTTAAGCCGGCCGACGTGCCCGCGCAGATTGGCGCATAAGAGGCGCGACCGTTCGCGACGAGCGCGGCAGAAAGCGACATGGGCGCATGCAAACGCGCCCGCGCGGTAAGGCCGCAACGGGCGCGTTTCTGTCATGCGATTGGGCAGGCCGTGGCACGGCGCAGCGCGGACGCATGCGCGTTCGGGCGCTGGCGCGGGCCGATAAGCCGTGCGCTCTCAGCCGCAGCGCTCAGAACCGGCCGCTGTCCAGCGCGTCTGTGACCGCCTTGACGGCCAGCTCGACGGTGCCGGGCTTGAATGGGTTGTGCAGGTTGGCCAGCTCGAGCAGCTCAAAGTAGCCGCGCGAGCCGCCCGCGCGGTCGAACCGCAACGGGCGCGGCAATCCATATCATGAAGTCGCTGGAGCGCATACTCGAGCCCCGGCGCGCGGGGCCGGCCGTGCAGCCGCGGCGCTCAGAACCGGCCGCTGTCCAGCGCGTCGGTGACCGCCTTGACGGCCAGCTCGACGGTGCCGGGCTTGAACGGGTTGTGCAGGTTGGCCAGCTCGAGCAGCTCAAAGTAGCCGCGCGAGCCGCCCGCGCGGCACAGCCGGAGGTAGTCCTGCCACGCCGCGGCGCGATCCTGGCGCATGCGGCCGTACAGCTCGAACACGCACACCTGCGCCAGCGCGTAGTCGATGTAGTAGAACGGATAGAGGAATATGTGCTGCTTCTGCATCCAGAAGCCGCCGCCCTCCAAGAACGCGTTGCCGTCGTAGTCGCGCCAGGGCAGGTACGCCTGCTCCAGCTCGTGCCACACGCGGCGGCGGCCGGCGGCGTCCAGGTTCTCGGCGTACACGCGGTGCTGGAACTCGTCCACGCAGCACATGTACGGCACGACCTCCAGCGACCCCATCACGTGCGCGCGGTGGAAGCGCTCGACCGCGTCGCCGAAGAACCGGTCCATCCACGGGTAGGTGAAGCACTCCATGGCCATGGAGTGTATCTCGTTTATCTCGCTGGTGGAGCCGTAGTACTGGCCTATGGGCTGGCAGCGCATCGTGGTGTAGACCTCGAACGCGTGGCCGGCCTCGTGGGTGAGCACCTCCACGTCGGCGCTGGTGCCGTTGAAGTTGGAGAATATGAACGGCGCCTTGTAGTCGGGCAGCGACGTGCAGTAGCCGCCCATGTGCTTG
>CAWVGT010000181.1:0-2894 GCA_963928645.1 Candidatus Fimadaptatus sp.
CATTCGCGTGATGAATGCAAGAAGCGGTATGACGGTCTCACGATGAACATGTGAAGCAAAGCGACGTTCACATGATGAGCGTGTGCATCGGCGTGGCATGCGCACGATGAACATGTGAAGTAAAGCGACGCTCACATGATGAGCGCATGCAACAGCGCTCCGTCTGCAAGATAAGAATATGAAGCGACGCGGCAGTCGCACGATGAACACATAAAGCGACGTGACAATCGCATGCAGCGGCGCGCCGTTCGCGCAATGGGCTAATAAAGCAGTGCAAATAGCACGTACTGCGCCGCGACGGCTCAGCCGCCGGCCGGCTGGCATTCCGCGCGCCACGCCCGGCGCGGCAGCCGTGCGCGACTAAACACAATGAAAGGGGTCGTCATATGAACGATATCGCGGCGCGGCTCATCGAGGGCCGCATAATAGCAATAGTGCGGGGCGTGGCGAGCAGCGACATGCTGCCGCTGGCGCGGGCGCTGGAGGCGGGCGGCGTGCGCGCCATCGAGGTCACGTTCGACCAGCGCGCGCCCGGGAGCTGGCCCGACACGCTGCGCGCGATCCGCGCCATAGCTGGCGAGTTCGCGGGCCGCGTGCTGCCGGGCGCGGGCACGGTGCTCACGCCCGAGCAGGTGCGGCTGGCGCACGAGGCCGGCGCGGCGTACATCATCTCGCCCGACGTGAACGAGCAGGTCATAGCGCAGACCCGCGCGCTGGGCATGGCCTCGCTGCCGGGCGCGCTGACGCCCACCGAGGTCATGCGCGCGGTGCGGGCCGGCTGCGACATAGTCAAGATCTTCCCGGCGGGCGAGCTCGGCCCGGGCTATATCCGGAGCATACGCGCGCCGCTGGGGCATGTGCCCATGTTCGCGGTCGGCGGCGTGAGCGCCGGCAACGCCGCCGAGTTCATGCGCGCGGGCGTCGCGGGACTGGGCGTGGGCGGCGCGCTGACCGATCGCGCGCTTATCGCGGGCGGCAGGTTCGACCTGATACGGGCCAACGCGCGCGCGCTGGTCGAGGCCGCGGGCGGCGCGGCGGACTGACGCGCGCTGAACGCGGTCGGGTGGCAATGCGCATTACAGAATAACGTACATAAAAACGTAATCCGCTCCACGCCAACCCCGCGCGCGGCTCACGCTGCCGGATAAATATACATATCCGTCCGCGCGGGCGGCGGGCGCGCGCAGCGCGGCGAAACGGCGCGCAATGCGTCGAACGATTCTGGCGCGCGGCGGCAGGAAAAGCGCGGTCGGGCCGCGAATATGTACACGCTTAGTAGGGCAAGCGAGTATGACGGCATGCTGATGAGACGAAATATTGCCCGGCGGGAGGGTCGACATGCCGTTTTGTCTGGAACCGGCGCGCGTAAAGCGGCGCACACACAGACAGATAAGCATAATACAAACCGACAGTATACACGCGAGCGCGTCCGCTGCGCCTGATGGCGAGCTGGATGCGCTCAAGCATTCGATAGCGCGGCTGGGGCTGCTGGCGCCGATACTGGTGCGGGCGCGCGGCAGCGGATACGAGCTGGTGGCGGGGGCGCGGCGGCTGGCGGCGTGCCGGGCGCTGGGCATGGCGGAGCTGGAGTGCATAGTGCTGCCGGCGCTGAACGAGGAGTGCCTGCTGGCGGCGCTGTGCGAGAACGGCTGCCGACGCGCGCCCGCGCCGCAGCGTGAGGCGCAGCTGCGGCGCGACCTGGAGCGCTATCACGGCTACGCGCCCAGGGATCTGGACGCGCTGGCGGGGCGCGCAAAGTGCGACGCGGCGGACGGCGCGGCGCGGCGCAGCGCGCACGGCTACATACGCGACGGCCGGCTGATAGTCAACGCCGCGCGTGAGCTGATAAGCGGGCTGCGCGCCACGGGCATAGACGCGCGGCTGGAGGTGCGCGCGTCCGGCGACGGCATGAAGCTGGAGATCAGCGTGCCCTGCGCGACGCGGCGCGCTGCGGGTGCGGGCGCTGTGCCGGATACGGGCGGCGCGCGCATGAGCGGGGGTGACGGACGGACGGGCGGTGGCCTGTGTACGACGGCTCAGCCTGGTTTTACGGATGAAGTTAGCGCGGCAATGACAGGCGATGCGAGCGGCTTTGCTGTTGCCCCTGCGTGCGCGGAGGATGTGCGCATGAGCGGGGGAGACGGACGGACGGGCGGCGACCTGTGTACGGCGGCTCAGTCTGGTTTGGTGGATGAGGTTAGCGCGGCAATGACCGGCGATGCGCTCGGCTTTGCTGTTGCCCCTGTGTGCGCGGAAGGCGCGCGCATGAGCGAGGGCGATGGACGGACGAGTGGTGGCCGGTATGCGGCGACTGAACCCGGTTTGGCGGATGAGGTTAGCGCGGCAATGACCGGCGATGCGCGCGGATTCGCTGTTGCCCCTGTGAGCGCACAAGGCGCGTGCATGAGCGAGGGCGATGGACGGACGGGCGGTGGCCGGTATGCGGCGACTGAACCCGGTTTGGTGGATGAGGTTAGCGCGGCAATGACAGGCTATGCGAGCGGATTCGCTGTTGCCCCTGTGAGCGCACAAGGCGCGCGCATGAGCGAGGGCGATGGACGGACGAGTGGTGGCCGGTGTACGACGTCTCAGCCTGGTTTTGAGGATGAGGTTAGCGCGGGAATGACCGGCGATGCGCGCGGATTCGCTGTTGACCCTGTGTGCGCGGAAGGCATGCGCATGAGAGAGGGCGACGGACGGACGGGCGACGACCTGTGTACGGCGGCTCGACTTGGTTTGGTGGATGAGGTTAGCGCGGCAATGACAGGCGATGCGAGCGGCTTTGCTGTTGCCCCTGTGTGCGTGGAAGGCGCGCGCATGAGCGAGGGCGACGGACAGACGGGCGACGACCGGTGTCCGGCGGCTCGACTTGGTTTGGTGGATGAGGTTAGCGC
>CAWVGT010000182.1:0-7173 GCA_963928645.1 Candidatus Fimadaptatus sp.
TACCGAGCAGGAGCCGACGCAAGTTGTCAACCATGACCGCCGCAACATGGTAGATGTAAAAAGTATCGCTATCTAACCTCAGCAAAAGATCGACCGGCGCGCCCATCGACGCGCCGGCCGTTTCCGCTATCGTTAAAGCCTGCAAATGTTTTAAATGAAATAACAGAGTCTGCTTCCACCGGGCTTCCCCACTTGATAACCAGCAGGCTGAGCTGATTTGAGCCAGCATAAGCCTTCCATCGACAGTTGTCTATCCAATGCTGCGTGCTCCACCATTGTAACAGACTTGCTTTGCCCCACATGCAATCCACTGCCGCCACAAACGCCCGGGCGCTACTCCATCGGCGCCTCGAGCCGGTACCCCACGCCGCGCTCCGTCGCGATCGATACGCGCGCGCCCGCCGCGCGCAGCTTCTCGCGCAGATGCCGCACGTGAACCGACAGCGTATTGTCGTCTATGAACGCCCCGCCCGCATCCCAGAGCTTGTCCAGCAGCTGTGTGCGCGTCAGCGTCTGGCCGGCGTTCTGGCGCAGCGCCCAGAGCAGCTTCCACTCGGTCGCCGTAAGCGCGATGTCCTGGCCGTCGACGAAGCACTTCATCTGGTTCACATCCATGCGCAGGTTGTTTAGGCTGCACTCGCCCGCCTCGCCGGCGCGCGCCCCGCGCCTGAGCAGCGCGTTGACGCGGCTGAGCAGTACCTTGAGCGCAAACGGCTTGGTCACATAGTCGTCCCCGCCGCCGTCCAGGCCGCGCACTATGCTCATCTCGTCGTCCATCGCGGTCAGGAACAGTATCGGCATGTCGCTGCGCGCGCGGAACTCGCGGCACAGGTCGAAGCCGCTGCCGTCGGGCAGCGTTATGTCCAGCACCGCTATGTCGAAATGCGCGCCGTCAAACGCCGCGCACGCGCTGCGATAGCTGTTGGCGCGCGTGACCGCAAAGCCCTCCTGTTTGAACAGGAACTCCAGCCCCAGCGCCAGCGCATCGTCGTCTTCAATCAGCAGTATGTTGGCCTTCATAGCTCCACCCCGACTACTTGTGCATGCGGCCCAGGCGTATCGCCCGGCGGCGCTCCGCAGCCTCCCATTCGGCGATGGCATCGGGCGTGCGCGGCGTGAATGGCGGCACGCGCGTGGGCCGCTCGTCCTCGCCCAGCGCTACGAATACCAGGTACGCGCGGTTGACCGGAAAGCGACTGCCGTCCATGCGCTCCACATACGAGTCCACGCGCACTTCCAGCGAGGTGTTGCCCGTCCACGTGACCACGGCCTCCTGCACTATCACGTCGTTCATGTACGCGGCCTCTATGAACGACAGGTTGTCCACGCACACCGTCGTGACGTTGGTATGGGTATACTGCCGGGCCGCGACCGCGCCTATTATGTCTATCCAGGCCATTATCTGCCCGCCAAACAGCCGGGGCCGCGCATAGCCGTTGCAGTGCTGCGGCAACACTATCTGCACGCTTGTGGTTACGCTCAACTGTGAATCAGCCATGTTCCGCCCTCCTGAGCAACTCGTATACTTCGCACTCGCGGTTGAATTCGGGCACGTGCACCCATATGCCCGAGCCCGCCAGGCCGCGCTCAAACTCGCCCGGATCGGCGGTGTTTTCGGCAAACATGCCGTAGTGCATGGGCACGGCGACGCGGCAGCCCAGCGCGCGCGACAGCTCCACCGCCTGCGCGCACTCCATGTTGCCCAGCCGTCCGTTTATGCAGATGAACGCCACGTCCACGTCCATGAGCGCCAGGTCGCGCAGCCGCGCGTCGTACAGCGTGTCGCCCGATATGTACAGGCGCACCCCGCGGTATTCTACGATCACGCCGATCGCTTCGGGCGCGGTATGATATGCCGGCACGCCCATCAGGCGCGCCTCTCCCACGTGCAGCACGTCGCCCGCGCCCAGCCGCTTCAGCCGCGCTTCGGGTATGCCCAGCTTGCGCATGTGCCGCAGGCAGTCGTCCGGCCCGGCATACATGTTGCGCGCGTAGTCGGTGGCCGCAAGCGTATCCGGATCCAGGTGATCCATGTGGTCGTGCGTCGCGATTATCAGATCCGATTCCAGCTCGTTCGGCAAAACAGGTATCGGCAACAGCCGCTTAAAGCCGTCCAGCCCCAACACCGAATCGCTCAGATACGGATCTATGTACACCTGCCGGTCGCCCAGGCGCAGTTGAAACCCGCCCTGGCCCAGCCATTTAAATGTAAACGCCATACCGCGTACCTCCGCAAGCAGTTTTCTCATCCATTATAGCATAGAATAGCCGAACTTGCATCAGGGTAAACTGATTGCGTGGATTTTTTGATGCGGCGACAGGCCGTACCGTGGGAGATGATGACCGTGGGAGCATTCTCCGCCTCGGTGAGCGAGACGGTGGCGGCGTTCAGCGAGGCTATGCGCGCGCCGCACAATGCCGACTTCATACTGCACAGCTTCAAGTGCCTGGGCGCAAACGCGGCGCTCATGTACGTGGACGGCATGACCGACAAGAACGCCATCAACCTGGCGGTGCTGGTGCCCTGCGTGGGCGCGCAGGCCAATGAGCTCGCGCCCGGCGAGCGCGCGCAGTACATCATGGACAATGTCATAAAGGCCGCCGGCGCGCGCATGGAGGTCGACTTTGACGCGGCGCTGGGCGCAATGCTCAGCGGCCGCACGCTGCTGGTGATAGACGGCTTTGCCGGCGCGATAGCGTGCGACGCGCCCGGGTTCGATCGGCGCGCGGTCGCCCAGCCCGTAAGCGAGAGCGTCATAGTCGGCCCGCACGAGGGGTTCAACGAAAACCTGCGCACCAACATAACGCTGCTGCGGCGCATAATACGCTCGCCGCGGCTCGTGACCGAGCAGCTGCAGGTCGGGCGCGAGGTCAAGACCAACGTGGCGCTGATGTACATGGACGGCATAGCGCGCGCGTCGACCGTGGACAAGCTGCGCAGGCGCGTGGACTCGCTGGACATAGACGCGATAACCGACATAGGCCAGATTGAACAGCTAATTGAGGACTCGCCCGGCTCGCTGCTGCCGCAGCACCTGCTGACCGAGCGGCCAGATCGCGCCGCCAGCTGCCTGCTGGACGGCCAGGTCGCGCTGCTGTGCGATGGTTCGCCGGCGGCCCTGGTCGCGCCTATCACGCTGTTCCACCTGATGCACGCCTCGGACGACACCAACATGCGCTGGGAATACGGCACGTTCTTGAGGCTGGTTCGGGTACTGGGCATGCTGCTGAGCATGCTGCTGCCCGGGCTTTACCTGGCGCTGGTGCTGTTCCATCCCGAGATAATACCGCTGGGGCTGCTCACGTCCATTATGGAGACGCATGCCAAGGTGCCGTTTTCCACTGTGGTGGAGGTGCTTATACTCGTGCTGAGCTTCGACCTGATTCAAGAGAGCGCCACGCGCGTGCCAGGCGCGCTGGGCTCCACGCTGGGCATAGTGGGCGCGCTGATACTGGGCGAGGCTGCGGTATCCGCCGACATAATCAGCCCGATACTGGTTATAATAGTCGCACTCACCGGCCTGGGCAACTACGCCATGCCCGATTACCAGCTCAGCGTGGGCGTGCGCATACTGCGCCTGCTGTTCATATTCGCCGGCTCGGTCGCGGGGCTGTTCGGGCTGTCGCTGTGCGCGTTTTACGGCGTCGCGTATCTGTGCTCGATGACCTCGCTGGGCGAGCCATTCCTGGCGCCGGTCGCGCCTTACAGGCCGCACAACCCCGATATAGTGCTCCGGCTGCCGCTGTTCATGCAAAGGCGCAGGCTGTTTATGGCCCGACCTGACCGAACGCAGCGCACCGAGGGCGACATGCGCGGCTGGAAGCGCCCCGATGGTGAGGACGAGTGAGCAAGGGAGGTGCCGGCGCATGCGGATAGCGCGCCGCGAATTTGTGCCGATGTACGCGCTGCTGGCGGCGATATACCTGTTTGAGCGCGTATTCATGCTGCAGCCGCTGCTGGTCAGCTCGGCTTGGGCGCCGCTCATGGGCGCGCTGGCGCTGACGCTGCCGGTGCTGCTGCTCATCAGGCCCATGCTGGGCGCGCGCGACGCGCCGGAGGCCGCGTTTGAGCGGGCACTCGGGCGCTGGGGTGCGCGCGCGTGGTATGCCTGCGCGCTGGCGCTGGTGCTAATGGAGATCAAGCTCATAACGCTGGTGTTCGCGGCCACGGTGATGACGTACACCGCCGACATGGTGCACGATCGCAGCGTGGTAATTGTGACGCTCATAGTAGCCGGCCTGGGCGCGTATATGGGCGAGCTGGCGCTGGCCAACTGCGCGCGCATGACGCTGCGGCTGCTCGTGCTCGTGTTGGGCGCGCTGGCGCTGGGCACGCTCAAGTCGGCCCGACTGGAGCACTTCTTCCCGCTGCTGGGGCCGGGCCCCGAGGTGCTGGCAAGCGGCGTGCTGCCGCTCGCGGGCGCGCTGCTCACGCCGGCACTGCTGCTGTTGCGCGGCAACACCCAGGATCCGAGCTTCAGGCGCGCGCTGCCATTGGGCGCGGCGCTGGGGGTCGCCACGGCGATTATGAGCCTGGCCATATACACGCTTGCCCAGCCCACGCTGCCGGCCATGCCCGTTACGATATCGTTCCGCACCGCCATGCTGCTCAACAACGGCGGCAGCATACAGCTCCAGCTGCCGCTGATAGTGCTCTGGAACGCGAGTCAGCTGATGCTGCTGGCGTCGCTGATATCGATCTGCGGGCTGCTGCTGCGGTTGATCGCGCCCCGCGTGGGCCGCTGGGGCGCGCCGATAGCCACGGCGGCGGCGCTTGCGGGCTGCCTGGCGCTGCCCTATGAGGGCGTGAGCGCGCAGCTGATCGACTGGGGCGCGTATCCGGTGCTGGCGCTGGGCCTGGCACTGGCAGGCGTGCTGTATCGCGCGCGCACGCGGCGCGCAGAATAAGTTGACGGGTGATTGTCATGCGGTGGAATGCCAAATCGATAGTGCGCTATCTGAGCTTTGCGGCCGTGCTGGTCATAGCGCTGTACGCATTTCCGGGCTCGACCGAGATCGACGAGCAGGTGTTCGCGATAAACGTGGGCATAGACCAGCTCGACAGCGGGCTGATGCGGCTTACGGTGCAGATGCCCTCGGGCGAACAGAGCGGCTCGGGCGAGACGCCGGGCGGAGGCAGCGGCCAGAGCGGCGATACCGGCAGCGGTTCGGCCGGCCAGCAGGGCGAGCGCGGCGAACAGCTCGCCGAGGCGCGCAGCATACAGCAGGCCAGCCAGCAGACCGGCTACCTGATTGCGACCGCCGACGGCGTCAACTACCCCGACGCGCTGAACATGATGACGGCCACGCTGCCGCGGCTGCTCAACATGTCCCAGGTCAAGCAGGTGGTGCTGTCCGAGCGGTTTGCGAGCGAGCCGGACGCGTTTCACGAGCTGATCAAGCGCCTGGTGTACGACAATGAGTTCTACAACGCCGCGCAGCTGGTCGTATGCGAGGGCGAGGCCGAGGAGTTCCTGCGCGAGCAGCGCCTGATGCTGGGCGCGCGACTGAGCAAGGCGCAGGACGCCGCCGAATATGCGCATCTGCTGGTGGGCCTGGTGCCGTCGGCGCACATATCCAGCGTGTTCTTTGGCATGTACTCGGGCTATGGCGACGGGCTAGCCGCGCTGTGCGCGACCAACCTGTTCACAGCCGAGGCCGCGGCGAATCCGGACGCGTCGGGCACGATATACGCCGGTCAGGCCGCGCGCACCGGCCCCAACCTAAACGAGTACATAGGCAGCGCGCTGTTCGACGACAGCCGCATGGTGGGCAAGCTCACCGGCTACGAGACCCAATTGGCGCACATACTCTCGGGCACGCTGAACTCCATGTTGCTAATGGAGGACGGCGATACGGCGCAGTTGACGCAGCGCTCGCAGCCTCAGGTGAGCGTGGATGTGTCGGGCGCCGTGCCGCGAATAGTCGTAAGCGTCGAGCTGTATATAAAGCTGCATCAGCAGGGCACGTCGATCAGCGCGGCGTCCGCCAAACTGGAGTCGGATCTTAGCGCGCTCATCGCAAAGTGCCAGCAGTTGGGCGTGGAGCCGTTCGGATTTGGCGCGACCGCGGTGCGGCAGTTCAGGTCGTTCGCAGATTGGTATGAGTATGACTGGCGTGCCAAGTTTGCGCAGGCTGAGGTACAGATTGACCTGGCACTCATGGGCACGAATATATGAGACGTACTTAAGGTGCCATCTATAAGCGCGGCGTCAGGTATCTACCCTGCCGCCGCGCACAGTCAATTGATAAAACATGCTGCACACAGCCTACTTTACCAGACATGTAAAAGTAACCAGCAGAGTATGCAAATATCAGTGGCATGCTGCTTGTATCGAACCGGTTTTGCAACATTGTTCACAGGCGATTTCAAAAAGCCGTTTGAGATAAACAATCTGTCTGACTGTCGGGTTTGTCAACAGTCTGCGCGCGACGGCGGGTATCTCTCCTGCCGCCGCACACATATCATCGACAAATCCCCTGCTGCCGAATGCTGGGATTCATTTCAAATTTGTTTGGAATCGCGTGTATATGGTACTGCAAAAGCAGCCGCCATGTAACCATGTGACAGTGATTTGTGGTTTTGATTGCAATAATCGCGAGCTAAGCTGGAGTGTCTGCATGAGTATAGCTTTGCCCACACGCTGAACGCGCGGCGGAAGGTATCCTCCCTGCCGCCGCGCACAGGCCATTAGCAAAACCCTTACCGCTGACTGCTGAGATTTTCCTTCAAATTCGTTTTGAATCGCATGGATACATGATGCTCAAAAAGCAGCCAATATGTCAACGGTATGACTTTGATTTGCGGATTTTGACTGTAACTATCGCAAGAAAAGCCGGAGTGTCTACATGAGGAATGCTTTGTAATAAACTGAACGCGCGGCGCAGTGCATCTTCCCTGGCACCGTGTGCGCAAATCATTTGCAAACCTCGACTGCCGAATGCCAAAATTGCGCTTCAGCTTCATTTGCATCGCGTGCATGAGCGATAATGCAATGTACAGCCGCTATTCCAGCTGTGCGACTACAGCTTCTGACTGCAACTGCCGCATGACAGGCCGGAGCGGTTGTATGCGCATTGCTTCGCCCAAACCATAACCACCCGTCAAACGGGTGGTTTGCACAAAGGCTAAAAGCCTATTGATACCGGCCAGCGTCTCAAGGCGCTGGCTTT
>CAWVGT010000183.1:0-18752 GCA_963928645.1 Candidatus Fimadaptatus sp.
CATCGTTATGCCCTCGTCGGTGAACAGCAGGTCGAGCCACTGCATGACCAGCGCCGGATCCTGGCAGGTCGCCGGGATCAGGCCCGCGGCCGCGTTGACGCCGAAGCTGTCGTAGTAGTTGACGCGGGTCACCTGCAGCCCGTCGTCGCCGACCAGCGGCGGTATCGCGGTGTACTCGAGGAAGCGCGCGTTGGTCTTTTCGTCGTCGCCGCGGCTGCCTATGCCATGGTGTATATTGGGCATCGCGCCGCAGACCGACTCATAGGTGCGGGAGTTGATCTCGTTGCGCTGGGTGCGGTTCTGAGCGAACGAATCCGGGTAGATCAGGTTCTCGGAGTACAGGTCGGCCAGGTACCTGAGGCCCTCCTGGAACTCGGGCTGCATGAACACGGCCATCACGTTGCCGTCGTCGTCCAGCATCAGGCGGTTCTCGCCGTCGTCATAGATGAACGCGCACATCAGGAACGTGTCTATCTTGGCGCCGTAGCTGTCGGTCGCGCCTATCATCGGGATCTCGTCGCTGGGGTCGCCGTTGCCGTTGGCGTCCTGATCGCGGAACGCTATCAGCATGTCCTTGAACTCCTGGGTCGTGGTGGGTATCTCCAGGCCGCAGTTCTCAAGGAACAGCGTGTTGACCCACATCTTGCCGTAGTACATGCAGTGATAGCACTGGTTGTACCAGGGCAGCGAGTAGATGTGGCCGTCGGGCGTGGTTATAGCCTCGCGCCAGCCCTCTATGCTGTCCACGCGCTGCTTCATGTACACGGTGTTGTTGTCCATGTACTCCTCTATCGGCAGTATCAGCTCCTGGTCGGCGTACTTGACCTGCATAGTGGGCGTGATCGTCGTCATGCCGTTGCCGCCCGCGACTATCAGGTCTATCGCTTCCTCGCTGGTCAGCGCCAGGTTCAGCTTTTCGATGAACACGTCGGTGTTGGTCGAGAGCCAGTTGACCTTGACGCCGGTCTTCTCCTCGTACCACTGGGTCATATAGCAGGTCTCCCAGTCGAACTCGCTGCCGCCGGTCACGGGCGCGAATACGTTGATAGTCACGTCCTCCTGAGTGACCGGGAACGTGCCGGGCTCGGCGAGCTCGACCGCCAGCGCGGTGGACGACAGCGCCAGCATCAGGCACAGCGCCAGGCATACCAGTTTCTTCATGTTATATCCCCCTTCTTAGTTGATATCGGCAAGGGCGCATCAGCCCTTTATCGATCCTATCATGATGCCCTTTATGAAGTACTTCTGCACGAACGGGTAGATCAGCATGACCGGTATCATAGTGATGACTATCAGCACGTACTTGACCGCCTCGGCGTTGGCCTCGTTCTGCACCATGTTGGTCAGGTCGTTGCTGGCGTTTTCGGTTATCGAGCGCACGTTGTTGATGGCGTTGCGCAGCACGAGCTGTATGTTGTAGAGCTCGGGCGAGTTGAGGTAGATCATGGCGTCGAAGTAGGCGTTCCAGTGGCCCACGGCGTAGAACAGCACCATGACCGCCAGTATCGGCGTGGACAGCGGCAGCACCAGGCTGACCAGCATGCGCGCGTCGCTTGCGCCGTCCAGCGCGGCCGACTCGTACAGCTCCTCGGGTATGCTGGTCATGAAGTACGTGCGGCACATTATCATGTTCCACACCGTCAACGCGCCGGGCAGTATCATGACCGCGCGGGTGTCTATCAGGCCCAGCTGCTTTATGACCAGGTAGGTCGGTATCATGCCGCCGCCGAACATCATCGTGAACGTGAACACGAACACCAGCACCTTGCGGCCCCACAGCCCCCTGCGCGCCAGCGGGTAGGCGCACACCACCGTCATGAACAGGTTGAGGCAGGTGCCCACGCCCGCGTACATCAGCGTGTTGTAAAAGCCGGTCATTATCTTGTCGGACTTGAGCACCTGGGTGTATATCTCAAGCGTCGGATTGAGCGGCACGAAGCTCACGCGCCCGGACAGCACCTGCATCGGGTCGGACAGCGACTGCGCCAGCACGTGCAGCATCGGCAGCACGACGATTATGCCGCAGATCGCCAGGTATATGTCTACGATTATGTAAAACGCGCGATCGACCGGCGCGAGCTTTATGCGCTGGCTCGCCGGGCGCGCGGACGCCTTTTGGCTCATGCGACACCCCTCCTTACCACAGGCTGTAGTCGGACACGCGGCGCGCTATGCCGTTTACTATCGTCATCAGCGCCAGCGATATCACCGACTGGAACATGTTGACCGCGGTCGAGAAGCTGTAGTTCATGTCGACCAGGCCCACGCGGTACACATACGTCGATATGACGTCCGACGCGGACATGTTCAGCGAGTTCTGAAGCAAATACACCTTCTCATAGCCCACGTTGAGCACCGAGGCGGTGTTGAGTATCAGCAGTATTATCGCCGTGGGCACGATGCCGGGCAGATCGACGTGCCATATCCGCTGCCACACGTTGGCGCCGTCGACGTACGCGGCCTCCTGCAGCTCCGGGTTGATGCCCGCCAGCGCCGCCAGGTACATTATCGAATTGTAGCCCTGGCTCTGCCAGATGCCCGACCACACGTATATCGACTTGAACAGCGACGGCTCGCTCAGGTAGTTGCGCGGCGTGCCGCCCAGCATCTTGACCAGCGTGTTGATCGCGCCGCCGTAGCTGAGCAGCTGCGTGATTATGCTGGTCACGACCACGGTCGACAGAAAGTGCGGCATGTACGTAGCCGTCTGTATCGCCTTGGTGTAGTACTTGTGCTTGCACTCGTTGAGCGCCACCGCCAGTATTATCGGCGGGAAGAAGCCCGCTATCAGCGAGTAGATGCTTATGCCCAGCGTGTTGGTTATCAGCCGCTTGAACGAGTAGTCGGTGAAGAACTGCATGAAGTACTTCAGCCCTACCCAGTCCGAGTTCCAGAAGCCCCTGCTTATCTTAAAGTTCCTGAACGCTATCTGCAGTCCGAACATGGGCCAGTAGCGGAATATCACCACCCATGCCAGCGGCAGCAACAACAGCAGGTACAGCTGCCAGTGTAGTCGAAACGATTTCGCCGGCGCGCTGGCACTCAGTCGACTCCTACGCGGCGCCCCCGCCGCCTTGCCAAGGTTCATGATATTCCTCCTTCGGTCACGTTATTTGTCGCTTGCGGAACTTTACATTTCCGTACCTTTAGGGCCATAAACTTGGTATTATTATACACGGCTTGCCGACCATTTGTCAATAACTCCGCAAATCACGGCAAATCACGGTTAATTTTTAGCACATTTCCGAATTTTTTCACCGTTATCGATATTTGTTATCCGCACATTCGGTCACGTTACAGATCCGCGCGCGCGCCACGCAAAACGCGCGGCGCAAACCCTGCGCCGCGCGAATTACACCTGTTAATATCGATATTGTAAGTCGTGTCCCACATCACTCCCGCCGATACTCGCGCAGCAGCGCGTCAATCAGCTCATACAGCCCGTCGGGATCGCGCAGCGCGAGCGCGTTGAACCCGGCGCGGCGCGCGGCCTCGACATTGACCGGATTGTCGTCGATGAACACGCATTCGGCGGGGCTGAGCGCGAAGCGGCGGGCGAACAGCTCGAATATGGCCGGATCAGGCTTGGTCAGGCGCTCGGAATACGAGGCCACGCCGCCGCGAAACGCCTTGAAGTAGTCGAACCCGCTTATGAACTCAAGCGCGGGCGCGTTGGTGTTGGACAGGTAGTAGCAGTCGATGCCCTCGCGCGCGAGGCGCTCGAGCGCGCGCACGCTGTTGGGTATGGGCTGGAGCATCTCGTCGCAGCGGGCCATGACGGCGCGGATGTCGGATTCGAGCGCGGGCGCGAGCGCGCACATGGTCTCGATCGCCTCGGGGCGCTCGAGCGTGCCGGCGTCGCAGTCCAGCCAGGGCTGGCTGTCGAATATCGCGCGCCTGAGCTCGGGTATGCGCGCCTCGTCGTAGCCCAGGCCGCGCAGGTACTCTGCGGGCTGGAAGTATACGGTCACATTGCCAAGGTCGAGAACTATCTTCATGCGCACCTCCTGAAGTCGCGTTGCGGCCGGTCGTTCTGCCACAATGATACCACCTGCGCGCGCGGCTGACAAGGGTACACCTGCCGGTCGCGCCGGGGAATTGCGCCGGCGCGCCCCACGGCGCCGCGAAAGCGCTGCCTGAGCCGCCGAAGGCCGCCGCGTCGGGGCGGGCCGCGCGCATTGAGCTTGCCCGGCGGCGGCGGGTGTGGTATAATCCAACTCGACAGATCGAGACAGGGAGGACGCAACATGGTTTATCTGCGCAGCGTGGCGCTCGACGTGCGCCCGGGCGCATACCCGTTCAACAGCCCGGCGATAACGCGCCTGGAGCGCATGGAATTCGGGTCGGTGACGATACTGGTCGGCGAGAACGGCTCGGGCAAGTCGACGCTGCTGGAGGCGCTGGCGCGGCTGATGCGGCTGCCGGCGATAGGCGCGGCCGACGCGGCCGACGACGCCACGCTCGGCGCGGTGCAGCCGCTCAGCGACGCGCTGCGGCCGGTATACGCGCGGCGGCCGCGCAGCGGCATGTTCCTGCGCGCGGAGGACTTTTTCGGCTACACGCGCCGCATAAGCGCGCTGCAGGCCGAGATGCGCGCCGAGCTAAGGCGCGTCGACGAGGAGTACGCCCACGCCAGCGCGTTCACCCGGGGCCAGGCGCGCATGGCCTATGCCGGCTCGCTGCACGCGCTCAACCAGGCCCACGGCGAGGACCCGGACGCGCGCTCGCACGGCGAGAGCTTTGTGCACCTGTTCAACGAGCGCGTGCACGACGGCGGGCTGTACCTGCTGGACGAGCCCGAGGCGCCGCTGTCGCCGCTGCGGCAGCTGGCGCTGATATCGCTTATAATGAAGCGCGAGCCGCGCAGCCAGTTCATAATCGCGACCCACTCGCCGATGCTGACGGCCTACCCCGGTGCGCAGATCTGGTCGTTCGACGACGCCCCGGCGCGGCGCGTGGACTACGCCGAGCTGGACAGCGTGCGGCTGATACGCGACTTCCTCAACGCGCCCGAGCGGTACCTGGCGCGGCTGCGGGAGGAGTGAGGCGCGGGGTTGTGGGCTGACGGCGCGCTGTGGCTTTGACCTATGGCGCGTGGCCTGGCGTGCGTGTTAGGGCGCTGGCGTGCGGTTGGTCATTTTGTCATGCCTCTGCCATGCCAATGCGCCGCGGCTTCGCCTTGCGGGTGATCTTGCCGCCGCGCGACTTCACGGCACCCTGCGGCATGACACGGTCGCGTTGATGTTAATTTTGTCACACCACTGCCATGCCACGGCGCCACGGCTTCGCTTAGCGTTTGATCTCACCGCCACGCGACTTCACGGCACCCTGCGCCATGACACTGTTGTGCAGTTTGTCATTTCGTCATGCCACTACCATATCAATGCGCCGCCGCTTCGCTTTGCGGTTGATCTTGCCGCCACGCGACTTCACGGCACCCTGCGCCACGACATCGCTGTGCGGTTGGTCATTTTGTCATGCTACTGCCATATCAATGCGCCGCCGCTTCGCTTTGCAGGTGATCTTGCCGCCACGCGACCTCACGGCTTCCTGTGCCACGACATCGTTGTGCGGTTGGTCATTTTGTCATGCCAATGCCATATCAATGCGCCGCGACTTCGCTTTGCGGGTGATCTCGCCGCCACGCGACTCCACGGCTCCCTGTCCCACGACACTGTTTTGCATTTGTTCATTTCGTCACGCCACTGCCCTAACACCGCGCCGCCGCTTCGCATTGCGGTCGATCTCGCCGCCACGCGACATCACGGCTCCCTGCGCCCTGACATCGCCGCGCGGCTGCTCATTTCGTCATACCACTGCCCCATCAGCGCACCCGCAGCCCCGCGCCGCCGCACATAACCCGCCCCTCATGCGAATACACTGCCTATGACAAAACTGTTTGGAGGCGGTAATATGCTCTGGGATCGCGTGCGCGCGGGAGAGACGCTCAACATGCTGTCGGCGCGGCTGAACCGGCCGGCCTGCATGATAATGCGCGCCAACCGGCTGGCCAGTCCTGCCTGGCTGCTGCCGGGGCGCGAGATAATCGTGCCGCCCGAGGACTACTGCATGTGGGACGCCGGGGAGTGCCCCAACCGCTTCTTCGGCTGCCCCGCGCGCGAGGCACGGCCGCGCATACGCCATGTGCCCCGCCCCGGCGAGCGCGCGTCCGACATCGCCCGGCGCTACGGCCTGCCCGAGCGGCTGGTGCTGCTGGCCGCGGGCGGGCGCGTCACGCCCGGGCGCGCGCTCGAGCTGCCCGAGCCGCCGCCCCGCGCGCGCATAGTCACCGTGCTGCCCGGCCAGACCGTGGAGAGCATCTGCCTGCGCTATCGCATGAGCCCCGAGCGGCTGGCACTGATAAACTCGCTGAGCGCGCCGCTGCTGCCCGGCATGCGCGTGCTGGTCGAGCGCGGGTGAGCGCCCCCTGCGTTGCCGCGCCCGCCCGCGGCGCGTCGGGCCGCGATATGGCCGGTTGGCAAAGCGGCGAGCGCGGCCGGGCCAGCTCGGGGCGCGATGGCAGCGCGCGCGTCTTTCCGCTCCGGCATTTGCCGTCATGGCAGCGCCTTACTGTCCGCGCACAGGTTCAAACGCTCGTGAGAGAACGCGCTGCGCCGCCGTTGCCAACGTGCCAACCATCCGCAGAGCCTCAGCCCGCGCCAGCGTCCGGCGCGAGGCGACGTTGCGTCGCGCCGCCGTGGCCATCAGCCGCTGCACATCGTACGCCGCGAACACATATTGTGCAAACGCCCGCACCGCCTCGGCCATGTAGCCCTGGCCCCGGTAGCGCGCGCCCAGGAAGTACGTTATGCCCACCTCGCCCAGATCCTCGTAATACGACGTGCCCATGCTGCCTATCGTGCATCCGTCGGCGCGGCGCTCCAGCGCGAACGCCATGTACGCGCGGCGCGGCTCGCCCTCGGCCTCCAGCTGCATCGCCTCGCGCAGCCAGTCGCCCATCCACTCGTCACACCGGCTGCAGTCGCCGAATATCTCGCGCAGGCTGCCGTCCGAGGCCATTTCTATGAACGCGCGCTCGTCTGCGGGCGTCAGGCTGCGTATCGCCAGGCGCTGAGTCTCCAGTCTCATCTGCCCTGCACCTCCTTGTGATGCTCATCTCGTTACATGATACCATACCCCGGCCGATTCGGCCACCCCATTCTTCCATTATCATCAAAACCCGCGCCAATGTGAATATCATAGAAAAAAATTGCACTCATTGCGCAAGATTATGTATGTGAATCGGCGCGCGAACGTGATATAATTCAATTAACAATCGCGCAAGGAGGACATTCCTCTCATGAGAATACATATCGTGGCCTGCCGCATACTGGCGCGCGAGCTGAGCGCGCTGGCGGCCACCAGCCCCAATATGGTCGACATAACCTGGCTGGCGCGCGGCCTGCACAACACACCCACGAAGCTGCGCGACCGCATAATCGAAACGCTGGACGACCTGTACGCCCAGGTCGAGCGCAACGAGCTCGAGTTCCGCCCCGACTACATAGTGCTGGGCTACGGGCTGTGCTCAAACGGCGTCGTGGGCGTGGAGTGCCGCGACATACCGATCGTCGTGCCGCGCACCGACGACTGCATCGCGCTGTTTTTGGGCTCCCAGCAGCGCTACATGCAGGAGTTCGCCGCGTCCGGCGGCGCGTACTGGCTCAACAGCGGCTGGCTCGAGCACAGCGCCCGCCTGTTCGACGAGGAGGACTTCCGCCGCCGCCGCTGGCTCGAGTACGCCGAAAAGTACGGCGAGGAAAACGCCGACTACCTCATCGAGGTCGAGAGCAGCTGGATGAACAACTACTCCACGCTGGGCTTCATACACTCCAGCGTGTACGAGCGCCCCGAGTACCTGCCCCACACCGCGCGCGAGGCCCAAAAGCACAACTGGCAGCTGCGCGAGGTGGACGACGACCTGCGCATGCTGCGCATGATGGTAGACGGCACCTGGAACGAGGACGAGTTCCTGATACTCAAGCCCGGCGAGCGCATCGCCGCCGACTACGCCGGACGCAAGCTCAAGGCCGAGCCCGCGCCCGGAGCCGCCCGGCCCGCCGCCGCGCCGCGCTCCTCCGACGAGCCGGTGTCGGCCGCGTTCCCGTACGGCGAGGCAAGGGGCGGTGGCGCGACATGAACGTGAGCATATTCGAAGCGCTGGGCCCGGTAATGATCGGCCCGTCCAGCTCGCACACCGCGGGCGCGGCGCGGCTGGCGCGCGTGGCGGCGCTGGCGGTGCAGGGCGAGTTCACCCATGTGGATTTCGTGCTGCACGGCTCGTTTGCGCGCACGTATCTGGGCCACGGCACCGACCGCGCGCTGGTGGCCGGCGTGCTGGGGCTGAGCGCCTCGGACGAGCGATTGCCGCGCGCGTTCGAGCTGGCGCGGCTGTGCAACCTGACCTACGCGTTCTCCGAGGAGGAGATGCGCGACGTGCACGAGAACACCGTGCGCATGGTGTTCCGCATGAAGCAGGGCGCGCCCCAGACCGTGGTCGGCTCGTCGGTGGGCGGCGGCCAGATAGTCATAACCTCGATAAACGGCT
This sequence comes from Candidatus Fimadaptatus sp., assembly GCA_963928645.1. Lineage (GTDB taxonomy): Bacteria > Bacillota > Clostridia > Christensenellales > Aristaeellaceae > Fimadaptatus. The sequence goes on from CAWVGT010000183.1 coordinate 8,549, forward strand.
TTGCCGTGGAGTACACCGCGCAGTCCAACGCGCTGGTGATCGCCCAGCACGACCGCAAGGGCGTGATCAGCCACATCGCCGGCGCGCTGGCCGAGCACGACATAAACATAGGCGTGATGCGCCTGAGCCGGCGCGCGCGCGGCGACCTGGCCTGCACGATAATCGAGGTCGACTCGCCTATAGCGCCCGACATCGTGGCGCAGCTGCGCGCGCTGCCCGACGTGATTTCGGTGCGCGCGATCAACCTACACTGACGAAAGGCGCTGAGTGACGCTATGTACGACAACTTTTCCGAACTGCTCGAGTACTGCGCCCGGAACGAGTGCCCGATAAGCGAGGCGGTGCTGCGCAACGAGGTGAAGCTGACCGGCCAGACCCGCGAGCAGGTGCTATCCGGGCTGCGCGAGATGTTCGACGTGATGCGCGCCTCGGCCGCGCGGGCGCTGGACGCGCCGCTTGAGGCCGGGTTCTCGCTGATTAAGGGCGTGGCCCACCGGCAGCGCGAGTACGCCCGGCGCGCCGACACGCTGTGCGGCGGCATGATAAACGGCCTGATGGCGCGCGCGCTGTCCAGCAGCGAGACCAACGCCGCGATGGGCCGCATCTGCGCCGCGCCGACCGCGGGCGCGTGCGGCATACTGCCGGCGGTGCTGATAACGCTGGGCGAGCAGCGCGGCTCGACCGAGGCCGAGCTGCTGCGCGCGCTGGCCACCGCGTCGGGCGTGGGCGCGGTGATAATCAAAAACGCCACGGTATCAGGCGCGGAGGGCGGCTGCCAGGCCGAGTGCGGCGTGGCGGCGGCGATGGCCGCGGCGGGCGCGGTCGAGCTGGCCGGCGGCACGCCCCGCCAGGCGCTGGACGCGGCCGCGTTCGCGCTGGAGAACGTGATGGGGCTGGTGTGCGACCCGGTTGCGGGGCTGGTGCAGGTGCCGTGCGCGCTGCGCAACGCCTCGCAGTCGGTCAACGCGCTGCTCAGCGCCGACCTGGCGCTGGGCGGCATGGAGTCGCTGATACCGCTGGACGAGGTGGTCGCGGCGATGTACAGCGTGGGCCACATGCTGCCCACGCAGCTGCGCGAGACCGCGCTGGGCGGCATCGCCGCCACGCCCACCGGCCGCGCGGTGCAGGTGAAACCTGAGGCGCCGTGACTGTGCGGCGGCGTTGCTTTGGCTCGATTGGGCGCACGCGGCGTGCAGGGCGCGGCGGCATGGTCACGCTCTGACCAAACGCACTGGGCGCTCGAGAGCGGCGGTAGGGACATGATTTAACAAACGCACGCGGCGCACGGGGCGCAGCGGTATGGTCACGCTTTGACCAAACGCACGCGAGGCGCGGTGACATGGTCACGCTTTGACCAAACGCACTGGGCGCGGCGGCATGGACACGCTTTGACCAAACGCACACGGGCGCGGTGACATGGCCACGCTTTAACCAAACGCACCCGGCGTGCGGGGCACAGCAGCAAGGCCACGCTTTGTCCAACGCACCCTGGGCGCGGCGGCATGGCCACGCTTTGGCCAAACGCACGCGGCGTGCGGGGCGCAGCAGCAAGGCCACGCTTTGTCCAACGCACCCGGGGCGCGGCGGCATGACCGCGCTTTGACCAAACGCACACGGGCGCGGCGGCATGGACACGCTTTGACCAAACGCACGCGAGGCGCGGTGACATGGTCACGCTTTGACCAAACGCACCCGGGCGCGGCGGCATGGACACGCTTTGACCAAACGCACCCGGGGCGCTGGGCGCAGCAGCAAGGCCACGCTTTGTCCTAATGCACGCGGGGCGCGGCGGCATGGTCACGCTTTGACCAAACGCACCCGGCGCACGGGGCGCAGCGGCATGGTCACGCTTTGACCAAACGCACGCAGCAGCAAGGCCACGCTTTGACCAACGCACGCGGCACTCGGTGCGTAGCGGCATGGCCACGCTTTGACCAAATGCACGCGGTGCGCGGCGGCATGGCCACGCTTTGGCCAAACGCGCACACCGCCCGGCGCGCAGCAGCATAACCCCATATTGATCGAACGAACGCACCGCGCGGCGGCGCCACCCCGGTCAGCCCGGCGACTACGACATGACCCCATAGGGCCCGGGCGGCCGCGCTGCCCGGCGAAGGGAGGCATATATGCGCAACGGAACCCGGCCCAACGTGCTGTTCATACTTACCGACGACCAGCGCTTCGACACGATACGCGCGCTGGGCAACCCCGACATAATCACCCCCAACATGGACTGGCTGGTCGCGCGCGGCGCGGCGTTCACCCAGGCGCACATACCCGGCGGCTCGAGCGGCGCGGTGTGCATGCCCAGCCGCGCGATGATACACAGCGGCCGCCGGCTCTACGACCTGTGCGGCGAGGGCGGCACGATACCGCCCGAGCACACGACGCTGGGCGAGGCGCTGCGCCGGCCCGACGCGGCTGGACAGAGTTACTACTGCTTCGGCACCGGCAAGTGGCACAACGGCCCGCCGGCGTTCACGCGCAGCTTCGACGCGGGCGAGAACATATTCTTCGGCGGCATGTGGGATCACTGGAACGTGCCGACCTGCCGCTACGACCCGACCGGACAGTACGACAACGAGATAAACTTCGTGGGCAACTTCTGGCAGTCCAACGAGATAACCCGCGTGCACTGCGACAGGTTCAACCCGGGCGTGCACTCGAGCGAGCTGCTGACGCAGACCACGCTCAACGCGCTGGACGACCTGCCCCCGGACAAGCCGTTTTTCATATACACGGCCTACCTGGCGCCGCACGACCCGCGCACTATGCCGCGCCGGTTTGAGCAGATGTACGACCCCGCGCGCATCGCGCTGCCGCCCAACTTCCGCCGCGAGCACTTCGACTACGGCGTGCACGCGATACGCGACGAGGTGCTGGCCGCGTACCCGCGCGACGAGGCCGAGGTGCGCCGCCACATCGCCCAGTACTACGCCATGATAACCCACCTGGACGACCAGATAGGCCGCATAATATCCGCGCTGCGCACAAAGGGCCTGCTGGACGACACGATCATAATACTGGCCGGCGACAACGGCCTGGCCTGCGGCGAGCACGGGCTGATGGGCAAGCAGAGCCTGTACGAGCACAGCGTGCGCGTGCCGCTGCTAGTGAGCGGCCCCGGCATACCGCGCGGGCTGCGCGTGGACAACTACGTGTATTTGATGGACATATATCCCACGCTGTGCGAGCTGCTGGGCGTGGACGTGCCCGCGAGCGTGCAGGGCGTGAGCTTCGCGCCGATGCTGCGCGACCCGGGATACGTCACGCGGCCCGAGCTGTACATGATGTACTGCGAGCTGATACGCGCCGTGCAGGACGACCGGTTCAAGCTGATAGAGTACCGCAACGGCCCATGCGGCCCCCGGCGGCAGCTGTTCGACCTGAAGGCCGACCCCTGGGAGACGCGCGATCTGTACGGCCAACCCGGCTATGAGCCGGTCGTGCGGAGGCTGCTTGAAATCCGTAAGCGGCAGCGCGCCATCTGGGAGCAAGGCGCCGAGCAGAGCCGCGCATTCTGGCAGGGCGCGCCCGCGGATTGAGCGCGGCGGCCGACGGGGCGCAGCGGCCGTTAGTGGCCAGCGGCCGGCAGCATGCGACGCATGCTCGTGTGGCCGCATTCGATATGCCGAATACATCGGGCCCGGTGCTTTGATTTCGCGCCGGGCCTGATGTGTTAGCTCGTTGGCAACGCCTTGAGCGCCGATTGCCGCGAGTTTGTCCAAACTCGATTTGCCTTATGTATATTGAATCATGCAAACAATGCTGCGACGTCGGATATATTGACCGCAATGCACATAATCAGACTATGACCATTGCGACTCGCATTGAGCCGGCTGTGCGTGAACCGCTTGTCAGCATAGTGACACATTAGGCCCGGCGCACTGATTTCGCGCCGGGCCTGATGCGCGGGGCTGTCCGAGTTTTGCATTCCGGGAGGGCGCGCCGGTCTGGCACGTGCAGCGCGGCATATTCCATTGCCACACCGCACAGAACCGCGCCCGGCGCTCCGCCTTGCAGCATGTGCCCGGCGCGTGTGCCACTCGGGGCCGTACAGATTAAAGCATCGCTGTCGGGCGCTCCGGCCTCCGTTGCGGCCAGCAGCACCGCCAGCTCGTACACCGGGCGCTCCGGTCTATCGTGTAACGTTAATCCGCGGGCAGCGCGGCATATTCCATTGCCACACCGCACAGAACCGCGCCCGGCGCTCCGCCTTGCAGCATGTGCTCGGCGCGTGTGCCACTCGGGGCCGTACAGGTTTAAGCATCGCTGTCGGGCGCGCAGGCCTCCGTTGCATCCATCAGCCCGCCGCCTCTTGCAGCAGCGGCGTTAGCTCCCCGTCGTGCAGTACCGTCAGCCGCGCAATGGGTGCTCCGATCCATCGCATGCCGTCCGCCCCGCATGCCTGGCGTGACGTATGCCATCGCCCTACCGCACAGAACCGGGCCCGCCGCTTCGCCTTGCCGCATGCGCCGGGCCCGTTATCCTTCATGGCTATTGTGTTTTAAATGTTCCGTTCAGGCGCGCCATCCTCCGCCGCGTCCATCAACCCCGCCGCCTCGCGCAGCAGCGGCGTCAGCGCGCCGCTATACAGCACCGCCAGCTCGTGCAGCGGGCGCGTCAGGCACACGTACAGCAGCCGCCCGTCCAGCGGCGCGTCCGCAAAGCACTTCTCGCCCGCGTCGGCCATTATCACGCAGTCGAACTCCAGGCCCTTTACGCACGTCGCCGCCGCCAGCACCACGCCGCCGGCGTACTCCGCGTCGTCCGCGCCCAGCAGCCGCGCGTTCAGCTCGCCCGGCAGCCGCTTCATCAGCTGCTTGAGCGACTTCGCGTCGCGGCCGATTATCGCTATCGTGCCGTAGCCCGCCTCCAGATAGCCCCGCGCCAGCGCCGCGACCTGCGCGGCCTGCTCCGCCGCCGTGCCAAAGCGCCTCAGCCGCGGCGCGCTGCCGTGCCGGAGCACCGGCCGCGCCTCCACCTGGCCCGGCACCGGCTGCGCCCGCGCCACGCAGTTGGCCACGTCCATTATCTCCACGGTGTTGCGGTAGCTGGTCACCAGGTTGTGGCGCGTCACGTCGCCGCCGAACACGCCCTGCGCCACCTCGTCCCAGTCCGCTATGCCCCGGTACGCGTGCACGCCCTGCATCAGATCGCCCACTATCGTGAACGAGTCGTTGCCGGTCAGCCGCTTGAGCAGCATGAACTCCATCGGCGAAAAGTCCTGCGCCTCGTCTATCACCAGGTGGCGTATGTCCGGGCGCTTGAGCGCGTACATGCGCGCGGCTATCGCGCAGATCGGCGCTATGTCCTCGCTCTCTACCGAGCGCGACGTGGCATGCGCCAGCGTATGCTCGGCGGCCTCGCCGCCCTGCCGCCGCCAGAACTCGCGGTACGCCTCCACCGCGTCGAGTTTGGGAAAGCTCGCCAGCACGCCCTTTACGAACTCGCTCACGCCGGTGTGCGCGCGCTTTATCTGCGCGTCGCGCTGGTCGAACAGCTTGCGCACCTTGGCGCGGCGCTCCTCGCCGTCGGGCAGCGTGCGGCACAGCTTGTCCACCTTGCGGTCGCACATGTCCATCAGGTAATTCTCGACCTCGTCCGCGGCCGCGCGCACCTGCTGCCGGAGCAGCTTGCCGAACTCGGTCAGCCGCCGCTCCAGCGGGAACGGCTTGCAGTCCTCCATGAAGAACCTGTACACCTGCTCGGGCGTCATTATCGTCGTCGGGCCGTACACTATCGCCTCGCGCGTGGCGAACGCGCGCTCGTAGTCGTCCATGAACGCGTCCAGCTGGCGGAGCGTGGCCAGCGCGCCCTTGCGCCGCAGCACCCGGCTCAGCTGTGCGCGCGCCTGCGCGTCGCGCTCCATCATGTCGCCCAGCCGGTCGGCCGCGTCCACGCGCGGCAGCCTCTTGCCCAGCAGCCCGGCCATAAGCAGCTGAAACGTGGTCTGCACGACCCTGTCCACGCCCAGGTCGGGCAGCACGCCCGATATGTAATCCAGGAACAGCGGGCTGGGCGCGAGTATCATCATCTGCTCGGGGCTCATGCGCTCCTGATACGCGTAGAGCAGGTACGCTATGCGGTGCAGCGCGATCGTGGTCTTGCCCGAGCCGGCCACGCCCTGCACTATCAGCGGCCGGTCGGGCTTGTGGCGGATCACGAAGTTCTGCTCGGCCTGTATCGTGGTGACTATCTCGCGCAGCCGGTCGGTGCCCACCGTGCCCAGCACCGACTGCAGGTACGCGTCCTGCGACACCACGTCGGTGTCGAATATCGTAAGGAGCCGGCCGTCCTCAATGCCGAACTGGCGCTTGAGCAGCAGCTCGCCCTCTATCGTGCCGTCGGGCGCGGTGTAGCGCATCGGCCCGAGCTGGCCCGAGTAGTACAGGTTGGCCACCGGCGAGCGCCAGTCCACGACCTCTATCTCCAGCGAATCGCGCCGCGTCACGCCGTACTTGCCTATGTAATACGTGTCGGCGTACTTGTGCCGGCGCGGCCGGAAGTCGACGCGCGTGAAGTACGGCTTGCGCGCGGCCAGGCGCAGGTTGTTAAGCGCCATATCGTCGCGCGCATACATCATCTCGCGCAGCGGCACGGCGTCGGGATCGTACTTGCGCGCTTCGATCAGCTTTGCGTAGTCGTCCTTGAGCGCGGCGTCGGCCAGCGCGGTCTCCTGGGCGATCACGCCCAGCGTGTGGTCGAGGTGTTCGAGTTCGAGCGGGGTATCGGGATGTGCTATCGCGGCCATGTACGCCTCCTTTGCGCGGTCGAAAGTGCTCACAAGTGCGACGCCGTGCCGGAGCCCGGCGCGGCGCGGATGTCTATTTTAACACATGTGCGGGTACTTGTCAATCATGCAGAGGGCCGCGCGGGGAGTTTATTTTTGCTGCCGCGGCCGGCGCGCGGGCACGCGGGCACGTGGGCGCTTTTTCTGCGCGACTTAGTGGTTATGCCGGGCTTGTGCGGATGCTTTGCTTCAGCCGGGCATGCGCGCGGCACGGCGTAAGCACGCGAGTACTTTGTCTGTGCGACTTAGTGGATACGCCGGGCTTGTGTGGATGCTTTGCTGCAACCGGGCATGCGCTCGGCGCAGCGTAGCCACGCGGGTACTTTGTCTGCGCGACTTAGTGGATACGCCGGGCTTGTGCAGATGCTTTGCTTCAGCCGGGCATGCGCGCAGCGCGGCGTAAGCACGCGAGTACTTTGTCTTCGCGACTTAGTGGATACGCCGGGCTTGTGCGGATGCTTTGCTGCAACCGGGCATGCGCGCGGCGCGGCGTAGCCACGCGGGTACTTTGTCTGCGCGACTTTGCAGACAAGCCGGGCTTGTGCTGACGCTTTGCTTCAGCCGGGCATGCGCGTGGCGCAGCGTAGCCACGCGGGCGCTTTGTCTGCGCGACTTTGCAGACAAGCCGGGCTTGTGCGGACGCTTTGCTTCAGCCGGACATGCGCGCGGCGCGGCGTAGGCGCTTCAGTTGCGCGACTTCGCGTATATGCCGGCCATGGTGTGGGCATGCCCGGCGGGGCTTCCCCCGGGGCGACGCCGGCGCGCGTTTCCCAGATTGACAAATCCCGGCGCGCATGTTATAATCACGGCAATACTACGGGAGGAGGCCGGCGACATGGCTGAGTACGGGCGCGACATACTCGTGGGCGCGGCGTGCGCGCAGATGGCCACGCTGCTGGTCGACATATGCGGTTTTTCGGCGGATATGGCTGTTTACGGGATAGCTATGCCCATTTCGTCCCCGAAAGCGCCGCTGTGACTCGCGGACTGCGCTTCCAGGCGGACGGAATGTCCGCCTTTTTTTGATGCTTAAAAACCGGCCGGGCCCGCGGCGGCGCGCGCAGGCGGAGCGCAGTTTGGCGCCGCGCGGCGTCGGGCCGTTGCCGGAGGATTTATGAAACTCACAAAATACGGCGCGACGGCGCTCATGTCGGCGCGCACACACGATTCGTTCGGGCTGGCCAACCTGCTGGGCAACTACCTGCTCAGGCTGATACGGCTGGTGGCGATGATCTGCATATGGCGCGAGCTGTTCGCGCGCGGCGTGGACACCGGCGGCATGACGCTGGAACAGGTGCTCATGTATACCTACATGGGCGTGGTGCTGGAGCCGCTGCTGGACGTGCGCACGCCCGCGTCGAGCTGGCTGCACGAGGGCGTGATACTGAGCAACTTCATGCGGCCGATGGGCGTGTTCACGCAGCTGACGCTGCACACCGTGGGGCTGTGGGCGCAGCCGATGCTGCTGTTTGGGCTGCCGGCGCTCGTTATCGCGCCGCTGATAGGCATACGCATCGCGCCCGCGTCGCCCTGGGCGCCGGTGGCGCTGGCGCTGACCGTGGCGGAGGGCTTCGCGGTCGACTACCTGTTCGCGTGCCTGCTGATACGCATGCGCAACCTGAGCTGGACGGTACACAGCATACGCGCGGCGCTGACGGCGCTGCTGACCGGCGCGGTGATACCGTTTGCGCTGCTGCCGTGGGGGCTGGGCGACGCGCTCAGGTACACGCCGCTGGGCACGCTGGCCGGCGGCACGCTGGCGGTGTACACCGGCACCGGCGATGCGGCGATGATAATCGCGATGCAGATAGTCTGGAACATAGTGCTCTGGCCGCTGGCGTGCGTGTGCTTCAGGCGCTCGCAGGAGAGGATGGTGTCCTATGGCGGATAGGAACGACGCCGCGCGCACGGCTGACCGGCCGCGGGCGCGCGCGTGCGGCCCGGACGGCGCCGCAGCATCGTCCCGGGCAGCTGAGCGGCGCGCCGCGCTCCGGCGCTATCGGAGCCTGATGCGGCTGTACGCGCGCATGGATCTGAACTGGCTGACGCAGGACACGCGCTCGTGCGTGATATGTATGCTGTCGGACGTGCTGTCGATGGCGTCGTCGGTGTCGGCGGTGCTGCTGCTGGCGGTGCGGTTCGGGGGCGTGGGCGGGCTGAGCGAGGCCGAGACGCTGTTCATGCTGGGGTTCGTCACCATGGGCGACGGGCTGTTCTCGATATTCTTCGGCAACTTCAACATAGCGCACATATCGCGCCGGATAGGCCGCTCGCAGCTCGACCACATGATGATACAGCCGCTGGCGCTGCCGCTGCAGCTGGCGACCGAGGGCTTTGCGCCGTTTACGTACTCGGGGCCGCTGATATGCGGGCTGGGCATAACCGGCTGGGCGCTGAGCCGGCTGGGCGGGACGCTGGCGTGGTGGGCGTGGCCGGCGATGATACTGCTGCTGGCGTGCGCGGTCGCGATCACGCTGGGCATGAGCTATCTGATATCGAGCGCGGCGTTCTACCGGCCGGTGTCGTGCGAGGAGATATCTTCGGTGATGCTGGACTCGCTGAGCGCGCTGTCGCGGTTCCCGCTGGGCGGGCTGGGGCCGCTGGCGCAGGCGGCGCTGCTGAGCGTGCTGCCGGCGGGGCTGCTGGGCTGGTTCCCGGCGCTGATAATACTGGGCAAGGTATCGCTGCTGCCGGGGCTGCTGCTGCCGGTGGCGGTCGCCGCGGGCGCGTGCACGCTGGCCGCGCTGGCGTTTGAAAGGGGGCTGAGGCACTATGTCAAGGTCGGTTCGAACCGGTACAAGTCGATCGGACACCGCAGTTGAGCTCAGCGGCGTCAGCAAGCAGTTCAGCCAGCGCCAGCGCGGCGCGGGCAGCCTGTGGCGCCAGTTCACGCATCCGGAGTACCGCCGCGTGCGCGCGCTGGACGGCGTGAGCATTTCGATAGCGCGCGGCGAGTTCGTGGCGTACGCCGGGCCCAACGGCGCGGGCAAGTCGACCACGTTCAAGCTGCTGTGCGGCATGCTCAGGCCCGACGCGGGCGAGATACGCGCGCTGGGGCTGGAGCCGCTGGGGCAGCGGGTGGCGCTGATGCGGCGCACGGGCGTGCTGTTCGGCGGGCGCACCGAGCTGTGGTGGGACCACCCGGTGATATCGAGCTTTGAGTGGAAGAAGGCCGTGTGGGACATACCCGACGCCACGTATGACCGGATGCTGAAGCTGGCGGTGCGCGAGCTGGAGCTGGAGCCGGTGCTGCACACGTTCGCGCGCGAGCTGTCGCTGGGCCAGCGGATGCGCGCGGACCTGGCGATGCTGCTGCTGCACGACCCGGAGCTGATACTGCTGGACGAGCCCACGCTGGGGCTGGACGTGCTCAGCAAGCAGCGCATGATAGACGTGCTGCACATGCTCAAC
>CAWVGT010000184.1:0-7554 GCA_963928645.1 Candidatus Fimadaptatus sp.
GGGTTTGGCAGCACAGATATGCTTTGGTCGTATGTGCACTGAGCGGATGTGGACTCCGCGCTCGTGTTTGACGGTATAGCCATGCCCGGCGGCGTTTGTTCCGTGCGGATGGGTGCATCGAGCGGGTTTGGCAGTACAGATATGCTTTTGTCGTATACACGCTGTTCGAATTTGGGTACCGCGCGCAGGTTTAGTGGTATAACCATGTCTGACTGCGTTTGTTCCGTGCTAATGGGTGCGCAGAGCGGGTTTGGCAACACAGATATGCACTGGTCGCATGCGCGCTGTGCAGATGTGGATGCAGCACACGTGTTTGGCAGTATGGCCATGCCCGGCGGCGCTTGTTCCGTACGGATGCGTGCGTAGGGCGGGTTTAGCAGCACAGATATGCTCTGGTCGCATGCGCGCTGTGCAGATGTGGACGCCGCACGCAGGTTTGGCAGTTTGGTGTGCCGGCGCGCCGCACAGGTTTAGCGAAATGGTCATGCCTGGATGCGTTTGTTCCGTGTGAATGGATGCGTCGAGCGGATTTGCCAGCACGGAGATATCCCGGTCGTATGCACGTAATGCGGATGAGGACGCCGCACGCAGGTTTGGCAGTATAGCCATGCCCCGAGGCATGTGCGCCGTTCGGATGGGTGTACCCGTACGCTGCGCAGGTTCGACGGCATGGTTAGCGTTGGCGGCATGCGCGCCATTCGAATTGGACGCCGGCACACCGCGCGGGTTTTACAGCACGCCCATGTCCCAGCCGCATGTATGCCATATGGCCGGAGCGCAACGCCCAAGCGTGTCCGGGCAATGCAGGCTCAGGTCGCGGCGGCAGGCGCAGCCGTTCGGCCGGGAGGCGGGAACGGTTCCGCGTGTATGCAATGCGGCAGCGCCAGTGCCGGTTTACACGCCATAAGGCGCGGCCTCGGCCAGGTCGTTCGCAATTGGACGCGCCCCGCCCAGCGCGCGCATGTTGGAGCGCACAATGCCCGCCGGGCAGCGCTGCCCGCGCCAGCGCAATATGTCAATAAAACAGCTTGACAAACCCGCCCGACGCTGCTATCATATACCCATACAGCAGAAAGGACGGTCATTGCGCAGCGTGTTGAAGAAGTAAGGTTCAGGATGATGGCCGCGCAGAGCGCGGTCTGCCGGCGGTCTGGACGCCGGCGCGGTCGCACCGCAGAGGTCGCGGCCTGATTATCCTGCCTGAAAGACGCTTCGCGCTGGCCGTCGGGTCGCCGCGCCTTCGGGCGGGGAGTTTGTGTGCGCGCGTCTTTCCGGCAGGCGGAGAGAGGCGTGTTTTATTATGCTGCTTTTGCAGGCGAGCGATATTGTACAGGACTTCGCGGACCGGCGCGTGCTGGACGTGCCCGAGTTTGCGATATACGACGGCGACCGGATCGGCCTGGTCGGCGAGAACGGCGCGGGCAAGTCCACGCTTATGAACATACTCGCGGGCCGGCGCGCGCCGGATCAGGGCCATGTGACGGCGAACTGCCCGGTGGCGCTGGTGCCGCAGTTCGGCAGCGGCGAGGAGTACGCGGATGTCGAGGATGAACAGGGCGTATCGGGGGACATGGCCGCGGCGGGCGAGCTGGCGTCGCGCTTCAGAACCGGCGCGCTGCACGGCGGGCTGTCGGGCGGCGAGAGCACCCGCCGCCGCATCGCGGGCGCGCTGGCGCAGCACCCGCGGCTGCTGATGCTGGACGAACCCACGACCGACCTGGACGCGCAGGGCGTGGACGAGCTGCTGCGCCAGCTCAGGGGCTTTGACGGCGCGCTGCTGCTGATAAGCCACGACCGCGCGCTGCTGGACGCGCTGTGCACCTCGATTGCCGAGCTGGAGGACGCGCGCCTCACGCTGTACCCCGGCAATTACTCCGACTATGCGGCCGAAAAGCGCCGCCGCCGCGAGTTCCAGCAGTTCGAATACGACAGCTACCGGCGCGAGCGCGCCCGCCTGACCGAGGCGATAGACGCGCGCGAGCGCCGCGCCGTGCGCACCAAGCTGCCCTCGCGCATGGGCAATTCCGAGGCGCGGCTGCACAAGCGCAGCGCGACCGAGGTCGAGGAAAAGCTGCACCGGTCGGCGTCGGCGATGCGCTCGCGGCTGGAGCAGCTCGAGCGCAAGGAGCGCCCGCGCGACCTGCCCGCGATCAGCATGAAGCTGGGCGCGGCGGGCGGCGTGGTCAGCCGGCGCGCGCTGGAGGTAAAGCATCTGAAGCTGGAGGTGCCGGGGCGGGTGCTGGCGCGGGACGTGAACTTCGCGCTGCCCACCGGCAGCCGCACCGCGCTGCTGGGCGCAAACGGCTGCGGCAAGACGACGCTGATAGGCCGGCTGGTGGACGGCGCGCGGGGCGTGCGGCTCAGCCCGGGCGTGAAGATAGGCTACTTCAGCCAGCTCAGCGAGCGCACGCTGGACATGGACGCGACCGCGCTGGCCAACGCGATGGCCGACAGCGGCCTGCCGCAGAGCGTGGCGCGCGCGGTGCTGAGCAATCTGATGCTGGGCGCGGACGACGTGTTCAAGCCGGTGCGCGTGCTGTCGGGCGGCGAGCGGGTCAAGGTCGAGCTGGCGCGGCTGCTGCTGAGCGAGAGCAACCTGCTGATACTCGACGAGCCGACCAACCATCTGGACGTGTACGCGCTGGAGGCGCTGGAGCAGCTGCTGAGCGAGTACGCGGGCACGCTGCTGCTGGTCAGCCATGACCGGCGGTTCGTGGGCAGCGTGGCGCAGCGGCTGCTGGTATTCGAGAGCGGCGCGCTGAGCCAGTTCGAGGGCACGCTGGCCGAATACGAGGCCAAGCGCGCGATACGCGACGAACAGGCCGAGCGCGCGCGCAGGCAGGCCGAGCTGGGCGCGGACACGCTCAGGATGCGCATGGCCGCGCTGGACGCGCGGCTGAGCGCCAGGGGCCTGAGCGCCGACCAGCGCGAGGAGCTGGAGCGCGAGTACTTCGATGTGGCGCGCCGGCTGCGGGCTATCGAGGCGCAGTGACGCGCGGCTGGCGCAGGGCGTGCCGGGCCGCAGCCCAATACGCGGCCCGGACACATAGCGTTATATGAAGGCGCAAGTCGTAGCCCAGCATGGTTCAGGCCGCAACCGGTAGCTCAGCGCGTCAGGCGGCAGCGCATCGCGGGCCCAGTGATGTCAAGGCCGTGAATCGGGGACATAGCGCATGCGACGCAGCCGTGCAGGGCAGTGACGCACCGCCATACAAGCGGCATGCCGCAGTGTTGCACGGCGCAGGCCGGGCCTGTAGCTCACAGCGCGGCGGGCGGGCGGCGCATGTAAGCGCGCGGACGCCAAGTTATGCCAGTGGCACGGTACCCCTGTGTGCGCTGGCGGCGGCTCACAGCTCGATTTCCACGCGCGCGCCGCTGCCCAGCTTCATGCGCGTTACATCGCCTGCACCGGCGCGTAAGCGGCCATCTGCGACCATGCATTCAAACTCGCCGCGGCTCAGGCCCAGCCCCATGCGCAGCACCGCCGCCACGCGCACAGTCAGCGCGCATTCGGGCATCAGCGCCAGCATGACGCGCCGGCCAATCGGCGGCATGTCGCCGGTCACGCGCAGCTCGGGCACGCCCGGCGTCGCGCCGCCGCGCCGCATCAGCTCGCCGTCCAGCGCGTACCGGCGCGCCAGGGCCGCGTCGTTGCGGTGGAAACCGTCCAGCAGCGCTGCCGGCACCATCTGCGGCGGCACGCGGCTGAGCACCGGCAGGTTCCAGGTGTCGTCGCATTCGGGGCACTTGTATATCAGCCACACGTCCAGCAGCCGCTTCTGCGCGTTGACCCGGAAGCAGCCCGAACACTCAAACGCGCGCACCTGGCCGCACTTCTTGCAGTGCCGCGCGGCCGTGGGCAGCGTGATACAGTCTATCTTCCATGTAATGGTATCCATGGTGCGCACCGCCTTTTGCATCTGTGCGATGATTGTAGCATCGCGCGGCGGCGCAGCCAACCTAATGTTTTTATATAAACTGAATATGATACGCACAAAACGACACCGGCGCGGAACTCAATCCGTGCCGGCGTCGGCGTCCGCGGCATCCCCGGCGGCGCGCTTCATCTGCCGGAGTATGCGCTGTATGCTCTTTTCGGAGAGGTAGTACTTGTCGGCGAGCTGGCGCGCGCTCAGGCCGGCGCGGTGGTCGGCGTATATCAGCGCGTTGCGTGCGGCCAGTTCGCGGCGCGTGGAGGTGTCCTGGCCCCAGTCGCGCCGGTTGGCGTCGAGCCGGGGGATGTATATCAACTCGCCGTCGACGTACTGCTGCACCTTGCGCAGCAGCTCGTCGGGCAGCAGGTTCGTTGCCTTCTTGTAGCTCATGTCGCGCTCCTGATATATATATTCATATATGGAACGGCAAAGGCCCTGTTCAGCAACTGCTATTTAGTCATAGTATGGCTGCGCGGCCTCTGCTCAGGCGGCGCGTGCGATGGGATCAAGCATGCGGTCTCAGCCTCCTTGTGCGGGAATAAGCCGACGAGCGCAGCCGCCCGTGAAGCGACTGCGCCCGTCTGGGTACGTTGACATTATACCATATCCATCGCCCAAGTGCACACGCATCCACGGTTATTAACCGAATGTGCGCCCGGTATGGACAGAACAGGTCACATCGTCAGCAGGCGCGCCCTGCTAACCACGCCTTCGCCCGGCCGTGCCTCAAAGCGCGCCTCACATGTGCACAAATCCCGAACGCCCCATGGCGTTTGGACGACCGGGCGCGTGTCAACAGACGCATCCAGCCAACCATATCGTCGCCCGGCCGTACTCGAAAGCGCGCCAATACATGCGCACAAAACCGGAATACATTGGTGTTTGGATGACCGGGAACGTGTCATACAGACGCATCCAACCAGCAATATCGTCGCTTGGCCATACTCGAAAGCGCGCCAATACATGCGCACAAATCCGAAATACCCCGGCGTTTGGACACCCCGGATGCGTGTCATACAGACGCATACAGCCAACAATATCGTTGCCCGTCTGTACCCGAAAGCGCGCCAACACATGCGTACAAATCTAGAATACCCGGCGTTTGGACGACCGGGCGCGTGTCATACAGACGCATCCAGCCAACCATATCGTCGCCCGGCTGTACCTGAAAGCGCGCCAACACATGCGCACAAATCCGGCATACCCCGGCGTTTGAACAACCGGGCACGTGTCATACAGACGCATCCAGCCAGAAACATCGTCGCCCGGCCGTACTCGAAAGCGCGCCAACACATGCGTACAAATCCCGAATACCCGGCGTTTGGACGACCGGGCGCGTGTCAACAGACGCATCCAGCCAGAAACATCGTCGCCCAGCCGTACTCGAAAGCGCGCCAATACATGCGCACAAATCTGAAATACCCCGGCGTTTGGACACCCCGGATACGTGTCATACAGACGCATCCAGCCAGCAATATCGTCGCCCGGCTATACCTGCAAGCCAGCTGCCGCATGCGCTCAATGCCCGGTCGCCCCGGCCACTGTCGCGCTGAGCGCGGTCAGCGCGCCCGGCCCGTCACAGCGCCCGCCTCGCCGTCGCACTGTGCCCGACCGGCATCCCGTCGGCCCGCACATGCGGCGCGTGGCCCTCTGCCGGCAAGCTGGCGTTCAGCCGCGCCCGTGCGCCTCCAGCCACGCCGCGCCCTCGTCTATCGCGGCGCTGACGGCGTCGGGCGACGGCCCGCCCACGGTCGAGCGCAGGTCGACGCACGCGTGCAGCGATATCGCCTCGTACACGTCCTCGTCGAACAGCTCGGAGTACTGCTTCAGCTCGTCGAGCCCGAGGTCGAGCAGCGCCCTGTCGTGCTTTATGCAGTCCAGCACCAGCCGGCCCACGACCTCGTGCGCCTGGCGGAACGGCATGCCCTTCTTGACCAGGTAGTCGGCGGCGTCGGTGGCGTTGGTGAAGCCGCCCGCCGCGCCGCGCTCCATGCGCGCGGGGTTGAACTTCACGCTCTCCAGCATCGCGGTGAACACCATAAGGCACTTAAACACGGTGTCGTGCGCGTCGAACAGCGCCTCCTTGTCCTCCTGCATGTCCTTGTTGTAGGCCAGCGGCAGGCTCTTCATCATCGCCAGCAGCCCCATCAGGTCGCCGTACACGCGCCCGGTCTTGCCGCGTATCAGCTCGCATACGTCGGGGTTCTTCTTCTGGGGCATTATCGACGAGCCGGTCGAGAACGCGTCGTCCATCTCGACGAACCCGAACTCGTTGCTCGACCAGAGTATCAGCTCCTCGCAGAACCGCGACAGGTGCATCATCGTCATAGCCGCGTCCGAGGCGTACTCTATCATGAAGTCGCGGTCGCTCACGCCGTCCAGCGAGTTCATGCTGATCGCGCCAAAGCCCAGCAGCTCGGCCACGCGCTGCCGGTTCAGCGGATAGGTCGTGCCCGCCAGCGCGCCCGAGCCCAGCGGCATCACGTCCGCGCGCGCAAACAGGTCGTCCAGCCGCTGCCAGTCGCGCCGGAACATCTGGAAGTACGCCATCATGTGGTGCCCCAGCGTTATCGGCTGCGCCTTTTGCAGGTGGGTGTAGCCGGGCATGATGGTGTGCAGGTTGGCGCGCGCTATGCTAAGCAGCGCCCTGAGCAGCGCCTCCAGCTCGGCCTGCACGCCGCGTATCGCGTCCTTTACGAACATGTGCGCGTCCAGCGCGACCTGGTCGTTGCGGCTGCGCCCGGTGTGCAGCCGGCCGCCCGCCGCGCCTATGCGCTCGGTCAGCAGCTTTTCGACGTTCATGTGTATGTCCTCGGCGTCTATCTCGAACGTGACCTTGCCCGCCTCGATGTCGGCGAGTATGCCCTTCAGGCCCTCGACGATAGCGTCGGCGTCGGCCTGTGGTATTATGCCCTGCTCGCCCAGCATCGTGGCGTGCGCGATAGAGCCGAGTATGTCCTGCCTGTACAGGCGCTTGTCAAACGATATCGACGAGTGGAAGTCGTCGACCATGCCGTCGGTGGCCTTCTCAAAGCGGCCGCCCCATAGCTTCATAGCCCATCCGCTCCTTTGCGCGGCGCAGTGCGCCGGTATGTAAGTTTATGCGACAAACGGGCCGCGCGCCGCATATTCTATCATGCCGCGCGCGGCCCGGGTATTTATATGTCAATCTGTCAGTCGGTTATGCCCTCGCGCTCCTTCATCATAGCGCCCACCTTGAGCGGCAGGCCGAACAGGTTGATGAAGCCGCCCGCGTCCTTGTGGTCGTAGAGCTCCTTGGAGTCGCCGAAGGTGGCGATCTGCTCCATGTAGAGCGTGTAGGGGGACTTGACGCCCGCGGGTATCACGTTGCCCTTGTAGAGCTTGAGCTTTACGGTGCCGGTGACGTACTTCTGGGTGCTGGCCGCGAACGCGCTCATCGACTCGCGCAGCGTGGTGTACCACCAGCCGTCGTAGACCAGCTCGGCAAAGCGCACGGCCATCTGCTCCTTGTAGTGCGCGGTCTGGCGATCCAGCGTGATCGACTCGAGCACCGAGTGGGCCTTGTAGAGTATCGTGCCGCCGGGAGTCTCGTACACGCCGCGGCTCTTCATGCCCACCAGGCGGTTCTCGACCAGGT
>CAWVGT010000185.1:0-17517 GCA_963928645.1 Candidatus Fimadaptatus sp.
ATAGCGCCGCTGTTCAAGATGCTGGAGGCGCTGTTCGACCTGTTCGTGCCGCTGGTGATGGCGGACATAATCAACGTGGGCATAGCCGGCGGCGACGCGCGCTACATCTGGCTCAGGTGCGGGCTGCTGGTGCTGCTGGGCGTGGTGGGGCTGGCGTGCAGCATCACGGCGCAGTACTTTGCCTCGCAGGCGGCGGTGGGGTATGCCAGGGCGCTGCGCCATTCGTTGCTGGAGCATGTGCAGCGGCTGAGCTTTTCGGAGCTGGACCGCATAGGCGCCAGCACGCTGATAACCCGCATGACCAGCGACATAAACCAGGTGCAGAGCGGGCTCAACCTGTTCTTGCGGCTGTTCATGCGCAGCCCGTTCGTCGTCATAGGCGGCATGATAATGGCGTTCATGGTCAACGCGCAGGCCGCGGTGATATTCGTGGTCGCGATACCGGTGCTGGCGGTGGTCGTGTTCGGCATAATGCTGTGGACGATGCCGATGTACAAGCGCGTGCAGTCGCGGCTGGACCGCGTGACCGGGCTGACGCGCGAGAACCTGTCGGGCGTGCGCGTGGTGCGGGCGTTCAACATGGAGCAGGCGGAGGTCGGCCGCTTCGAGGAGGCCAACCGGCTGCTCACGGCGCTGCAGCTGCGCGTGGGGCGCATATCGGCGCTGATGAACCCGCTGACGTTTGCGATAGTCAACATAGCGATAATCGCGATACTCAACTCGGGCGCGGCGCAGATAAACGCGGGCACGATGCTCAGCGGCGACGTTATCGCGCTGGTCAGCTACATGACGCAGATACTGGTCGAGCTGGTAAAGCTCGCCAACCTGATAATACAGGTGACCAAGGCGCTGGCGTGCGCGGGGCGCGTCAAGGCGGTGCTGGACACGCAGCCCGGCATGAGCTTCCCCGAGTCGCCCGCGCAGCTGGACGCCGGCGCGGACGCGG
This sequence comes from Candidatus Fimadaptatus sp., assembly GCA_963928645.1. GTDB lineage: Bacteria > Bacillota > Clostridia > Christensenellales > Aristaeellaceae > Fimadaptatus. Next base: position 947 of record CAWVGT010000185.1, read on the forward strand.
TCAGTTTCGAGCACGTGAGCCTGAGGTACTCGGGCGCGGGCGCGGACAGCATAAGCGACATATCGTTCAGCGCGCGCCGCGGCCAGACGATAGGCATAATCGGCGGCACCGGCAGCGGCAAGAGCACGCTGGTGAGCCTGATACCGCGGTTCTACGACGCCACCGGCGGGCGCGTCAGGCTGTTCGGGCGCGACATAGCGCAGCTCACGCGCGAGCAGGTGCGCGGCGCGGTGGGCGTGGTCATGCAGAAGGCGCAGCTGTTCGAGGGCACGATACGCTCCAACCTGCTCTGGGGCAACCCGGGCGCGAGCGACGAGGAGCTGTGGCAGGCGCTTGAGACCGCGCAGGCGGCCGAGTTCGTGCGCGCGCGGCCGGGTGGGCTGGACGACGCGATAGAGCAGGGCGGGCGCAACCTGTCCGGCGGCCAGCGCCAGCGGCTGACGATCGCGCGGGCGCTGGTGCGCCGGCCCGAGATACTGATACTCGACGACAGCGCCAGCGCCTTGGACTTTGCGACCGACGCGGCGCTCAGGCGCGCGCTCAAGGCCTTGCCGGGCGGCGTGACCACGTTCATAGTCAGCCAGCGCGCCTCGAGCATGATGCACGCCGACAAGATACTGGTGCTGGACGACGGCGCGCTGGTGGGCGCGGGGCCGCATGCCGAGCTGCTTGAGAGCTGCCCGGTCTACCGCGAGATATACGAGAGCCAGTTCAAGAAGGAGGGCGAGCAGTGATGGCGGCAAAGGCAAAGCTCAGCGCCGGCGCGCGCAAGTCGGCGCTGCGGGGCACGCTCAGGCGCATCGGGCCGTATCGCGGATACGTGATACTGTCGCTGGCGGTGGCGGCGGCGTCGGTGGCCGCGCAGCTGTACATACCGATATTGACCGGCGACGCGATAGACCGCATGCTGGGCGCGGGCATGGTCGACTTTGCGGGCGTGGCGCGGATAGTGGCGCTGATAGGGCTGTCGATAGGCATAGCGGCGCTGGCGCAGTGGATAATGAGCGAGTGCAACAACCGCGTGACGTTCGGCGTGTCGCGCGACCTGCGCAACGAGGCGATAGCCAAGCTGCAGCAGCTGCCGCTGAGCTATCTGGACGCGCACCCGTCGGGCGACCTGCTCAGCCGCGTGGTGGCCGACGTGGACACGTTCGCGGACGGGTTGCTTATGGGCTTTTCACAGCTGTTCACCGGCGTCATGACGATAGTGGGCACGCTGTCGTTCATGCTGTATGTGGACGCGCGCATCGCGCTGGTCGTGATTTGCGTAACGCCCCTGAGCCTGCTGGCGGCGGCGTTCATCGCGCGGCGCACGTACCGCTACTTCCGGGGCCAGAGCGTGGAGCGCGGCGCGCAGACCGCGCTGGTGGGCGAGCTGATAGACGGCCAGAAGGTCGTGCAGGCGTTCGGCCATGAGGCGGCTAGCCTGGCCGAGTTCGACGCGATAAACGAGCGGCTCAGCGACGTGAGCATGAAGGCGATATTCTTCAGCAGCATAACCAACCCGGCGACGCGCTTCGTAAACAACCTGGTGTACGCGGGCGTGGGGCTGGCGGGCGCGCTGATGGCGCTGATGGGCGGCATAACGGTGGGTCAGCTGAGCGTGTTTTTAAGCTACGCCAACCAGTACACCAAGCCGTTCAACGAGATATCGGGAGTCGTGACCGAGCTGCAGAACGCGCTGGCGTGCGCGGCGCGGGTGTTCGAGCTGCTCGACGAGGCCGAGCAGGTGCCCGAGGCCGAGGGCGCGGCCGAGCTTATGCCCGACGGGCGCGTGCAGCTCAGCGATGTGGCGTTCAGCTACTCGCCCGAGCGCGAGCTGATACGCGATCTGAACCTGGACGTGGCGCCGGGCGAGCGCGTGGCGATAGTCGGCCCGACGGGCTGCGGCAAGACGACGCTGATCAACCTGCTGATGCGGTTCTACGACGTAGATGCGGGCAGCATAAAGGTCGCGGGCAGCGATATACGAAGCGTGACGCGCAGCTCACTGCGGCGCTCGTATGGCATGGTGCTGCAGGACACGTGGCTGCGCGCGGGCACGGTGCGCGAGAACATAGCCTACGGCAAGCCCGACGCGACCGACGAGGAGATAATCGCGGCGGCGCGCGCGGCGCATGCGCACAGCTTCATAAAGCGGCTGCCGCAGGGCTACGACACCGTGATAGGCGAGGGCGGCGGCGAGCTGAGCCAGGGCCAGAGGCAGCTGATGTGCATAGCGCGGGTGATGCTGTGCCTGCCGCCGATGCTTATACTGGACGAGGCCACCAGCTCGATAGACACGCGCACCGAGATACGCATACAGCAGGCGTTCCTGAGCATGATGCAGGGCCGCACCAGCTTCATAGTGGCGCACCGGCTGTCGACGATACGCGAGGCCAACGTGATACTTGTGATGCGCGACGGCCACATAATCGAGCAGGGCAACCACGAGCAGCTGCTGGCCAGGCGCGGCTTCTACTACACGCTGTACAACAGCCAGTTCGAGGGCGTGGCCGGGGCGTGAAGCCCGGCAGGCGCATACAGATGAGACAGACCGCGCGCGGTTCCGGGCAGGGACTGCGCGCGGCATTTGCATGTGCGGCGCAGGGGCCGGCGGTCTGCGGTTATGGGGCGGCGCTGGATCGACCCGGCGCGCTGCTGACGTGGCGCCTTGTGCCGCATGTGCTCGGGCGATGCGCTGCGCCGCTGCCGGGGAACCAGGCGCCTTGCATGCCTGTGCAGCTGGCTGTTGACCGATATGGGTGACGCGTTTCAGCCATAGCGCCCTGCATGCGTGTGCTCATGAAGTTGCGCCATATAGCCGAGGGCGCTGCGTTGCCATAGAGGCGTGCTGACGCGCTCGAGTATCTGTGCTGCGGAGCTGATGGGGCCGCGCAGCTGACCGGGTGCCAAGCGCCGGGAATGCCTGCGCAGCTGCGTCCTTGGACGGATATGGATCGGCATGTTGCCGGTATAACGCGCCTGACGGGCGTGCTCATGCAGCTGCGCCGCAGTACCGAACGAACTGCGCAGCCGCAAAGGCGCGTCAGGCGCTGGCGCGCTCGAGTTTTCTCGCCACGGTACGGATAGGGCCACGCTGCCGCCGGGCGCCCTGCCCATGCGCCGCCGTCAAATTCGATAGAATCTACCCAAAACCCGAAAGAAAGTGACAGTCATGTCCGTTCGGGCATGGTATACTTCAGGTATTACCGCGGCGCACGGCGTCGCGGACGCTGTGGAGGACGCTATGGCATACGGCATTGGCATAGACACCGGCGGCACATATACCGACGCGGTCATATACGATCTGGACGCGCATCAGGTGCTGGCCAAGGGCAAATCGCCCACTACGAAACACGACCTGTCGCTGGGCATAGGCGGCGCGCTGGACTCGCTGCCACGCGAGCTGCTTGAGCGCGCGGAGCTGGTCGCGCTGTCTACCACGCTGGCCACTAACGCGTGTGTGGAGGGCAAGGGCGGCCGGGCGCGGCTGGTGCTGATGGGCACCACGCTCAAGACGCTCAAGTGGATTGAGGCCGACAAAAAGTACGGCCTGAACTACGACGACGTGCTGTGCCTGAACACCGGCGGCACGTTCGATGGGCGCGTAGTGGATCAGCCTGACTGGGACGCGGTCATGGCCGAGCACGACGCGTTCTTCCGCGACGCCGAGGCGCTGGGCGTGGCCGAGGTCAACGCATTGCACAACGGCGCGGTGTGCGAGACCGGCGCGCGCGACGCGCTGACGGCGCGCTACGGCGTGCCGTTTGTGCGCGCCAGCGAGCTGGTCAGCGGGCTGAACGTCATGGAGCGCGGCGCTACGGCGCTGCTCAACGCGCGGCTGCTGCCGGTCGTCAAGCGGTTCATGGAGGCCGTGGACAAGGCGCTTAAGGCCCGCGGCATAGTCGCGCCGCGCATGATAGTGCGCAGCGACGGCAGCCTGATGGTCGACGAGCTGGCGCGCACGCGGCCGGTGGAGACGATACTGTCCGGGCCGGCGGCGAGCGTGCTGGGCGGGCGCGCGCTGGCCGAGTGCGAGGACTGCCTGATAGTGGACATGGGCGGCACCACGACCGACATATCGATAGTGCGGCGCGGCGTGCCCGGCATGACCGGCGGCATAAGCATAGGCGGCTGGCGCACTCAGATAAAGGGCGTGTTCATAGACACGCTGGGCCTGGGCGGCGATACGCGCGTGTACATGCGCGACGCGCGCCTGGAGCTGGACACGCGCCGGGTCGAGCCGCTGTGCGTCGCGGCGGCGCGCTGGCCCGGGGTCAGGGCGGAGCTGGAGCGGCTGCTGGAGTCGCGGCGCGTGCACACGCTGCCGATACACGAGTTTTTGTACCTGGTGCGCGAGCCGGATGACCTGGCGCGCTATGCGCAGTCCGAGCGCGAGCTGATAGCCCAGCTCAAGGACGGCCCGGCGATGATAGGCGGCGAGCGCGTAGACATGTACTCGCTGGGCAGCGAGCGGCTCGAGAACGAGGGCATAGTGATGCGCTGCGGCCTTACGCCGACCGACATAATGCACATAAAGGGCGACTTTGGCGCGTTCGACCGCGAGGCGGCCGAGCTGGCGGCGCGCTACTTCCTGCGCGCGCTGCCGCAGTACCGGGACGACGCGCGCGGCCTGGCGGCGCTGTGCGACGAGGTGTACGGCATGGTCAAGCGCCGGCTGTTCGAGAACGTGGCGCGGGTGCTGATCGAGGCGCGCTATCCGGACATCTGCCGCGGCGGGCTGGACGGTCAGCTGCGCGCGCTGATAGCGCGCAAGTGGGAGCGGCGCGGCCGGGCCGACGACGCGTCGTTCTGCGCGCTGAACCTGGACGTGGGCGCGGCGCTGATAGGCATAGGCGCGCCTACGCACATCTTCCTGCCCGAGGTCGCGCAGGCGCTGGGCACGCGCTGCGTGATATCCGAGCACGCCGGCGTGGCCAACGCCATCGGCGCGGTCGTGGCCGACATAAACGCGCGCGCGAGCGTCGAGATACGCGCCGATTACGCGTTTGGCGGCATAGACGGCTACTCGATACACGCGCCGGGCGTGCACGAGCGCTTCGACGAGTATGAGCAGGCGCTGGACGCGGCGCGCGCGGCGGCCGAACGCGCGGCGGTGGCCGAGGCGCGGCGGCGCGGCGCGCTGGGCGAGCTGAGCGTGGACGTGCAGGTGCGCACGCGCGTCAGCCATACGCGCGACGGCGGCGAGGTCGACCTGGGCACGGCGGTGGTCGCGCTGGCGACCGGGCGCATGAGCGCGTGAACATACGAAACCGGGAGCGGGGGCGCGGGGGCCTCCGCTCTTTTGCTATATATCAAACTTGGTCGATTGCTAAACTGCATTTGGAACATAATCGAAAACGTGCATTGCTGCCAAATTGATGTCATAAAATCTGGATAATGTGCGAATTAAGGGCAAATATGGCGCGCCGATGCGCGGTCGACATGAACGCTAACATGCGCGCCAACATAGTTCCGATTGAGTTCAAGCGCCGCGTATGGATTGCGCGGGCGCGCGGCGCTATAATCCAGACATAAACAAAAGGATGGAGGATATAGTATGAATACACTGAGCGAGAAACCCGCGATGCTCAACATCGCGCTGGCGGTGCTGATGATACTGATGCTCGCGCTCAACTGCGTGGGCTACTACCCGACCGAGAGCGGCAACTATTCGATAATGGGCTACGTGGCCATGCCGTCCGACTATCCGGAGCTGGAGAGCTTCTTTGAGGAGCATGTGGAGGACTTCAATGTAAACGACGTGGTGGGCACGCCGCTGTGGGTGTTTTTGATAGGCGCGGTGGCGTGCGTGGTGTGCATAGTGTTCCGGGATCACGCGGCGGCTTCGCTGGCGGGGGTGGCCTGGAGCCTGGGCGGGCTGATAGGCTATCTGACCTCGGCATACCTGCCGCTGGGCAACACGTACTACCTGCACATATGCCTGCTGGCGCTGGCGCTGGTGCTGTCGGTGCTCAACTCGCTGGGGATAAAGCGCGAGCTGGCGGCGGCGATCTGACGGCCTGATGATATCGCGCGCCCGGCGGCGGACTTTGGTTCGCCGCCGGGCGCTTTGCGCGCATCTTTTTTAGCGCGCGCGGTATTGCGCTGCCTGTAAGTTTATTGTATACTGATGAAGTTAAGGAATGTTAAAGGCGGAGCTGTACATGGAGGTGCTGACATGGACTATACGATAAGGCAGGCGGCGCAGCTGTCCGGGCTGAGCGAGCATACGCTGCGCTTTTACGACCGGGAGGGCCTGCTGCCCAACATAGGCCGCACGGCCAGCGGCGTGCGCCGGTTTTCGGACGAGGACATAGAGTGGCTGGGCATGATACGCTGTCTCAAGAGCACCGGCATGTCGATCAAGCAGATGCGGCGGTTCGTGGAGCTGAGCATGAAGGGCGACTGCACGCTGGGTGCGCGGCTGGACATGCTGGACGAGCACAAGCGCAGCGTCGAGGCGCAGCTGGCCGACATGCAGCGCCATCTGAACAAGGTGAACTGCAAGATTGAGTTCTACAGGCGCAGGCTGGACGAGTACACGCGCGCCGGCGATGCGGGACTGACCGCGGGCGGCAGATAGCCGCGCGCTGAACGAGGAGGGTGGATATGGTACTGGACTTTGAGACGTATCGGGACAAGGTCATGGGCTGTTGGGCCGGCAAGAACATAGGCGGAGTGCTGGGCGCGCCGTTTGAGGGCAAGCGCGGCATGCCGCAGGTCGACTTCTACGCGCAGGATTTGACGCAGGGCCCGCCGCCCAACGACGATCTGGATCTGCAGATAGTGTGGCTGGCGGCGGTCGAGCGCTACGGGCGCAATGTGGACGCCTCGATACTGGGCGAGTACTGGCTCAGCTACGTGCTGCCCAACTGGGTCGAGTACGGCACGGGCAAGGCCAACCTGCGCGCGGGGCTGGTGCCGCCGATAAGCGGCTATCTGGACAATGTGTATGCCAATTCGTGCGGCTGCTTCATACGCTCTGAGATCTGGGCGTGCCTGTGCCCGGGCCACCCGGAGCTGGCGGCGCGCTACGCCTACGAGGACGCGATAGTCGATCACGCCGGCGAGGGCGCGTATGGCGAGATATTCTTCGCAGCGCTGCAGAGCGCGGCGTTCGTGGTGAGCGACCGCGACGCGCTGATAGACATAGGCCTGAGCTACATACCCGAGGACTGCGCGGTCGCGCGGGCGGTCAGGTGCGCGCGCGAGTGCCGCGCGGCGGGACTGTCGCTCAAGGAGGCGCGGCTGCGCGTACACAACGCCGCGCCGGGCACTTTCGGCATACAGGGCCGACGGCTGAGCCGGCTGCCCGAGCAGGACAACGAGGGCATGGAGCGCGGTGAGCCCGGGTTCGACGCGCCCGAGAACGTGGCGTTTGCGATAGTGGGCTGGCTGTGGGGCGAAGGCGACTTCGGCCGGGCGCTGTGCGCGGCCAACGCGTGCGGCGAGGACACCGACTGCACCTGCGCCACGCTGGGCGCGACGCTGGGCATCATCATGGGCGCAAAGGCGCTGCCCGAGCGCTGGACCCGGCCGCTGGACGACAGGATATCGACGCTGTGCATAGACAGGACCAGCGGCGGCGTGTGGGTGCCGAGCACCGTGACCGAGCTGACCGAGCGCGTGCTGCGCGTGACGCCGGGCTTCCTGGGCGCGCAGCTGTGCGACGTGCTGGCGCCGGGCGGGTACACGATCGCGTGCCGCGAGCCGGACGAGTGCGCCTGCGAGCGCATGGACGACCTGCTGCCGGGGCTGGGCGGACTGGGCACCGGGCGCGTGCTGGAGGCGCGCGAGCTGTGCGCGCTGGGCCCGAACGTGATACGGCGCGACTTCGCGGCGTTCAGCGTGCGCGTGGACCTGATGGGCGATCCGTTCCTGGACGCGGACGGCCGCAAGCGCGTGCGCGTGACCGTCGTGAACGCCGACGAGATGCGCCAGCAGCAGTGGGCGCGCGTGACGCTGTACCTGCCCGAGGGCGTGACGGCGCTGGGCGCGCGCCAGTGCGTGCTGCCGCTGAACAACCTGCGCGGCTCCCGGGCGGAGGCCGAGTTCGAGCTGGACGCGTCGCTGTGCCCGGCGGGGCGCGTCGAGGCCATCATCGACGTCGCGCTGGAGGGCCGCCACTCCTACGGCTGCGTGAAGCTGGTGCTGATGCGGCGCGTCTAGGCGCGGTGCGCGCGTTTTAAGGGCTCATAGACTGCCGGCATGGCGCGCTGCCATGCCGGCAGAATGTTAAATGTTTGAAATCGGATAACAGCGGTTCGGAAAGCGCGCCGGCACGCCGAATCGCAAATATGAATTGCAATAAACGATTCGCCTGTCAAATCAACATGTGATAAAACATACAAGTGAATAGCGCAATATGTCAACATGCACAATTGCACTTACTATCTGCGCAATGTTGCTCAATCTGCATATTCAAGCGAACAACACTTCATATCAAATAAAATCGATTGTCGACCGTGACATGCGGGGCCAAAGCATGAATCATTAAAAGTTAAGATGAGGTAACGCATAAAACGCGGGGCGCTATTCGACGCGCGGCCGCGGTTCTGACATATTTTTCCAAGCCCATTGATTTAGAGGGTTGGAAGGTGGTATAATAGTCTATGTTTGGTCGTGTTAATATTGTATAAATGGCGGCATGATATCAAAACGAAAAGGTTGTTTTAAGGAGGTATTACAAAATGCGGCAAGAGGAACTGCGCGCTCAGAACAAGCAACGAGTGCTTGACGAAGCCCTGAAGTGTTTCTACTACGAGGGCATTGAGCGCACCAAGGTGGCGACGATAGCGCAGAAGGCCGGCGTCACTTCCATGTCCGTATATCGATACTATGGCGACAAGGAAAACATAGTGCTGGAGTCGGCGATGCTGTTCTGGAACAAGCTGACGAGCGAAGTGCTTGCGGCGGTCGAGGCCGAGGATATGAGCGGCATAAGCGGGTTCGAGCGCGTGCAGCGGCTGCTCAGGCTGTACATAGGCATTTACCGCCAGAACACCCAGGCGCTGCAGCTGCTGCAGGAGTTCGAGATATACGTGCACAAGCGCAAGTACTTCGAGGGGCGCGAGCGCGTGGGCGTGCAGTTCGAGCGCATCTGTCAGCCGGTGCAGGACGCGCTGGCGGCCGGCGTGGCCGACGGCAGCATTCGCGCCGACGTGAACGGCGAGGAGCTGTGCGGCACGCTGATGAACGCGCTGTTTGGCACCATGCAGAAGCTCTCGGCCAACTCCCAGGGCATGTTCGCCAGCAAGTGCTGCTCCGCGCAGCGCCAGATGGAGCTGCTGTGCGACATGGCGGTGAATTACATTAAGGCCTGACGCGGCGGCACGGGCGCGCCCGCGCGCATTCTAAGCGCGCTTTAATCTGTGCGACCTCATTTTGCCATGCGAACGTGGTACGCTGAGCATATACCGGCGAAATGGGGGCGAGACGTTGTGAGAAGGATTGTGCTGTTTGCGCTGGTGCTGGCGCTGCTTGCGGCGCCGGCGTGCGCGGGTGCGACGGCTGCGTCGGAACCGGCGCGCGACGGGGCCGCGGTCGTGCAGGCTGCGGGCGAATGGCTCGGCGAATGCTGGGCGGCCTGCGAGCAGGGGTTCAGGCGCGCGTATGAGCGCGCGGGCGATGATGCGCTGGGCGAGGCCGTAGCCGCGCTCCGGGCGCGGTTCGACGCGGCTGCGGCGGCGCTGCGCGAGGGAGCGCTCGAGCTGCGCGCACAGCTGGACGGGCGAGCCGGGGAGTGGAGCGACGCGCTGCGCGACTGGCTGGCAGAGCGCGGCCCGGACATCGAGGCGGCGGCTGCGAGCGCGGGCGAGCGGCTGGGCGAGGCGGCCAATGCCGTGGACGCGGCGCTGAACTCGGCCGGGGCCGCAGTGCGCGACGCGCTGACAGGCCTGACTGGCGACTGGTCGGCCAACTGAATATTGACCAAGCGGGCGGACAGCGCGCCGTATATGCGGCCGCGCTGTCCGCCCGTTTAAGTATTGGCCATACTTGGCCGGTATGAGTATTGGCCATGCTTAGCCCGTATGAGTATTGGCCATGCTTAGCCGGTATGAGTATTGGCCATGCTTAGCCGGTATGAGTATCGGCCACACTTGGCCCGTATGAGTATCGGCCACACTTGGCCGGTATGAGTATCAGCCATGCTTAGCCGGTATGAGTATCGGCCACACTTGGCCCGTATGAGTATCAGCCATACTTAGCTGGTATGAGTATCGGCCATACATAGCCGGTATGAGTATCGGCCACACTTGGCTCGTATGAGTATCAGCCACACTTAGCCCGCATGAGCTCCGGTCACACCTCGCCCGTGCGCAGCGCGACCTCCAGCCACGCCGCGGCGTACCTCAGCCCGAGTATGCGCTGGGCGCGCGCCGAAAAGTGGAGGCAGTCGCCCTTGTGCGGCAGGTCGCCGGTCGCAACGCACGCGCGCTCGGGCCGCGCGGACGCGTATTCGCTCAGCTGCGCGTTTATCACGCGGTGGTACTTGCTCGCGCCGAAGCCGTCCAGGTAGTCGCCCAGCGCGCCCACCACCACCGGCAGCGGCCGCGCCACGCGCTGCGGCTGGCCCAGCTCGGCTGCGCCGGCGCGCAGCTGCGCCTCGAACGCGGCTATCATCGGCGCAAAGCGCTTCAGGTAGGTGTGCGCCAGCTCGATGTCCTCGCTGTCGGCCTCGCCCTGGTGCCAGAGCACGCCGGCCAGGCGCGCGCCTGCGCCCAGCGCGGCCAGGCTCTGCACGAGCGCCGCGTCGAACAGCGCCTCGCCCGGCTGCCAGGCCGCCAGCGGCGAGCCGCCCAGCGAGCACGGTATCAGCCCCACATCCTCGCCCGTGGCGGCGAACACCGCCTGGCCAAACGCCGTGCCCATGCCTTCGCCCGAGAACGGGCGGTCGCGCACCACCGGTTCGCGCGCCGGCTCCCAGCGCCCGTCGCGCCAGGCGTACACGTGCTCGGGCGCGAGCGGGGGCAGCTCGTCCAGCGCCCCGCGCCCGGACATGTTGGATTGACCCATCATGATGAATGCTCTCATCTTGCTACCACCTCTCTGAACTGTCGGGGCGTGGTGCCGGCGTGCTCGCGGAACGCGCGATAGAATGTGCGCTCGCTCTCGTAGCCGCAGCGCGCCATTATTTCGCTCAGGCTCAGCGCCGGGTCGCGCAGCAGCTCCTGCGCGCGGCTTATGCGCAGCGCGTTCAGGTATGCGTGCAGGTTGCAGCCCACGTGCTCCGAAAACAGCTTTGATATGTAGTATTTGTTTAGAAACAGCGCCCTGGACAGCCCGTCCAGCGACACGTCCTCGCTCAGGTGCGCCTGAATATAGCCCAGCACGCGGTGCAGCGCGTCGGGATCGTCGGCGCGCAGCCGGGGCGATGTGTCCAGTGCCGCGAGCAGCCGCTCGACCGCGACGGCGGCGTACGCTCGCCGCAGCGGCGCGGGCAGGTCGGCTTCGCGCGCCATGCGCTCCAGCGCCAGCGGCACATCCGGGTGCACGCGCGCCGCATCCAGAAACGGCTGCGCGCAGTCCAGGCGGGTAAACGCCGCGCCGGTCTCACCCAGCAGCGCCGTGTCGAATATCGCGAGCAGATAGCTGCTGCCCGCGGGCAGCGCCGCGTAGCTGTGCACGCGGTTGGGCCAGCACAGTGCGGCCTCGCCCGGGCGCAGCGTGTGCGACCGGTTTTCGATCGTCATGACGCCCTCGCCGCCGAGCGAAAAGACCAGCTCGATCTGGCTGTGCAGATGGGCCACGAAATCGATGGATTCGCTGCGCATTACGCGCAGCTCGGCGCCGTGGTGTTCGACGAGGAAGTTGATGCTCATCGCGGCCTCCTTTGCGCTGAAGTGCAGCCATATGCGCTGCGCGCTGTCAACCAAAGGCACGGGGCGTAGCGCCGCGGCTGTGGTTGACCGCCGGATTGGACTGCCGTGCGACGCCGCAGTTCAAAGCGCGAACGCGGCTGCTAATTGAGTTGTACCGACTGCGCCGCGGCCCAAGGCCCGGCTGAAGACACTGTGATTGATAGACACGGCTGCGGGCTGGCTGGTCACCATGCGATGTGGGGTTGGGTTTGCTCAGCGCGGCGAATGCCGGGCGGCTTTCGCGTGCCATAACGTCGATCTTTACGTTTGTAGTCCCGTGCCGTGGGCGCTCCAGGCGTGCGCCGCGCGGCGACGGCGCTTGCCAATCGCCACGCGCTGCGTGCGGGCAGAGCGCGGCCTCTCGCCATGCCGGTGTGCTGCGCGCATCACGCCGGCATCCATTCAGAGCGACGCCGAATGGATGCCGTGCTCGGGGCATGCCGCCCAGGCGGCTGTACTGCCATGTGCGCAGGATTGTCGCAACACCCCGCGCATGGCTAGAGACGGGCGACAAAGCCGGCGACTCGCTTGTATATCTCCGTCGATATCGCGCGCTCAATGCGACGAGTCGGGCGATGCGTGGGCGCTCTGGCGCCCGCTGTTATGGTGCGGACGGTATTCCATTATACACCGGCTACATTTTACCAGCTTTGGCAGCCAAATACAATAAGGTATTCGCAGTTTCACGTGCACTGTATTGCAATGTATAGCTGACCAGTCAGCGCCGGCTGCTCGAGGCTGCAATGGCGTTGAACCGTCGCCAAAAACCTGATATAATGAGAACTGGTTGCGCTTTGAATGCTGTATGCCCATTGCGGCGGTACATTTATCGACGTCGGCGGAGCGGTGAATGCCGGTCGGTACAACTGACACGCGGGCTTGCTGTGGCGCATATGGCGCTGCCTGCGGGTGATAAGCCGAACCGGAAGGCGCAGAAGTAGCGGCAGGTATCGTTGAGCCTGGATTGTCGCGCGCGACGCGGCGCCGAGCGGTGGCAAAGCGCGCGCGGCGACGGTGGCCGGGAGCCTGAGAAATGGAGTGAGATAACATGCAACGAGTGGATCTAAACGCAGAAACCGCCGCCATGGGTTTTTCATACAGGGCGGCCGCGCTGATCGTACAGGACGGCAAGCTGCTGGTGGCCAGGCATGTCGACTACGACTGCTATTACACGATCGGCGGAGGGGTGCTGCTGCACGAAACGTCCGGCGAGGCGGCCGTCAGGGAGGCGCTGGAGGAGACCGGCCATCTGTTCGAGATAGACCGGCTCGCGTTCGTCAATGAGAGGTTTTATATGCAGCGCGGGCGCCGCCGGCACGAGCTCGCATTCTATTACCTGATGAAACCGCCGGTTCACCTGCAGATAGCGGAGGGTGCGTATACTGACCAGGGCCGCGCCGAAACGCTGCACTGGCTGCCGATCGACGGATTATCGGAAGTTAATCTGGTGCCCGGTTTTTTGAAGGCCCGACTGCCTAAGCTGGGCAGCGCGATGGAGCACGTAATAACGCGGGAGTGCGAGTGAGCGCATTAAATCGACCGAAAGCCGCTATGCGCCGCTCGGGCGACTGCGTTCGCGCCGATGTGCTGTCCAGAAAGCGTGCCTCTGACTATTTGGACGAACACGCCCGATGCGCGGGCCGCGCGGCGCGGTGCGGCGGGGTTGCGGATCATAGAGCGTCGTCCGGGCAATGCCGGCATCTCAAGTCCTGACGGGCGGGCGGCGAGACCTGCCGGCATACATACCGCGCCTATACGGGCGCTCAGTCTATTGACAAAGTATGCCGCACGCGGTCTGCTTGGTCAGACGAGCAGGGGCAGTCGGCGGAACATACAAATTTAAACGGAATGTCGCTTGCATCAGATCGATTATGCAGAGATGTCGATTGCATCTTGCAAAAAGCTGCCTGAGTAAAACCGACTATCCAGCCGCCGGGCTTTTGTCAGCAGTCTGCGCGCCCACGCGGGCGCTCAGACCGTTGACAAAGTATGCCGCACGCGGTCTGATTGGTCAGACGAGTAGGGGCAGTCGGCGGAACATACAAATTTAAACGGAATGTCGCTTGCACCAAATTGATTATATAGAGTTATCAATTATATCTTACAAAAAGCCGCCTGAGCAAAACCGACTATCCTACCGCCGGGCTTTTGTCAGCAGTCTGCGCGCCCACGCGGGCGCTCAGACCGTTGACAAAGTATGCCGCACGCGGTCTGCTTGTCCAAGTATGTAACAGCAGTCGGCAAACATGCAAATTAAAGCGAACTGTCGCTGTCATTAGGTTGATTTAATGCTTCGCCAACGAGATGTGCAAAAAGCTGTTTGTAGTAAACTGGCCGTCCAGCCGCCAGTGTTTGTCAGCTTTCTGATCGCCCACACGGGCGCTCAGATCGTTGACAAAGCCCTGACCGCCGGCTGCAGCACGTTTCGCAAACTCGATTTGATATGTTGAATTGTACAAAACAGTGCTGCAACGTCGGCTGTATGACCGTCGTATACAGTTTTGAGCCATGACTATCGCAACCAGAACCGGGCCGCTTGTGCGCGAACAGCTATATCATTAAACTGCGCGCCCACACGGGTGCCGGCGGGAGTGCGCCTGCCGCCGACAGACAAAACGCGCACGCATGCTGGATATCATGCGTGCGCGGACAGACCGTTGAAAACCCTGGTGGCAGGACAGATAGCTTTATTACAAACGGCTATTTGAAACAGCCTGTGGACAATGTTGCAAGACCAGTTTGATGCAAGCAGTTTTCCACTTTGATTTGCATGCTTTGCCGGTTGCTTTGTGCGCCTGACAAGGCAGACCGTGTGCGGCATACTCTGTCAATAGACTGACCGCGCACGCATGCCGGATGCCATGCGTGCGCGGAAATGAGTTATGGGTCAGTGCATGCGCTGCCGTGGCTCATACGACCTGCGCGGCGTGCACTATGTCGAACTTCATGCCGCCGTCCATGTCGGCGGTCACCTGCACCTCGTCGCCGGGGTTGAGCTCGCCCTTCATCACTATCTTGGCGACCTCGGTCTCGATGTGGCGCTGTATGTAGCGCTTGACCGGGCGCGCGCCGTACTGCGGCGTGTACGCCTCGGCGGCCACGTAGCGCAGCGCGCTGTCGCAGACGTTGAGCGTGTATCCCTGCTCGGCCATGCGCTGGCAGGTGCGGTCGAGCATCAGCCGCGCTATCGAGCAGATCTCGTCCTGCGTCAGCGGCTTGAACATGACTATCTCGTCCATGCGGTTGAGGAACTCGGGCTTGAACCCGGCGCGCAGCGCCTGCGTGACCTGCTTGCGCGCGGTCTCGCTGATCTCGCCGCTGGCATCGATGCCGTCCAGCAGATACTGGCTGCCTATGTTGGAGGTCATTATGACTATAGTGTTCTTGAAGCTCACGGTGCGGCCCTGCGAGTCGGTCAGCCGGCCGTCGTCCAGCATCTGCAGCAGCAGGTTGAATACGTCCGGATGGCCCTTCTCTATCTCGTCGAACAGCACTATCGAGTACGGCTTGCGGCGCACGGCCTCGGTCAGCTGGCCGCCCTCCTCGTAGCCCACGTATCCGGGAGGCGCTCCGACCAGGCGCGACACGGTGTGCTTCTCCTGGTACTCGCTCATGTCTATGCGGACTATGCTGTTCTCGTCGTCGAACATGGCCTCGGCCAGCGCCTTGGCCAGCTCGGTCTTGCCCACGCCCGTGGGGCCCAGGAACATGAACGAACCTATCGGCCGGTTGGGGTCGCTCAGGCCCGAGCGCGCGCGCAGTATCGAGTCGGCGACCGCGTCCACGGCCTCGTCCTGGCCTATCACGCGCTTGTGGAGTATGTCGCTCAGGCCCAGCAGCTTGTCGCGCTCGCTGCGCGTGAGCTTGGCCACCGGTATGCCGGTCCAGCGCGACACGACCTCGGCTATCTCGTTTTCGTCGACGACCTCGTGCAGCAGCGGGCGCTCCTGCGCGTCGCCGGACTGCTTGAGCGCTTCGAGCTGGTTCTGCAGCTCGGGTATGCGGCCGTACTTGAGCTCGGCCATCTTGTTGAGGTCATAGGCGCGCTCGGCGTTCTCGAGCTCGAGCCTGGCGGCGTCGAGCTGTTCGCGTATTACCTTGGCCTGGTCTATGGACTGCTTTTCGGCCTTCCACTTGGCGGTCATAGCGGCGCTCTGCTGGCGCAGGTCGGCCAGCTCCTTTTCGAGGGTCTCCAGGCGGCTCTGGGAGGCGCGGTCGTCCTCCTTCTTGAGGGCCTGCTGCTCAATCTCGAGCTGCATTATGCGTCGGTTGACCTCGTCCAGCTCGTTGGGGCTGGAGTTTATCTCGGTGCGGATTATCGCGGCGGCCTCGTCCATAAGGTCTATCGCCTTGTCGGGCAGGAAGCGGTCCTGTATATAGCGGTCGCTGAGCACCGCGCACGCGATTATCGCGCCGTCGGTTATGCGCACCGAGTGGTGCAGCTCGTACTTCTCCTTCAGGCCGCGCAGTATCGATATCGTCTCCTCGACCGACGGGGGATTGACCGTGACCGGCTGGAAGCGGCGCTCGAGCGCCTTGTCCTTTTCGAGGTACTTGCGGTACTCGTCGAGCGTGGTCGCGCCTATGCAGTGCAGCTCGCCGCGCGCAAGCAAAGGCTTGAGCAGGTTGCCGGCGTCCATCGAGCCCTCGGTCTTGCCGGCGCCGACTATGTTGTGCAGCTCGTCTATGAACAGTATTATGTTGCCGTCGGACTTCTTGACTTCG
>CAWVGT010000186.1:0-4255 GCA_963928645.1 Candidatus Fimadaptatus sp.
AGCTCAGTTGGTTAGAGCGCCACGTTGACATCGTGGAGGTCATAGGTTCGAGTCCTACTAATCCCACTTCGCCTGTCTTTCGCTTTGTGCGGGGGATGGGTGGTTTTTTTTGCCTATTTGGGTACAGCGCGATGGATTGTTCGGCGGTTTGGATGCACGCGAACCAGCCGGTTGCCGCGCGCTCGAAATCTCGTCCGTGCTCAGCGGGCGGTGTGGGTGTGCTGTGCCGCGGTTATTGACATTGCGCGTGACTTTAGGCGGCGCATCTCATTCGGCGCTGCCCATGTTATTGCACGATATTGGCTGTGGATGTTGAACTTGACGACGACGCGAGGTTTGCTGAGGCGCGGCTCTGCCTGGATCGCTATCAGTGCAACTGTCTCGGTGGCAATGGATGCCCCCGCCCACGGCAGGTTCATTTGATTGCGTACAGACGGATCGCGCGACTCGCATGCGCACATTGAGGCTGTCTGACGCGCGCATTGTTGCAGGATGGTTGTCGGCAGCAAACTATCGCAATTCTTCCGCGGCGCTGCTCATGCTATGGTACGGTACTGGCTGTGGATGTTGAACTTGCGATGGCGCGGGGCTCGCTGAGGCGCGGCTCTTGCGCGGATCGCTATCAGCTCACATGTCTTGGTGGCAATGGATACCCCCGCCCACGGCAGGTTCATTTGATTGCGTACAGACGGATCGCGCGACTCGCTTGCGCACATTGAGGCTGTCTGACGCGCGCATTGTTGCAGTGCGGCTTTCGGCGGCACATCTCGCAATTGCCGTCCGCATCATATTTAGACAACTCACATTTCCCGGACGCCTGCATTGCCGTATGGTGAGAATTGGTTTGCATGGTGAGCGCTTCCATCGGCGCTAACTGGCAACGGGCACGCTTGAGCCGCTGGCGCACTTTGACGCGTTTGCATGCTTACCGTCGCATTTGATGTGAGCTCGCTTCCTTCTGTACTTCTGCGCGTCTATACGCTCCCCTCTTGACCGTCGTTTCGTCCAGCCGGCCATACCTCAACCGCTCCCCCCGCCGCCCTCGCTGTCACATAGCTTGCCCGCGACATGCCTGCCCACCGCAGCCTGCGCGTGCATGGATATATTTTCACCGTGGTAAAAAAGAACTTTTTTGCTATTTCCAAACAGCCGCTTATATGATATAATTTGAGTAAGCGCGGCGGATGCCGCAATACGCGAGGCAATTGGGAGGGTTTGCATATATGAAGGCAATCGTTTTGGCCGCCGGCAAGGGCAAGCGTCTCAACAGCGAAAAGGCTCACCTGCCCAAGGTTATGCGCGAAGCTGCGGGGCGCCCGCTGCTGAGCTACGTACTGGAGAACATATCGTTCATACCGCACGAGGACATAGTGATAGTTGTGGGCTACATGGCCGACACGGTGCGCGCCGCGTTCCCGGACGACTACCGCTTCGTCATGCAGAGCGAACAGCTCGGCACCGGCCACGCCGTGTCCATGGCCAAGGACGAGCTGGCGGGCTATACCGGCGACGTGTTGATCTGCTTTGGCGACATGCCGCTGTTCAGCCAGGATACATTCAAGGAGCTGTTCCGCAAGCACGCCGAGAGCGGCGCGGCCGTGACGCTGCTGACCGCCATGACCGAAGTGCCCCCGGCCTATGGCCGCATAATACGCGACGCCAACGGCGACATAGCCGACATAGTCGAACAGAAGGACTGCACCCCCGAACAGGCCAAGATACGCGAGGTCACGCCGGGCGTGTACGTATTCAAGGCCGAGTGGCTGTTCAAGGCGCTGGCCCAGCTCAAGAACAACAACGCTCAGGGCGAGTACTACCTGACCGACACCCCCAAGATCATAATGAGCATGGGCGGCAAGGTCGGTTCCGCCGTGATAGACGATGCCGAGCAGATTATCGGCGTGAATACCCAGGAGGAGCTCGAGTACGCCGAGAGCGTGCTGCTCAAGCGCCGCGCAAAATAGGCTGCGCCTGACGTGCTGCCGCATTCCAGTCAAAGTCCCATCCCGCATTTCACGGGATGGGATTTCCATTCTATTGACAAAGTATACCTCATACAATCAACTTGACCGAATACGCAACAGTGGCCGGCACAACATGCAAATAGAGCGGGATATCGCTTGCATCAGACTGATTTTGCAATATCGCCCACAAAATATTGCGGAACGTTGTTTGGGTAAATCTGGCTGTCCAGCCGCCAGGGTTTGTCAGCAGTCTGAACATCCCATCCCACATTTCACGGGATGGGATGTTCAGTCCATTGGCAAAGCATGCTGCACACGGTCTGCTTGGCCAAACGTGCAACGGCAGTCGGTCAAGCATGCAAATTGAAACGGAATGCCACCTGCATTAGAATGGTTTTGCAGCTTCGCCAATAGGATGTTTTAAGAGTTGTTTAGAGTAAAGCGGCTGTCCAGCCGTCGGGGCTTATCAACGCTTTGAGAATTTCATCTCGCATTTCAAAGTATTGGATTTTCACATTCTCACATGCCAGCCAGCAGCGCTTGGCGCCCTCGCCCGCGCTGATTCGCGGCTCATCGCCTCATCAACCGCTGTCGCCCGGTTCTTCGTCTCGCCTCACGCCGACACTCGACGTGCCGTCTCATCGCTCGCCGACGTCCGGCGCTCCGTCTCATCACCCGCGCTAATATACAAACCGCTCACCCACACTGCGTGCCGGTTTGCTTCTCACATCTTACTGCCCGCGATACCTGTGGTGCATAGACCTGGCGCACGTCAATAGCTTCACAGGCTCGGCGCTTGCATGGCCTCTGCCGCACAGACTCACTGCCCGTCCTCCGCGCGCGCTGCTAGCGCTCTCGCACGCGCCAGCAGCCTATCGCGCTCATTGGGCAATTCGCCCGCCATGACCTCGCCGAGCAGTCGCTCCAGCGCGGCGCCCAGCGCCCGCCCCTTCAGCCCCAGCGCGCTCAGCTCGCGCCCGCCGATCTGCAGCTGCCTGAGCGTGTAGCATGCGCCCTCCGCGATCAGCCGCCGCGCCTGCACGTCGACCTCGGCCAGCTGCTCGACCTGAGATGCGTCGCCAGCGCATTCCGCCGCCGCCCGCGCCAGCGCCAGCGCGTCGCTCAATCCGGTCTCGCCCAGCGCATTGAGCAGCCGCAGCACCTCGGCCCGCGCCGCGCCAAACGGCCGCGCCGCGCCCGCTATCGCCGCGCACGCCCGCCCTGTCACGCCATTGGGCGCGCGCAGGCCGCGCAATACCGCCTCTGCGCGCTCGCACCCCAGCGGCGCCAGCAGCACCGCCCAGCGCAGCTCGACCTCCGGCTCGACCTGTGCCACCAGCCGCAGCGCCAGCGCATAACCGTCGCTGCCCTCGCGCGAGCGCGCCGCCGCCAGCCAGCCGGCTGCGTCTAAATCCGTCCAGTCCGCGTTCAGCGCCCGCTGCACCAGCGCCCGCCCCACCTCCAGCGCCCGCGCCGGCGCTGGCGCGCTCAGCGCCTTGTTGAGCTCGGCGAACACGCGCTCGCGCGCCACGTACTCTATGTCCGCCAGCCGCGCGTTCAGCGCCGCGAGCGTTTGTGGTGCGATGTCGAACTCCAGCGCGGCCGCGAACCGCACCGCGCGCAACATGCGCAGCGCGTCCTCATCGAACCGCCGCGCCGCGTCGCCCACGCACCTGACCACGCGCGCAGCTATGTCGGCCGCGCCGCCGTACAGGTCTACCAGGCCCCGGCTCGGGCTGTACGCCATGGCGTTTATCGTGAAGTCGCGCCGGCACAGGTCGTCCTCCAGCCGCGCTGAAAACGCCACGCTGTCCGGGCGGCGATGGTCGCTGTACTCGCCGTCGGCCCGGAACGTGGTGATCTCCAGCGGCATGCCGTCCAGTATCACCGTCACCGTGCCGTGCTTTATGCCGGTGGGCACCACCCGCTCGCCCGCAAAGCACGCCTGCACCTGCTCCGGCAATGCCGACGTGGTGATGTCATAGTCCCCCGGCGCGCGCCCCATCAGCGAATCGCGCACGCAGCCCCCGACCACATAGCCCTGGTGACCTGCGCTTTCAAGCGCGGCCAGCGCGCGCGCTACCGGCGCGGGCAAGTTGATAGTCATATGCCGGGCCTCCCTTCTCCGAGTATGCCGCCCTAGCCGCGCTCCGGGCAGCTCAAAGGCGCAGCCGCTTTCCGGCCGCGCCTCAGCCTATTGACAAATTATGCTGCACACGTCCTGCTTGGCCGAACATGCAACAGCAGCCCGCAGAACATACAAATCCAAACAAAACGCCGCTTAACAGACG
>CAWVGT010000187.1:0-12922 GCA_963928645.1 Candidatus Fimadaptatus sp.
AGAACCTTGGGCTCGGTCATCAGCGCGCGCGCTATGGCCACGCGCTGCATCTGGCCGCCCGAGAGCTGGGAGGGATAGACCTTGGCCTTGTCGGCCAGCCCGACCGTCTCGAGCAGTTCCAGCGCGCGCTTTCTGGCCTGCGCGCGGGGCATACCGGCGATCTCGGTGGGAAAGGTGACGTTTGCGAGTATGTTGCGCTGCATCAGCAGATTGAACTGCTGGAATATCATGCCCAGCTGGCGGCGCATCTCGAGCAGCTCCCTGTGGCTGAGCTTCATAATATCCACGCCGTCTATCGTAATCGTGCCCTTGGTGGGCGGGTCGAGCAGATTTATGCAGCGTATAAGCGTCGACTTGCCCGCGCCCGACAGGCCGATTATGCCGAATATCGAGCCGCGCGGCACGTCCAGATTTATGCCGCGCAGCGCGCTCACGCTGGAGTTGCCGGTTTTGTATACCTTTTCAAGGTTGCGGATCGATATCATGGTGTCGCCCGACCCGGCGAGGGCGGCGGTATCGCGCGCGTCGTTCATCAGTTGGCTGCCTCCTGTCAAATCTGCCGCACACCCGGCGCGCGGCGGAACTTGGATATCATGTATGATAAATGTATCGCGCACAATATGCAAGCGTTTTTGTGCAAATTCCTCTCGAAAAAGTTACGGAATGGAGAAATGGTACATATTTGGCCGGCATTAAGCGCCAAAGGTGACAAGACCGTGGCGCGCGTGTGCCGCGCCCTCTGCCGAAGCTGCGCTGCCCGCGCAGATTGCGTTACTTCCATAGTATGTCGTGCGCGCGCCAACTTGCCCTTTGCGCCCGTATGCGCTGCGCCGCGTTACCCGGACGATATTCGGGCGTGCGGTCTGCCCAACAGGACTGTACCCGGCAGGCTGCGCGCCATATGGGTTGCGCGCTGTGAGCGCAAGCACCGTGCATTCCGTTCGATATTCAAATCGCCATGCTGCATCGCCTGCGTCACGCAATCGGCGCATACCCCAATACCCGCAGGTTTGCGCCGCGGCTCGCATCCAAACAGCGCTGCTCAGCTTCCGTTTCCATATAATACCATGCGCGGCACAACTTGTCCATTCCGGTCGCAAGCGCGCCGCGCGGGCGTCGATTGTCAACTATTTGAGCGAATTAACTGCGCATTTGCCGGTTTACTTTTTAGGAAACCTGTCGTATAATGGATTGCGTAAATGAAGATGACGGGCGGCGGGGGAGGTGTATTGCTTGAAAACCAACGGAGTGTCCGAGGATTTTCATCCGGGCGACATCGACTCCACTCAGGAGATAAAGTACCGCCACGCGCCCCGGCGCATGAAGTTCCACATGCCCACGCGCGGCGCGGATCCCAGGGTCACGCGCCTGGCGATAGTGGGCGTGCTGTTCATAATGGTGGCACTGTTTGCATGCCTGGCGATGTGGCTGGCCACGCTGGGCGCGTTCACGGGTGGGCCGATGACGGTGCCGGGCCGGCTGTTTTGACCGAAAAGAGCATAAACCGCGGCATATGCCGCGCGGGGAGGTTGAATTTCGTGAAAAAGGCATTGATAGTGCAGGGTGGCTGGGATGGCCACGAGCCCAAACTGGTGTCGGCGCGGTTCGCAGCGCTGCTGCGCGCGCGGGACTTTGAGGTTGAGGTGTCCGATACGCTGGACAGCTTCCTGGATCTTGAAAAGCTGCGCGAGCTCGACCTGATAATACCTGTGTGGACTATGGGCTCGATAACGCGCGAGCAGTGCAAGCCGGTGGTCGAGGCGGTAGGCCGGTTCGGCGTGGGCCTGGCGGGCTGCCATGGCGGCATGTGCGACTCGTTCCGGCAGGATACCGAGTGGCAGTTCATGACCGGCGGCCAGTGGGTGTCGCATCCGGGCGGCGACGGCGTGGAGTACACCGTGCATATAAAGAACTCGTCCAGCCCGATAGTGGCGGACATGAGCGACTTCAAGGTCGCCTCAGAGCAGTATTACGTGCACATCGACCCGGCGGTCGAGGTGCTCGCGACGACCTGCTACCCGATAGTGAACTACTATCATGCCTCCAACGGCCACGTCGAGGTGCCGGTCACCTGGACCAAGCGCTGGGGCCATGGGCGCGTGTTCTATACCTCGCTGGGCCATCATGACGACGTGTTCAACGAGCCCACCGCGCAGGAGATGATGCTGCGCGGCATGCTCTGGGCCGCCGAGGGCAAGCGCATAGCTGCCGAGGCCGGCGTGGATCCCGATCAGTATACCTCCACGCTCAAGATGTATTGACGCAGTTGCCCGCGCGTCGGCGCGGCCCGCATGCCGGGCGCGGCGCCGATGGGCGGGCGCTTGACACATGTGCCCGGCGCGAGCCGGGTCGCGAAAGGCGGGGTTGCGCATGAGCCGTATCTGGGTCAGGGTCGTAAAACGGCACCGCGCGCTGCGCGAGACCGCGACGCCGTGCGCGCGCGACGAGGTCGAGCAGCGGCTGCGCGACGTGTGCCGCGAGTTCGACATACCCAGCCCTATGTGGCTGGACAAGCAGCGCGTCGAGCTGGAGCGCTTCGGCGCGACGGCGTTCGGGCGCGACAACTTCTTTGAGGCGATAGACTTTGACCGGCTCGAGCTGAACTACCTGGCTGACGACGGCGCGACGCACCGCAGCCGCGATCCGCGCAACGACTTTTCGGATCCGTTCGGCTGAGCGCGGTCTGCACGCCTGGCTGAGCCGGGCGCGCTCTGACCGTTGACAATCCCTGGCGGTTGGACGGCCGGTTTAGCTCCGCGCAACTTCCTGAGGTATCCTGTTGGCGATTTTGCGGATTCGGTCTTGTGCAAGCAGCATTCTACTTTGATTTGCATGTTCTGCTGGCTGCAGCTGCATGTTTGGCCGGGCAGACCGTGCGCGGCATGCTTTGTCAAAAGACCGCGCGCACCCGGATGAGCCGGGCGCTTAGACCGCTGACAAAGCCGAGCAGCTGGACGGCGGGTTTATTTCAAATGGCTTTGCTGAAACAGCGCTTGGGCGATGCTGCGAAAACCTTCCAATATAAGCCGCGTTATGTTCGAATTTGCGTTTTCTGCTGGCTGCCGATGCACGTCCAGCCAAGCAGGATATGTGCTGCATACTTTGTCAATAGACTGAGCGCCCGGATGAGCCGGGCGCTCAGTTTGTTGACAAAGCTGTTCATACACAGACAGCCCGGCTCCACTTGCAATAATCATGATCTGAATCTGCATATTGCGTCTTGTCTATCCGGCAGCACGGCATTGTTTTGTATAATTCGATATATAACAAACCCAAACGAGCTTGGCGAATCTTGCAGCGTCCGGCGGCAAGGGCTTTGTCAACGGTCTGTGCGCCCGGATGAGCCGGGCGCTTTTGCATGCGCGTCGCGTGCTGCGCTGCAAGCATCGAAGCGCGCCTGCCGGACGCACGTCCAAACGCAAGGCGCGCGTTCAGCCCGCGCCTGCGCGCGGATGTCCGGCGCGTTTGTAAACTAAGATGCAAGGCAAATCCCGCATGCCGTCGCGCTGCGTGGGGAGCTAAATCCGAACATGCGCACCAGTCGCGCCAGGATATATATATCGATCGTCAAAATGAATATATAATCATATCGGATTGAGAGCGCACCGCGCCCACGCATAAATCAAGCGCGCGCAGCATATAATATGCTCAGCCTGGCCGCGCAAAAATCTGCGGCCGCAAAAGGGGGCATACGATGCTTGTGCTGGATAGGATAGCGCTGCTGCTGGCGATAATCGGCGCGGTCAACTGGGGCCTGATAGGCGTGTTCCAGTTTGACCTGGTCGCGTTCGTGTGTGGCGGGCAGGGCGCGGTGATAAGCCGGATAATATACTCGCTGGTGGGCCTGGCGGGGCTGTGGTGCGTGTCGCTGCTGTTCAGAGAGCGCGACGAGGCGCGCCAACCCGAATAGCGGACGGCGCATTGCGCGCGCGGAGTCGACGTATATCGTGTCGACGCCGCGCGCGTCTGCTTTTGGCGCCGGCGCGCCGGTGCGTTTGGTCGCTGCGCGTGAAAGTTGTGCGGTTTTGCGCCGGGGCTGCTTGCACATGCGCCTAAAATGTTGTACAATGGACGTACTTACCCCGCGCGTTGCGGGGAGGCTCAAGGAGGGAACCAAAGTGAAGGTCATACTGCTTCAGGACGTAAAGGGCACCGGCAAGCGCGAGCAGGTGCTGGAGGTGTCGGACGGCTACGCCCGCAACTTCCTGCTGCCGCGCAAGCTGGCCGTGCAGGCCAGCGCGAACGCCATAAATACGATACAGAACGCCAAGGCCGCCGAGGAGCATCGCCAGGCGCAGCAGCGCCAGCTGACGCTCGAGCTGGCGCGCGAGATGAAGGACAAGGAAGTCAGGGTGCAGGCCAAGGCGGGCGCCAACGGCCGGCTGTTCGGCGCGGTGACCGGCGAGGCCATAGCCGACGCGATGAAAAAGCAGCTGGGCTTTGACGTCGACAAGCGCAAGATAGAGCTGGGCGAGCCGATAAAGCAGGCCGGCCGGTTCGAGGTCAACGTGCGGTTCGGCCCGAACGTGACCGCGCGCATGTTCGTGATAGTCGAGACGGTGTAAGCAGGGCCTGCGCCGAAAGTGACATACCGCCGACGGGGCATACGCGCCGCCGGCACGCCGCCGCCCGGGTATGCGCCCGGGCGCGCCATATGTATGGAGGTCGATTATGGAACAGGGCCGCATACCGCCGCACAGTATGGACGCCGAACGCTCGGTGCTGGGAGCCATGCTGCAGGATCGCAACGCGCTGCTATTGGCCAACGAGGCGCTCTCGCCGGAGGACTTTTACAGCCCCGCGCACCGCGAGATATTCGCTGCAATGCGCCAGCTGTTCAACCAGTCGCAGCCGATTGATCTGGTCACGGTATCCAATGAGCTCACGCGCACCGGCAAGCTCGACGGCATAGGCGGGCTGGACTACCTGATCGACCTGACCGGCTACGTGCCCTCGACCGCCAACGCCGGCGCGTACATAAAGATAATCGAGGAAAAGTCGACGCTGCGCAAGCTGATAACCGCGTCCGACGAGATAACCCACGAGAGCTACCTGGGCGAGAAGGAAGTGCCCGAGGTGCTGGAGCTGGCCGAGCGCTCGATATACGACATCGCGATGCGCCGGGGCAGCGAGGCGTTCGTGGCGGTGCGCGACGAGGTGCCGCGCACGTATGCCAAGATACAGGAACTGCTGATAAACAAGGGCATAATAAATGGCGTATCGACTGGATTTAACGACCTGGACTCGCTGCTGACCGGGCTGCATCCGGGCGAGATGGTGCTGATAGCCGCGCGCCCGTCGATGGGCAAGACCACGCTGGGCATGAACATCGCCGCCAACGCCGCTATACGCGGCGGCAAGAAGGTCGCGGTGTTCTCGCTGGAGATGCCGGTCGAACAGCTGATGCTGCGCCTGATGTGCTCGGAGGCGCAGGTCAACATGCAGAACCTGCGCCACGGCACGCTCAGCGACGACGAGCTGGAGCGGCTGGGCGACACGCTGCTGCCGCTGTCCAACGCCGAGCTGTACATAGACGCCACCAGCGGCATAACCGTGACCGAGATGCGCTCGCGCTGCCGCCGGCTGCAGATAGAGCACGGCCTGGATCTGGTCATGATAGACTACATCGGCCTGATGAGCGCGGGCAGCGGCAACTCGAACCGCTCGCGCCAGGAGGAAGTGGCCGAGATATCGCGCTCGATAAAGGGCCTGGCGCAGGAGCTGGGCGTGCCGATAATCACGCTGAGCCAGCTCTCGCGCGCGCCGCAGGGCCGCGCCAACCATCGGCCGGTGCTCAGCGACCTGCGCGATTCGGGCGCGATAGAGCAGGATGCGGACGTGGTCATGTTCATACACCGCGAGGGCTACTACGACCCCGAGTACGAGGACAAGACCGCCGCCGAGATAATAGTGGCCAAGCAGCGCAACGGCCCGCTGGACACGGTAATGGTCACGTTCCTGGGCGAGTACGTGAAGTTCGTCAACGCGCTCAATCCCAACGCGCCGCCCCCGCCGCCGCCCCCGCCGGGCATGTGAGCGCGCCGGGCGTGGGGGAACGGCCGCGCTGCCGGGGCATGGACAACGAATATATATTGAATAATTAAATGGATACCGGGGCAGGCGCGATTGGCACCTGCCCCGGACGGCGTTAACTGCTCAAAGTACGGATGGTGTGCGGCGCAGATCGTATACATGCGGGCGGCGTTGCTGAGGCCGATGCAAATCATGTCCAGCGTCAACCACGTATGCGTCAATACGCGAAAGGCATAAACCATGGACTACGAAAATCGCGTACGGCGCGCATCTTGACCGTGATCAACTGCGTATATCTCAATACGCAAAGACTTGACCATGACCGGCGTCAATAGCGCACGGCGTAAATCGTGTCCAGCGTCAACCACGTATGCGTCAATACGCGAAAGGCATAAGCCATAGACTTCGTAAATCGCGTACAGCGCGCATCTTGGCCGTAATCAACCGCGTATATCTCAATACGCAAAGACTTGACCATGACCGGCGTCAATAGCGCACGGCGTAAATCGTGTCCGGCGTCAACCACGTATGCGTCAATACGCGAAAGGCATAAACAATAGACTGCGTAAATCGCGTACGGCGCGCATCTTGGCCGTAATCAACCGAGTATCCCTAAATGCGCAAAGGGCATACCGCGGACGTTGTCAATCGCGTACAGTGTAAATCGCGGCCGGCGTCAATCATGCGCGCCTTAATATGCAAAAGGCACAGACCGTGGTCGGCGTCAATTGCATACGGCGTAAATCACGGCCAGCGTCAACCACGTATGCGTCAATATGCGAAAGGCATAAACCGTGAACGGCGCAAATCCTGGCCAGCGTCAACCGCATCCCGCCTAAACGCAAACCCAGCCTCCAATGCCGCCAACAACCGCATGCGCCGCTAGCCCATGCGCTACCGGCGCATATCTGCGGCGCATTCGGGACATGCGCCTTCGCGCAAGCACTCAGCACAGGCGTACGCGCCGCACTCTGGACAGCGCTTCATTTCGCGCGCCTCGGCGCGGCGGTGGCAGCAGGGACACTCGACCATTGACATAGCGGCATCAGCCTCCTTTATGCTGCGAGTATGCCCCGGCGCGCCACGGCTCATGCGCGCCTTAGCGTATGAAATTGGTGCGGGCGCGCTCGGCGTCGGGCGGCGTTGGCAGCGCGGCCCGCAGCATCGCGGCCATGCGCTCGCCCAGCAGGCGCGCGTTCGCTATGCCCTCCAGATCCTGCATGACCTCGCCGGGCGCGGCGCCGTGCAGTATGCTCCAGTAGCGCGTGGGTACCAGGTATACGCTGGCCAGCGCAAAGTAGTTTTCGATCTGCCTGAGCGCGTCCATGCCGCCGGTGCGGCGCTGCACCACGAGCCCGGCGCATACCCGCGCCGATTGTTGCGCCGCGCCCGAGTAGTATGCGCGATCGAGCAGGCACTTGAGCTGCCCGGATATTCCGCCGTAGTACACCGGCGAGCCTATCAGCAGGCCGTCGGCGCTGCGCATCAGCTCGATGATGTCCGTGGCAGCGTCGCTGTGCACGCAGGGCTTGCCGCCGCCGCACGCGCCGCAGCCGGTGCAGCCGTGCAGCATGAGCCCGCCCACGGTCTCGATGCGGGTCTGTATGCCGGCGCGCTCGATCGGTTCCAATGCGGCTTTCAACGCCTGGGCAGTGTTGCCGTGGGGCTTGGGGCTGCCGTTTATCGCGAGAACCAACATATGTGCCACCTCCGATAGATTCAGATTATGATTAGATTATACAATGCCGCCGGCGCACTGTAAAGCCGACGCTGCCAAAGGGGTAAATGATATGCCGAATATGGACATGCCGCTTGAAAAACTGCGCATTTATCGGGGCCGCAATCCCCGTCCGGCCGACTTCGACGAGTATTGGGACGCCGCGCTGGCGGAGATGCACGCGCTGGGCACGGGCTGTGAACTGACGCCGGCGCGGTTTCAGGTGCCGGGCGCGGTGCGCTGCTATGACATGTACTTCACGGGCGTGGGCGGGGCGCGCATACACGCCAAGTACCTGCTGCCCGAAAGGCGCGACGGGCGCGTGCCGGCGGTGCTCAGGTTCCACGGTTATTCCGGCTCCAGCGGCACGGACTGGCTCGAGCATCTGGGCTATGCCGGCGCGGGCATGGCCGTGCTGGCGCTGGACTGCCGGGGCCAGGCGGGCGAGTCCGAGGACAGCTCGCGCGTGTCGGGCAATACACAGAGCGGCCACATAATCCGCGGCCTGCTGGACGCGCCGGAGCGGCTGTACTACCGCGCTCAGTTTTTGGACACGGCGCAGCTGGCGCGCATAGCGATGGCGCAGCCCGAGATAGACCCGGCGCGCGTCGGAGCGCAGGGCCACAGCCAGGGCGGCGCGCTCACGCTGGCGTGCGCCGCGCTCGAGCCGGCGGTGTGCCGCATCGCGCCGGGCAAGCCGTTCCTGAGCGATTTCCTGCGCGTCTGGGAGATGGACCGCGCCCAGAGCGCGTATACCGAGCTGCGCTGGTTTTTCCGCACATACGACCCGCAGCACGAGCGCGAGCAGGACATATTCACGCGCCTGGGCTATATAGATGTGCATCATCTTGCGGCCCGAATCCGCGCGCAGACGCTGATGTTCATAGGCTTGATGGATGCGGTATGCCCGCCGTCGACGCAGTTTGCAGCCTACAACGCGATCAGCGCGCCCAAGCGGCTGGAGCTGTATCCTGATTTCGGTCATGAAGACTTGCCGGGCGCGGCTGACAAGGCGTTCCTGTTCCTGCGGGGCATGTGACGCGCTGGGTTTGAGGCCATGAGCCGGATGCTTTTTACATGGCGTTCGCATTGACGCAATTTGCTGCATGTGGTATAATGCGAATGGATGTGCAATGACATGCGTTAAATGCCGGGGGCATAGAGCGCGCGCGGCGTGGCAGCGCGCCGTCGCCCGACGGGTTGGGAGGGTAAACTATGACGTTTGGAGAAAAGCTGCGCAGGCTGCGCGATTCGCACAAGCTTACACAGACGCAGATGGCCGAGCTGCTGGGCGTATCGCTGCGCACGTATCAGTACTACGAGGCGGGGCGAATGTATCCCAAGGATTCGACGGTATATCAGCGGATAGCCACGCGCTTCAACGTGACCGTGGACAATCTGCTCAACGACCAGGACCTGTTCATAATAGAGGCGCAGCTCAAGTACGGCGCGCGTGGGCGCGATCAGGCGGCGCAGATAATCGAGGCGACTGAGGCGCTGTACGCCGGCGGCACGCTGTCCGAGGAGGACGAAAAGGCGTTTTACCGCCAGATGACCCGCATATTTGACAAGGTAAAGCAGCGCAACGCCCGCCGCTACGCGGAGCGCATGCGCGCGCACGAACGACAGGCCGGGAATGGTGAGGATGAACATCCGAGTAATTGAGCAAATCGAAGGCATGGCGGGCAAGCTCGCGCGCAAGTACGGCACGCGTGACCCATACGAGCTCGCGGACTGGCTGGACTGCATCGTGGACTTCGAGGACTACCCCAGGCTGCAGGGCTTTTGCAACATCATACTGGGCGTGCGGGTGATAGGGCTCAACGCGCGCTCCGACTACTATACGCGGCGCTGCGCCTGCGCGCACGAGTTGGGTCATCTGATGCTGGGTCATCTGCGCCAGTCGGGCTTTCAGCCGGCGCACATGTCCGACTTTTCGAACATGACCGCGCGCTTCGAGTCCGAGGCGAACTGCTTTGCGGCGGCGCTGCTGATGAGCGACGCCGACACGCTCGAGGCAATACGAACATACAATGAACCCGCGCGCGCAGCTGCAAGCATTTACGTATGCCCCGAGCTGTTCCAGGCCAAGATACGCATACTGAACGCGAAGGGCCATAGGCTCAACGTGCCCGAGCTGCCCCATGGAACCGAGTGGAAGCTGCAGCGCCTGCGCGCGCTGAGCTGAGGCGTGCCCTGAGGCAGCGGCGGCGCGCCGCCGTCTCGATGCGCGGCTCTCCGCCGCGCGATGCAATTGATTCACATCTGAAGCGCAAATCCGTCCGCGCGCAATGATTCATTATACGGCACGCGCCGCATCGTCCCGTACAGGCGGCTGTCGCGGAGGCCGTACGAGTTTCGCCCTCGAATGGCGCATGAAGGTAAATCGGCGCTGTGCGCAGAGCATGGGCGCAAATTCGCATACAAAAGCGGCGCGCCGCGGCCCAAAGCCTGCGGCGCGCCATAAATCGATATCGCGACAACTCCCAACCGCCACGCATTCCAGACTCACGCAATAGGGCGCATCCGCCTGTCCCCGCAACGGCCGCACATAGCGCAAGCACATGGCGCAAACGCCAGGCAACCTGAAGCGCACATTCATATGCAAAAGCGGCGCGCCGCGGCCTAAAGCCCAGGGCGCGCCATAAATCGATATCGCGACAACTCCCAATCACCACGCAACGCAGATCCACTCAACGAGCCGCGCCCGCCTGTCCCAGCAACGGCCGCATGGCGCAAGCAAATAGCGCAGGCGCCAGCCCGTCAACTACGCAACCCAATTCACACATTCGCATACAAAAGCGGCGCGCCGTGGCCCAAAGCCCACAACGCGCCGCAAATCATATCGCGCAAATCCAACCGACGCCCGGTCCGCGCTCACTCAATGGGCCGCATCGACTTGTCCTCAGGCTCGGGATCAGGTATGGTCATGGCATACTTGCCGGTAAAGCAGCTGTCGCAATAGTCGTCCGCGCCGATCATGTCGCGCAGGCTCTCAATCGACAGATAGCCCAGCGAGTCGACGCCGATCTTGCGCGCCACGTCCTCGACGGTGGCGTTGTAGGCCACCAGCTGCTGCGAGTCGGGCACGTCGGTGCCGAAGTAGCACGGGTACAGGAACGGCGGCGCGCTCACGCGCATGTGCACCTCGGTCGCGCCTGCGTCGCGCAGCAGCTTGACTATCTGCGCGCTGGTGGTGCCGCGCACTATCGAGTCGTCCACCAGTATCACGCGCTTGCCCGCGACGTGGAACTTGTTTACGTTGAGCTTGAGATGCACGGCCTTTTCACGCATGCTCTGCTCGGGCGCAATGAACGTGCGGCCGATGTACTTGCTCTTCACGAACGCGGTGGAGTAGGGTATGCCGCTCTCCATCGCGTAGCCCAGCGCCGCGTCCAGGCCCGAGTCGGGCACGCCGCACACTATGTCAGCGTCGACCGGATGCTGGCGGGCCAGCAGGCGGCCGGCCTGCTCGCGCGCGCCGCAGACGCTCACGCCGTCGACTACGCTGTCGGGCCGGGCGAAGTATATGTACTCGAATATGCAGCGCGCCGCCTTCTTGGCGGGGTTGCACGAAACTGTGCGCAGCCCGCTCTTGTCTATCATCAGTATCTCGCCGGGGCGCACGTCGCGCACGAACTCGGCGCCCACGCTCTCCAGCGCGCAGCTCTCGGACGCGACTATGTACGCGCTGCCTATGCGGCCTATGCACAGCGGCCTGAAGCCGAACGGGTCGCGCACCGCGACCAGCTTGCGCGGGCTCATTATTATCATTGAATACGCGCCCTGCAGCTTGGGCATGACCTCCTGCATGGCCTCCTCGATGGACGAGGTGTGCACGCGCGCCTGCGCGATCATGTAGGATATGACCTCGCTGTCCACGGACGTGTGGAATATCAGGCCCTTTTTCTGCATCTCGCGGCGGATCTGGGCGTTGTTTATCAGGTTGCCGTTGTGCGCCACGGCCATCCAGCCCTTGACGTAGTGCGTGACCAGCGGCTGGGCGTTGGAGCGAATCGACGAGCCGGTCGTGGAGTAGCGCACGTGGCCTATCGCGATATCGCCGGTCAGGCGCTGCAGCTCCTCCTTGGCGAACACGTCGCCGACCAGGCCCATGTCCTTGTGGTAGGACACCACGCCGCGATCGGACACCGCTATGCCGCAGCTCTCCTGGCCGCGATGCTGCAGCGCGAACAGCCCGTAGTAGACCATGGGCGCGACGTTGTTGCCTTCGATATCGTATACGCCGAACACGCCGCACTCCTCGTGTATCCTGTCAAATCCTTCAGACATATATAACTCCCTGTTTCGTAAAGTAGTATTCGGCCGGCTCCGAGCGGCGCAGCCGATGTAAAATGGAGAGGCCATGCAACCTCTCCAAACCGCGCGCGCATCGGCCGATGCCGAACCCCGCGCGGGCGGAATTACTTGTCCAGGCCCATGCGATGATAGACCTCGCTGTAGGCGTCCTCAACGCCGCCCATGTCGCGGCGGAAGCGATCCTTGTCGAGCTTTTCGCGGGTGTTGACGTCCCACAGCCGGCAGGTGTCGGGCGATATCTCGTCGGCCAGCACTATCTCGCCGTTATACAGGCCAAACTCGAGCTTGTAGTCGACCAGTATCAGCCCGCGCTGCAGGAAGTATTCGCGCATCAGCTCGTTTATGCGCAGCGCCATCGTGCGTATCGTCTCTATCTGCTCGCTGGTGGCCAGCCGCAGCGCCAGCGCCTGGGACGTGTTTATCATCGGGTCGCCCAGCTCGTCGTTTTTGTAGGAGAACTCGATCGTGGGATTGGCCAGGTCGGTGCCCTCGGCCACGCCAAAGCGCTTGGAGAAGCTGCCCGCGGCTATGTTGCGCACTATCACCTCAAGCGGCACTATCTTCACGTGCTTTACCAGCGTATGGCGCTCGTCGAGCTCCTTTACGAGGTGCGTGGGTATGCCGTTGTCGGCCAGGTAGCCAAACAGCAGATTGCTCATGCGGTTGTTCACGACGCCCTTGCCGGCTATGGTGCCCTTCTTGAGGCCGTTGAACGCGGTCGCGTCGTCCTTGTACTCAACCACCACATAGTTGGGATCGTCCGTTGCGTATACGCGCTTGGCCTTGCCCTCGTATAGCTGCTGACGCATTTCCATAATCGAAATCCCTCCACGTCGTCTTTAGCTGCCGCCG
>CAWVGT010000188.1:0-2516 GCA_963928645.1 Candidatus Fimadaptatus sp.
GAGGCAGGAGTGCATGTGCAGATCTACTGCGATGTTCATGTCTTGCGCGCGCCAGGCACGCCGCCGGAGTAGAGCAGGCCGCAGATAGTGAACGCGTCCAGCTCGCTCTCCAGCACCGCGATATCCTCCTCGGCGGCCTTTTCGAGCACGCTTTCGGGCATTTTTATGCCGTTTGGCATTATGACGCACGCAAAGTCGAGCAGCGCCGCCACGGCTATGACGTTCATGTGCGTCTGCACGGTGACCCAGGCCATGTCGGCGCAGCCGTGCGCCATGACCCAGCTGAGCAGGTCGCAGGCGCAGCCGCTGGTCACGGCGCGGTCGTCGTCGCACTGGGTGAGCGGGCGGGCCTTGATAAGCTCCTTGAGTTCGCCTATCGTCATTGTGAGCATCAACTCCTTAAGTATATCTGCGATCGGTCAGAAGTTGCCGTCGGACAGCTCAATCATCTGCTGGGCGAGCGTGCGCACGCGCTCCTTCAAGCGGAACACGCAGTCCAGCTCGCGCGACTTGCCGCGCACTATGTCCTCGGCCAGCGCGCGGCAGGTCGGGGAGCCGCACGAGCCGCAGTCAATGCCGGGCAGCGAGCGCTCTATGTGGTCGATCTGATCCATCTTCTGGAGCGCCACGCGTATGTCGTCGTCCAGCTGCATCACGTTCTTGGGCTGTATCGGGGTGTCGAAGTATATCGGCAGCTCGTTTATGTCGGTCACGCGTTGCTCGGGGCGGGTCTTGTCCAGGCGCTCCATCAGCTTGCGTATGCGCGTCTTGGCGACGTAGCTGTACTCGAACACCAGCGGGCCGCCCACGCAGCCGCCGGTGCAGCTCAGCCCCTCGAAGAAGTCCAGATCGCCGAGCTTGTTGTTCTCGATCTCCTCCAGCACGCGTATCACGTGCTCTATGCCGTCCACGGCCAGCGAGTTGTCTATGCCCACGGCCAGCGCCTCGCCGCCGGAGTTGGCCCAGCCCACGCCGAACGCGCTGGCCAGTTTGTCCATGTGGAAGTCAAGCGGCTTGCGTATCTGCGTGGACAGCAGCCCGTACACCTCCAGTATCGACAGGCAGCCGTCCACGGCCGAGACCTCGTGGCCTATCGGCGCGCGCATCGCGGTCATCTTGGCGGCGCAGGGCGTTATGAAAAAGCAGCCGATCTGCTCCTGGGGCACGCCGTTTTTCTTGGAGAACAGGCGCTTGGCCTCCAGCGCCGCGACCTCCATGGGGCTCTTTACGTCGACTATGTTGTCAATCAGCTCGGGGAAGCGCACCTGTATCAGGCGCACTATCGCCGGGCAGGCCGAGGATATCAGCGGCCTGGGGCAGTCCTTGGCGGAGAGCTTGCGCTGTATGGCCTGGGAGACTATCTCGGCGGCGCGCGCTACCTCGAACACGTCGTCAAAGCCCATCTGCAGCAGTCCGGCCAGCACCCTGTCGATGCTGGGCAGGTTCTTGAACTGGCCGTAGAGCGTGGGCGCGGGCAGCGCTATCTTGTAGGGGAAGTTGTTTATCGCGGCCAGCGGATCGGTCAGCGCGACCTTGGCGTGGTACGGGCAGACGCGTATGCACTCGCCGCAGTCTATGCACCTTTCGCCGATTATCGACGCCTTGCCGTCGCGTATGCGTATGGCCTCGGTGGGACAGCGCTTAAGACAGGTGGT
The DNA here is from genome assembly GCA_963928645.1 of Candidatus Fimadaptatus sp. GTDB lineage: Bacteria > Bacillota > Clostridia > Christensenellales > Aristaeellaceae > Fimadaptatus. The sequence continues at coordinate 1,656 of CAWVGT010000188.1, forward strand.
GCAGCCCTTGCACTTTTCGCGCTCCAGCGTCACTGAATGGAAATATGGCTTAGTCATGTCCTCTCCTGATGCGCCGGCTCAAGCGGGCAACCCGGCTCATTCGAGCGCGAAGCGCATGGTTATTGTAGTGCCCACGCCAACGGTGGATTCTATCTGGAACTCGGAGGCGTTGCGCTGCATGTTGGGCAGGCCCATGCCCGCGCCAAAGCCCATGTTGCGCGCCTCCTCGCTGGCGGTGGAATAGCCCTCCTGCATGGCCAGATTGATATCGGGTATGCCGGGGCCGGTGTCGCGGGCGGTTATCTTCAGTTCGCTTGAGGATATCTCAAGCGTTATGTCGCCGCCCCATGAGTGTATCACCAGGTTGAGCTCGACCTCGTATGTGGCCACCGACGCGCGGCGCACTATCTGCGAGGGTATGCCCAGCTGCTTCATTATGCGCTTTATCTTGCCCGACACCTCGCCCGCCGAAGCGAAGGCGCCGGCTTCGACCGGATATACTTCCTTAAAGTCGTTCATGGCTACTTGGCCACGCCGCCGGGCAGCCCGTTCTGGTAGAGTATGCCGCAGGCGACATAGAGCGTGTGGCGCGTTGACATTATGCACATGCCCCGGTCGATGGCCATGTCGATAATGTCGCTGGAGGGGCGCTTGCCGCGCACGAACACGATGCAGGCCACGTCGAGCATTTCGGCGGTGCGCACGACGTGGGGGTTGGTAAGGCCGGTCAGCAGCACGGCGTGATCCTTTACGAACGCGAGCACGTCGCTCATCAGGTCCGAGCCGCAGGCGGTGCGGATCTCGACGTCCATGTACTCCTCGCCGCACATCACGTCGGTGTCCAGCAGCCGCGCGATATCC
>CAWVGT010000189.1:0-6806 GCA_963928645.1 Candidatus Fimadaptatus sp.
GCCCATGCCCTCGGCTGCCGCTTCGCCCGCGCCGTCGGCTGCGGCGTCGCCTGCGCCATCGGTTGCCGCGTCGCCCGCGCCGTCTGCGTCGGCCGTCGCGTGGCCCTTGTCCACGCGCAAGCTCTCCGCCCGCGACAGCGCGCTGCTGTGCGCGCGCGACGACTCGTGCTTCGTGGGATATGACTACGCGGGGCGCGCGTATATACTCAAAAACACCTATCAGACGTTCGACGCGCGCAACTATGCCTACGACGCCGACCTCGACGCCAACGACTTCTATTCGCTCGCCGAGGTGCTGGCCACCGACGAGGGCCGCGCGTACTACGGCGTCGACGACCCCGACGCCATGACCCAGTATTTCGCCATGACGCTCTGGCCGCGCCCCGAGGCCGTGACCTGGCTGCCCGACATCGCGCCCTACAGCTGGACAAGCTACTACTCGGAGCTGGATATAGGCGTGGTGTATTCGATGGCCGCGCTATACAACGACGGCATGCCCCGCTATGGGCTGGCGAGCTCCGCCGGGCTGGTCACCGCCGTCGAATACACCGACATATTCGGCTTCACATCCGACGGCGTGACCATAGCGTCGGTGCCGGCGCTGGACGGCTACAGCGCACAGACATACCGCAGTTACGGCGTGCTCAACGCGCGCGGCGAGTGGACGCAGCCGCCCGTGCCGGCCGAGTTCGACATGCTGTGGGCCGACCTGGCCGACAACGGCGGGAGCACGCCGGTATACTACGCGCTGCGCACATACGCCCGGCTGGAGCTCAGGCGCAGCGAGCTCGACCAGACCAGCTACGTGGACTACGATTACGGCCCCACGCTGATAACCGACCTGTCGGGCAACGCGCTCATGCGCGCGGAACAGTTCGGCTACATGCTGGTAAACCAGCCGACCGACGCGCCCATACCCTACAAGGACATCGAGACCGGGCTGTGGGGCTATGTCGACATTGAGCTGAACGCGGTCATAGCGCCGCAGTACCTGGGCGCGCAGAACTTCGGCGGCGGGCTGGCGGCGGTGCTGGTGGAGGTCGAGCCCGGGCCGGAGACCGGCGGCTACGACCGGCTGTACGGCTTCATAGACGAGACCGGCGCGCTGGTCATAGCGCCGCGATACTCGATGGTCATATCCGGCTTTACCGACGAGAGCGGCAATGCCCGCGTATGGCTGCCCGGCGACGGCATCACGCAGCACACGATCGACCGCAGCGGCGCGGACGTGAGCAATCCGCTCGCGCTGAGCTGGCAGCGGCTGCTCGAGCTGCGCGAGCGCGTGCCGCTGCTGGCGCGCCTGAGCACGTGGGCGCTGCTGGTGCTGCTCGCGGCCGTGATCGCGTGGAAGCGATTGCGCAGCTATCCGGACGGCTACGGCGCCCCAAATCGGCGCCTGGTGATCGGATTCGGCGGCTATGCGAGCGCCGCGCTGATGTACGCCGCGCTGGACTTGGGCATGCAGTCGGCGCTGCCGGGACTGATGCTGGCAAGCAGCGCGACCGGCTTTGAGTGGACGGCATACGCGCTGGTCATATGCACGGCGCTGCTGGGCGGTGCGATATACGGCTGGGCGGCGCGCGCGCGCTGCCGCACGTGCGCGGGCGTGGCGCTGTCCTGCCTGGCGGCGGCGGCGTTGCCGGTCGCGGCGCGCTGGCTGATGGGCATGTGCACGCGCATGGACGTGGACGCGACGCTGATGCTGGCGCTGGGCATGGCCGCGGGCGCGCTGACCGGCGCGGATCGGGACGACGAACCGGTCGGCCTGCGGCGCAGGCTGATCTGCCTGGCGCTGAGCGCGGCGCTGACCTTTGGCGCATTGGCGTTCGACTCGCAGGATCTGACGCGGCGCCAGTGGCCCGCGGCCGTGGCGTACGGCGAGCCCGAGCTGACGCTGGCCCCGCTGAGCGACCCGGCCAGCCAGGACTACCTGCGCGCGCGCGCCGCCCGGCCCGAGCTGGACGAGGACTACCTGGAGGCGGCGTACGGCGTGGACTGGCGCGCCCGGCTGGACGCGCTGCTCGCCGAACCCGCGGGCTACGCGCTGCTGACGCTCGAGATACCCGTGTTCAACCCATACCTGAAGCCGCAGCAGGCAAACGCATACGCGTACCTGACGCCCGACCCGGCCGCCGACCCGGAGCGCGCCGCCGAATACATGGACGCCCTGCTCGCATACATGTACGGCGAGGCGTTCCGGCTTGAGCCGCTGTCAGGGCAGGTCGCCACGGCCCGGTGCCTGGTGCGCGTGGGCGACGCGGCGCCCGATGTCTGGCTGGACGGATTGATGGCCTGCTGCCGGATATGCACGTGACGCGCATGTACTGAGGCTATAAACTGGCGCGCGCCGCTTCGCCGAATGTGGCGGGGCGGCGCGCGCCGGTTGTTCTGTGGTTGCGCGCAGGCGCCTGTCGCTGGCGTTGGCGGGAACGTGCGTCGCGGCGGCGAGATTGGCTGCGGGGTTGTCTGCGCGGTCACCTCTGTGATTGCATCGGCGGTTGATGCTTTGCTTTTCGTTTGTCAGATCTCTGAAGCGATTGCGCATTTAATTGGCCCGATCGCCGCACTTGTGGCCCGGCAATCAGGCTGTTCTTGTTACGTCTTATTTGGTTGTTCTCATTTCGGCATGAATGAACGCATGGCCCACAATGGTTGTCCGGTGGCTGTTCTGCCATATCTCATATCGCTGGCCGACGCTTTACGTTACCAAATGCTCGCTCTCTAAAGGTGTTTTGCGCATGCAAATGGCCCGAGCGCTGCGCTTTTTGTTGCTGCAATCTGGCTATTCTTGCTACGTCTCATGCGGCTATGTTCATTTCGGCATGGGCGCATCGCTCACAATGGTTGTCTGGCGGCTGTTATGCCGTGATTTATATCGCCGGTTGGCGCTTCGCGCTTCCGTTTGCCCGCTCTCGAAAAGCGCTCTTCGCGTTCATGCGGCCAGATTGCTGCGCTTTTTGTGCGATAATCTGGCTATTGTTGCTACGTCTTATGCGGCTATGTTCTTTTCGGCATTGGCGCATCGCTCACAATGGTTGTCTGGTGGCTGTTATGTCATGATTTATATCGCCGGTTGGCGCTTCGCGCTTCCGTTTGCCCGGTCTCGAAAAGCGCTTTTTTCGTTCATGCGGCCAGATCGCTGCGCTTTTTTGTTGCGTCAATCTGGCTATTTTTGCTACGTCTCATGCGGCTATGTTCATTTCGGCATGGGCGCTCTGTGCGCGATAGTTGGCCGGCCATGTTGAATATAGCCGGCTGGCGCTTCCGTTTGCCCGGTCTCGAAAAGCGCTTTGTATATCCAAACGGCCTGATCGCCGCGCTATATACTACGGCAACCAGGCCATTAGATACTCATATTGCGGTTCGATCGCGGCGCACGACGCGCGATGCCCATACTCCCAGCCGCACCGCGCCAATTCATACCGCCGGCCGGCGCTTGAACCATACTGCCGCAACCACCCGCAAGTTTCATACATATGTATTTGATTTGCGGCATGCCCGTCGCGCGCTACCCGACGGCGATTATGCCCTCCGAAACCGCGCCCGCCGATTCCGGCTGATCGACAGCTGCATCGCCATCCGTTTCGGCATCAGTTTCCGCACCGCTGTCCGCATCGCCGGCCATGTCACCGGTCATATCGCCGGCCATGTCACCGGTCATATCGCCGCTCATATCGCCGGTCATGTCGTAATAGCCCATATCGCCGCCCGACGCCTCGTCGGTCTGGTCGGTCACGCCCATCAGTTGCTTCACCATGTCGGGATTGCTCACCGCCACGCCGTATATCATAACCACCAGCAGCGCCAGCGCGCATATGCCCAGCAGCGCCATGAAGAAGCCCGACGGTCCCCGCCGCGTAGAGTTGTCCATTGTCAATTCCCCCCAATCTGCTCTGCTTTATATGACTCAAACGCGCGCGGTTTTGTTGCGCGCACGGGACAATATATGCCGCGCGCGCGCATATACTATACCGAAAATAAAAATGCCGGCGATTTGGCCGCCGGCTGAATGGAGGCAGATCGATTTGGATTTCGCGGTGTTTATAACCAGCCACATGCTGGCAGTGGTGCCGGCGCTCTGGTTTGTGGGCTGGCTGCTCAAGCAGCTCAAGCGCGTGCCCAACGCGCTGATACCGTTTGTGCTGGCGGCGCTGGGCGCGGTCGCAGGCGTGCTGATAGACGGGCCTTCGGCCAACAGCGTGGCGCAGGGCGTGCTGGCGGCGGCCGCCGCGGTGTTCGGCCACCAGCTCGCCCGGCAGGGCGCGGCGCTGATAGCGCAGCCGCACGACGGGCCCGGCGCGGCCGCGTGATCAGGTCACCGTCTGCTCGTACATGCACAGCACGGCCATGTCGGCGTCCACGCCCTCAAAGCCGTCCACCGCATATACCAGCAGCGTGAGCTTGCAGCCGGTTATCTCGGTGGTGGATATCTCCTCGACCAGGCGTATCTCGCGGGCCATGTCCAGGCCGGCCTGGGTATACGAGACCGGATCGCCGTCGGCCTCCCAGATCACCGTGCCCGAGCTGTCGGTCAGCAGCGCGTGTATCTTGATGTCGTACAGGTCGGGCTGGTTGGTGTACAGCAGGCTCAGGCTGCCGGTCGTGGTGCCGCTCACCATCAGCGCGGTCGCGCCGTTCAGGTTGGTCAGCGTGCCCAGCTGCACGGTCACGTCGTACACGTCGAACACCTGCGGATCCTGTATCACCACGTTGCCCAGCGAAGCGGGCAGCGTCGTGATCGCCTTTACGGTGATAGCGGGGCGCGCGGCCACGGCCTCCTCCGAGGTCACGCAGACCGTGCAGGGCTTGAGCCCGCGGTTATAGGCCACCATCATCGTCTCCTGAGTGGCGTTGCGCATACCCGAGCAGTTTTCGTCAAAGTGGAACGACTTGCCGGACTCGGTATCCCACACCAGCGGCCCCTCGTTGACCGTGGGCACGGGCGTGGGCGCGGCGGTGGGCGTCTGCGTCGGATCGGGCGACTCGGTCGAATCTACCGGCGTGCCGTCGGCATTGGTCGCCACCGGCACAGGGCTGGCGCTCACGTCGCTGCCATCCAGCTCGGTGGGGCCGTTGCCGCGCATGCCCCAGTTCATAAGCGAACCGCAGATCAGGAATACGCACACCGCCGTAGCCGTGAGCAGCCACACTATCGGCTGCTTGTAAACCGGGCGCTTGAACACGTACCTCCGGCGCCGGCGGTTGCCCTGGTACGCGGGCCGCCACAGCGACCCGCCCTTTTCCGAGTCGCGGCCGCGATTGTCACGATAATCCGACATACGGTTGCCTCCTTAAATACCACTGCATAACTTGACTCCATTATACTACATCGCCCGGGTTTTTTAAATGGTAACTTTGTCTTACCGCTCAAAAAACCGCAAAAATGCCTCAATTCGCGCGACAAAAACTTGCGCCCGCCGCCCGGTTTGCGGCCCAGTAAGTTCCGGGTTTGCCATACTGCCGTCAAACCGCGCTGTTACAATGGATTTGCAACAAAGCCCGGCTCAACCGCCGGGAACCGAATGCCGGCCGGCCCGGTCGCGCCGGGCCGCGCATGAAAAGAGGTGCGAATATGCCAAAACGCAAGGATATATTGAACATCGATCGCAGCGCCGACGGCGTGGCCGTGTGCGTGACCGGACAGCGCGACTGCGATCAGCTGATACGCGCGGGGCGGGAGCTGGCCGACCGCACCGGCGGCGAGCTGATAGTGATGAGCGCGCTGCCGCGGCTGTACGGCCAGGACACGGCGCGCGTGCTGGAATACCTGTACGAATGCAGCGCCCATGTGGGCGCCGAGATGCTGGTCATGTACACCGACCGCCCGCTCGAGGCGCTGACCGACGGCTTCAAAAAGCGCGGCATAGGCCATGTGCTGCTGGGCGAGCCGCGCCGGCGCAGCTCGCAGCTGCGGGCACGGCTGATGGGCGGCTATCCGGGGGCCCGGTACTACTCGCTCGACGCGAGCGGCCGCGCGGCGCAGGCGCTGCAGCCGGCCGGCTGCGCGCTCTAGCGGCGCTTACATAGCCCGGCACGCCCGTATGCGGGCGCTCTGTCGCCGGAAGGGTCGCGCGGCCCTTCCGGCGATCTTTGCGCGGGCGCGGCGCTTATCGCTTCCAATTTATATATGGAGGCGCAACGCGGGCGGCTGAAGCTGGAAAAGCGGCGCTTACGGGGCGGGCGGCCGGGCGGAGCCACGGCGAGGGCCTGCACGCGGCTCGGGGCGCTGCCCTTGCGGGCCATCCGCCCGGGCGGCAACTCCTGCGCGGCCCGGCCCGAACGCTGCCGGCAACCGTACAAGGCTGACAAGCGCGCTTGCGGACGGCCTGTCGCCCGCCCTTTCGATGAAGCCGCCGCTCTGTCGCCGGACAGTCCGCCGCGAGCGGCCCGTACCCGCGATCATGCCAGGCAGCTGCGCGCCCGCAGGCAGCTCGCGGCGCTGCGTCCCGCCGAGATACGCGCGCTTGCGTCGGGCCCAAGCATCCGCAACGATGCGCGTCCCGGGCTTGAGCGGGCGACCCGCGGCGCGGCTGCGCTTGCCCGAACGGCCAGACCGCACCCGCGCGCCATGGCCGGCCTGCGCGCCCCGCACGCCGACCGAACCGCGTAAACCCACGAGCGTTCCCGCGCTCATATCGCGGCGCGCCGCACAGCCCGATGCGCTCACCCGTACATGCCGCGGCCATAGAAAAAAGCCCGGATCAAAATCCGAGCTTATCAGTAGCGGCGGTGGGATTCGAACCTACGACACTCCGGGTATGAACCGAATGCTCTAGCCAACTGAGCTACGCCGCCAAAGTTGCGGG
>CAWVGT010000190.1:0-33386 GCA_963928645.1 Candidatus Fimadaptatus sp.
CACATCGGCCAGCTCCGCAGCGAACCATGCTTGGATTGCAGCTGACTGCCCGAGCGCGACATGTCATATAAACGGACTCTGCGCGCGCACACAACGGCCCGCGCCGCAGCGAACCATGCTTGATTGCAGTTTGCCACCCGAGCGCAGACATGCTGCATAAGTGGACCTTGCGCGCGTACTCATCAGCCCGCGCTGCAGCAAACCATGCTCGAATGCAGTTTGCCGCCCGAGCGCAGACATGCCGCTAAAGCGGACTCTGTACGCGTACACAACGGCCCGCGCCACAGCAAACCATGCTCGAATGCAGATTGCCACCTGAGCGCGACATGCCGCATAAGTGGATTCCGCGTGCATACACAACGGCCTACGCCGCAGCAAGCCATGCTCGAATGCAGATTGCCGCCCGAGCGTGACATGCCGCATAAGTGGATTCCGCGTGCATACACAACGGCCCGCGCCGCAACGAACCATCTCATCAAAAGGCGCATGTGCACAGCGCCAATGCAGCCCACCACGCCCTCGCGGCGACACTGCGGGCGATTCAACTCAAGTCAATGCAGACCCTGCGCACAGCCGCCTCCCAGCCCGCGATCAGTTCGGCGCGGCGCGCGTTGTCCATTGCAGGCAGATACGTCGCGCCGGTCGGCCAGCCCGCGGCGGCGTCGGCGTAATCGCGGTACAGCCCGGCGCGTACTCCGGCGATGGTAGCCACCGCCAGCGGCGAGCCCGCGGATATCGCGGACGTGCGCACCGGACAGCCGGCGATGTCGGCCTGGAACTGCATCTGGGTGCGGTTGGCGGTGCCGCCGCCGTCGGTGTGCAGGCATTTGGGCGGCGTGCCCAGCGCATTGCCCATTGCCGCGAGTATTGCGTTTATCTGATAGACTATCGATTCCATGCCGGCGCGCAGCAGGTGTTCGCGGCGCGTGCCGCGGCTCATGCCCATGAATGCCGCGCGCGCGCCGGGCGCGTTGTACGGCGCGCCCAGACCGGTCAGCGCGGGCACCAGGTAGACCCCGCCGGCGTCCGGTACCGCCTGCGCGGCGCGCTCGATCTCGTCCATATCGCCAAACAGTCCCAGCCCGTCGCGCAGCCAGGTCAGCGTGTCGCCGGAGTGGGTGATGTTGCCCTCAAGCACGTAGTTGACCCGGCCGCCCACGCTCCACGCGACCGACGCGGCCAACCCGTCCGCGAGTATCGGCCGGTCGCCGCACTGCATCATCACCGAGCTGCCGGTGCCATACGTGACCTTGACGTCGCCGCGCTCAAAGCAGCCCAGCGCATACAGCGAGGCCTGGGAGTCGCCCATGGCGGCCAGTATGGGCAGCCCGCGTGCCGCGCCCTGCACCACATCGCCGAAGCCGGCGTCGCATGCGCGCGGCTCGGGCAGGCATGCGCGCGGCACGCCATACAGCTTTAGCAGCGCGTCCGACCACTCCAGGCGGTTTATGTCGAACAGCTGGGTGCGGCTGGCGTTGCTCAGGTCGCACGCAAACACTTGCCCGCCCGTCAGGTTGTATATCACGAACGCGTCCACGGTGCCGGCGCAGAGCATGCCGTCCGCGGCGAGCCTGTGGCCGTCGGGCAGCGAGTCGAGCATCGCGCGCAGTTTGGGCGCAGACAGGTACGGCGATAGCTCGGCGCCGGTCAGCGCATGTATTGCGCGCGCCTGATCGGCCAGCCCGGCGCAGAACGGGGCGGTGGAGCTGTCCTGCCAGCTCAGCGCGGGGCAGACCGCGCGCCCGGTATCGCGCCGCCAGAGCACGCAGCTCTCGCGCTGGTTGGTCAGGGCCAGGCCCAACAGCTCCTGCCGGGTTGCGCCGGCGCGCGCCATGACGCCGTCGATGCAGTCCAGCACGTTGCGCATCACCTGGTCGGCGTCGAACGTGACGCGGCCGGGCGCGGGATACGCTTGCTCATGGGCTATGCGGTATTCGGCGCGCAGTCCGGCGCGTCCGAACAGATACGCCTTGGTGGCCGAAGTGCTCTGATCGAGGGCCAGTATGTACCTGTCGCTCAAGTGGCGCACCTCCCCTTGCGCTCGAGCAGCGCCAGCGCGCGCCGTTCGAGCGCGGCCGGCGTGAGCGCGTAGTGTTCGAACACGTCCGCCGACGCGCCGTTGTACAGCGGCTCGCACGGCAGCCCGGCTATGTCCATGGGCACCGGTCGCGTCGTGGTGCAGAGCTCGGCCACGGCCGCGCCCAGTCCGCCGCGCACGCAGTGTTCCTCGACCGTCATTATCGCGCCGCAGTCCCGCGCAGCGCTCAGCACGGCGGCCTCGTCCAGCGGAGCCACGGTGTGCATGTCCAGCACGCGCGCCGATATGCCGCGCCGGGCGAGGCGTTCGGCGGCGTCAAGCGCGGCGCTGAGCAGCTCGCCGTTGGCGATCAGCGCCAGGTCGCGCCCGTCGCGCAGCAGGTTGGCGCGTCCGATCTCGATGTGCGCGGGCGCGGCGTACACGTCGGGCACCGGGCCGCGGCCCATGCGCACGTAGACCGGGCCCACATGCGCCGCCAGCGCGTCGGCCAGCGCGGCGGACTGCGGGCCGTCGGCGGGTATTATCACGGTCATGTTGGGTATCGCGCGCATCAGCGCGACGTCCTGTGTGGCGTGGTGCGTAGTGCCAAGCATGCCGTAGCTGACGCCGCCGCTGACGGCGATCACCTTGGCGTTTATGTTGTTGTAGGCCAGATCGATCTTGACCTGGTCGGCGCTCCGGAGCGAGTAGAAGCTGGCCGGCCCGGTCATGAACGGGCGCTTGCCGGCGTTGGCCAGGCCCGCGCCCAGGCCCACGGCGTCCTGTTCGGCGATGCCGGCCTCGACGAACTGCGCCGGCAGCTCGCGCGCGAAGTCGGTCATCGATGTCGACCCGCGCGAATCGGTCGCCACGACCATTATGTCGGGATTGTCGCGGGCCAGTTCCAGCAGCCTGGCGGCAAACGCCGCTCTGCATGAGGTCATGTCAATCCGCCTCCCTTCCAAGTTCGCGCAGCGCCTGAGCGTATTGCTCGGGCGAAGGCACCTTGTGATGCCATTCGGGGCGCCCCTCCATGAACGACACGCCCCGGCCCTTTGTGGTGTGGGCGATTATGCAGCGGGGCGGCGCGACAGGCGCGGCGTCGCGCTCGAGCGCGGCGACCAGCTGCGCCATGTCGTTGCCGTCTATCTCGCTCACGTCCCAGCCGAATGCGCGCCACTTGCCGGCCAGATCGCCCAGCGCCATCACGTCCTCGGTCGGGCCGGAGATCTGCAGGCCGTTGCGATCGATTATCGCGCACAGCCTGCCCAGCCGGTAGTGCGCGCCGGCCATGGCCGCCTCCCACACGCTGCCCTCGGCCAGCTCGCCGTCGCCCATCAGCACAAACGTGCGATACGCGCGCCCGTCGCGCTGCGCCGCCAGCGCGCAGCCCACGCCTATCGGCAGGCCGTGGCCCAGCGAACCGGTGTTCATCTCTATGCCGGGTATCTTGCGGTTGGGGTGGCCAATGAACTCGCTGCCGGGCCGGCCATAGGTGGCGAGCAGCGCGGGCTCAAAGAAGCCGCGCGCGGCCAGCACCGCATAGTAGCTCTCGACGCTGTGGCCCTTGCTGAGCAGGAATCGGTCGCGCTCGGGCCAATCGGGCTGCTCGGGGCGCACGTTCAGCACGCGGTAGTACAGGCAGGTGAGTATGTCCATCGCAGACAGGTCGCCGCCGATGTGACCGCTGCGCGCGCGGTATACCAGCTCCAGCGCATCGGCGCGGCGCGCACGGGCGAGCTCCTCAAGCTGGGCGACCGAGGGTTTTGCCATATCAGATCATCCTTTCAAAGCGTTTGACGGGGCGCGGCCACGCTGGCGCGCTCTATCAGCGCGACCTGTGCGACCAGCGTGGCGGGGCGCCGGGGTTCTCCGGTGCGGCCGAGCGCACCGAGCAGGCGCTCGGCGGCGGCGCGGCCGTACTCGGCCTTGTCTACATTAAGCGTGGTGAGCGCCGGCGACACTATCGCGGCCGGGGGCATGTCGTCCATGCCCACTATGGACAGCTCGTTGGGCAGCCGGTAGCCCAGGTGCTTGAGCGCACGGCTGGCGCCGATGGCCACTATGTCGTTCATCGCGAACAGCGCCGTGGGCAGCGGCTCGCGACGGGCCTCCATATGGGCGAGCATGTCGCGCCGCGCGCCCTCCAGCGTGGGTTCGAGCGCTATGCGGTCGGCGGCGGCAAGGCTCAGCCCGCGCTCGCGCAGCGCGCACTCCAGCCCGAAGCGGCGCTGCGTGCAGTTGTAAAACGGCTGGCTGGAGTCCAGAAAGCCTATGCGCAGATGGCCCCGCGCCATAAGCAGCTCGCCCGCGGCGTAGCCCGCGCCGAAGTTGTCCAGCGTCGCGCAGTTGAGCCCCAGCGCCGAGCAGTCCCGATCCAGCACCATTAGCGGCGCGGCGCAGCCGCAGAACGGCTTCAGATCGTCGTCGCTCATCTCGGTGCCCAGCAGCATTATCGGCGTCGCGGCGTCCGCGGTCATGCGGGCAATGCACGCCTCGCCGCCCGGATCGCTGCGGTTTAGCGTCGATATGATCAGCTCGTAGCCGGCGGCGCGGCATGCCTGTTCGATACCCTGTATCAGCTCCGCGAAGAACGGCGTATCCATTATCACCAGGCCGTGGCGCTTGTACATCACAAAGCGCAGCGCGCGCATCGGCGCCGGTTCGGGCGGCGCGGCGGGCTCGCCCTCGTAGCCCATCTGGCGCGCGACCTCGCGCACATGTGCCGCGACCTGGGCGCTCACGCCCTTGCGCCTATGGAACACGTTCGACACCGTGGCCGGAGATACGCCGGCGCTGAGCGCTATGTCCTTGAAACGGGGCTTCATCTGCATCCGCCTTTCACGCGTTAGGTTTATGTTGTAATTATCCGCCTTTGCGCGCCGGTTGTCAATCGCGCCTAACTAAAATTAACAAAATCCAAGCTAAATTCAATGGCGATTACTGAATGCAATTTAGCTGCCGTTTATATAAGTGCTTGGGTGGCCGCGCTGCGAGCCATATCGCCGGGAGTAAGCAGGTTGGATCTAACCGGGTCATATCGGCGGATGCCGCTGCTTGGCTGGCGCGACAGCAGGATATGCCCCAATTCGCGCCGCCTGTACAAAAATAGTTGTGCACAAAGCCGGCCAATGGTGTACAATAATAGGCATAGCGGCCGGCGGCAAATCGGAGCGGCCGGCCAGGCGGCTCGAGAGCGGGCCGCGGACAGGAGGGCGCATGGCAAAATCGAATCTGTACAGGGCAATATTCTTCGAAAAGCCCGACATGATCCCGGTGACATTCGCGGTCAACCCGGCGTGCTGGCATCACTATCCCCAGGATTGGCTGTGCGAGCAGATGGAGCGCCACCCGATACTGTTTCCGGGCTTCAAGGCGCCCCGGCTGCCGTACACGCCGGAGTACGCGCTGTGCGCGCGGCGGGATGCGCCGTATGTGGACGACTTCGGCTGCCGCTGGCAGACGACCGACGATGGCATAACCGGCACCGTGGTGGGACACCCGCTTGCGGACTGGTCGGCGTTTGAAGGCTACCAATTCCCCGATCCGCAGCGCTGCAGCGGCATAGGCCCGATCGACTGGCCGAGCGTGCGCCGGGATGTGGCCCGGCGGCGCGCGCGCGGCGAGTTCGTGACGGGCGGCCTGCGCCATGGGCATACGTTCCTGCAGCTGTCGGATCTGCGCGGCTATGCCAACCTGATGTACGATATGGCCGACGGCGAGCCGCATCTTATGGAGCTGATCGAGCGGCTGGAGGCGTTCAACCATGCGATAGTGCGCAACTATCTGGACATGGGCGTGGACATGGTGAGCTTCCCGGACGACCTGGGCATGCAGTCGGGCCCGATGGTGTCGCCGGCACACTTCCGCCGGTATATAAAGCCCAGCTATTCGCGCATGATGCGCAGCGCGCGCGACCGTGGAGTGCCGGTGCACATGCACTCGGACGGCGACATACGCGCGCTGTGCGACGATCTGGTGGACAGCGGCGTGACGGTGATAAACCTGCAGGATCTGGTTAACGGCATCGACTGGATAGCGGCGCGCTTCAAGGGCCGGGTATGCGTGGATCTGGACATAGACCGGCAGCGCGTGACCTGCATGGGCACGCCGGCGGACATAGACCGGCTGGTGCGCAGCGAGGTGGAGGCGCTGGCCTGTCCGGACGGCGGATTGATGCTGGTGTTCGGGCTGTACCCGGGCACGCCCCGGGCCAATGTCGAGGCACTGATGGATGCGCTGGAGCGCTATTCGCAGCGCTATTGAGCTGTGTGCGCGGCATTGTTGTCGCCAGGGCGCATGGCGGAACAAAACGCTTGAATGATAATATCGCCTAGCGCGCGGATTTGACCGCACGGGTGAGCATGGCACACACTGGTGCTGGCCTTGCCCGTGCGGTTTTGCGCTTTGTGCGCGCGGGCTGAGGCGGCCTCGCGCCGGATCCGGTTGAGAAAAGGTAAAAAAACCGGCCGCAATAAGCGCACAAAATTCGCAAAAAAGGCTCGATATGTAAAGCAAAGGACAAAAAATGGATGCAAATGCAAAAAGTGTTGGTTGATTTGAGCGGCAATGCGCGCCTATACTGTACCTAGCCCGGCGGCAATAGCGCCAAAGGGCCTGAAATCCTTCAGAATTGGAGAGAGGCAGCATGGCGCAGCGAACGCATATGGCGACCGGCGCGCACAGGCGCGCTCTGTGGGAACGCATCAAGCGGGACAGATATCTGTACTTTTTGATTATGCCGGGCATAGTGTACTTTATTGTGTTTGCGTACGTGCCCATGTACGGCGCGCTGATAGCGTTTCAGGATTACAATCCGGGCCGGGGTGTACTGGGCAGCGATTGGGTCGGGCTGGAGAACTTTATAATGTTCTTCGAATCGCCGTACTTTGCGCGGCTGGTGAGCAACACAGTGCTTATAAGCCTGTATAGCCTGTTGTTTGGGTTTCCGATACCCATACTGTCGCGCTGTTTCTGAACGAGCTGAGCGACGGCGTGCTCAAGCGATTTGTGCAGACGGCCAGCTATCTGCCGCATTTCATATCGACGGTTGTAGTCGTAGGCATGCTCAACAGCTTTTTCAATCCGACCAACGGCGTGGTAAACGCAGCGCTGACCCAATTGTTTGGCTACGAGCAGCCGATACCGTTCTTTACCGAATCGAAGTACTTCCGGACACTGTACATAGGCTCGGGCATCTGGCAGAGCTTTGGCTGGGATTCGATCATATATCTGGCCGCGCTTACCAACATAGATCCGGCGCTGTACGAGGCGGCCGAAATCGACGGCGCCAGCCGTTGGCAGCGCATGTGGCACATAGGCATACCGGGCATATCAACAACGGTGATACTGCTACTGGTGCTGCGCGTGGGCAGCCTGTTGAACGTTGGCTATGAGAAGATAATACTGATGTACAGCCCGGCGGTATACGACGTGGCGGATGTGATCAGCACTTACGTGTATCGGCGCGGCATACTCAGCGCGGACTTCAGCTTCAGCACGGCAATAGGGCTGTTCAATTCGGTCATTAACTTCTGCCTGCTCATAGCGGTCAACGCGCTCAGCCGCCGGATATCCGACGTAGCCGTGCTGTAGACGGGAGGCGCAGAGTATGAAAAGACGGGAGACGACGGGCGACCGCGCGTTTACGATATTCGTGTACGCAATAGTGGGCATGGCTGCGGTGATAACGCTTTACCCCTTCATATACGTATTCAGCATGTCGATAAGCGATCCTATGGCGGTCAATGGGCAGGAGGTATGGCTGCTGCCCAAGGGCTTTTCAACGGTGGCATACGGCCTTATGCTGCAGAACGAGGATCTGTGGAGCTCCTATGGCAACACGATCTGGTACACTCTGGTTGGAACCACGCTTAACGTCTTGTTTACTGTCACGACCGCTTACCCGCTGTCGAATCGCAAATTCAGCGGTCGCATGTTCTTTAGCCGCATGCTGGTATTCACCATGTACTTCAGCGGCGGCATGATACCAAGCTTCATACTGATAACCCGACTGGGACTGTACAACACGCGTTGGGCGATAGTAATACCGGGCCTGGTGAGCGTATGGAACATGGTGATCGCGCGCTCGTTCTTTGAGGGCATACCTGAGTCGCTCAAGGAAGCGGCTACGATCGATGGGTGCACGGACGTGGGCATATTCACGCGGATAGTCATACCCAACTCGATGGCGATAATCGCAGTGCTCACGCTATACTACGCCGTGGGCCATTGGAACAGCTATTTCAACGCACTGCTGTACCTGCCCAACAAGGATCTGCATCCTGTGCAGGTTTACCTGATGCGCGTGCTGTCGCTGACGTCGAGCGGTTCGGATGTGATATCGCAGGATCTGTCGAGCCAGGCGGATCGCTCGCTGTACTCGGCTCAGCTCAAATACGCGTTGATTATGGTGGTTTCGCTGCCCATCATATTCAGCTATACATTCCTGCAAAAGTACTTTGTCAAGGGCGTGATGATAGGCTCGATCAAGGGATGATGATTCGGGGCATGGGCACCTGATCATATATGGCAAAAGGAGGGTATAACATGAACTTCAGGCGATGGTTGACGGTCTTTGTGGTAGTGGCGCTGTGCCTGCCGCTGTCCGGCGCGCTGGCACAGGAGCAGAACGACCTGTACTCATTCCCGCTCGAGGAGCAGGCGACGATACGCTATGCGGTGTATGACAACTACTATACGCCCAAGAGCTACGCGCTGAACCTGCCGGTGTTTGAGGAACTGGAGAAGCTGACCAACGTCAAGATAGAGTGGGACTGCACGCAGCCGTCGAGCTTTGGCGAGGTCATGAACACGCGCCTGGCCGCGGGCGTGGATCTGCCGGACATCATAACCGGCTTCATTGATTGGGACAAGTTTATCGCCGCCGAGATGTTCGTGCCGATAGACGGTCTGATCGAGGAGCGCGGGTATTACATCCAGCAGCTGTTTGAGGAGATGCCCAGCGTCAAGGGCGTGCTCACGCGCACCGACGGCCACATATATAACCTGGGCAGCATAGCGCAGAACGACTTCGTGATGAGCTGGATAATACGCGAGGACTGGCTCGAACAGTGCGGCCTGGATCTGCCCACCACCACGGAGGAGTTCTATGAGGCGCTCAAGGCGTTCCAGGAGCAGAACGTAAACGGCACCGGCGATGCGGTGTTCGCGATGGGCAACCACTGGGAGCTGGATCGCATATCCGAGGCATGGGGGCTGCATCTGCAGTGGTCGGGCGGCTTCTATCCCGACGAGGACGGCAACATAATATTCGAGCAGAGCACTCAGAGCTATAAGGAATACCTGGCTTACCTGAACCGGCTGTATTCCGAGGGCCTGCTGGATCCAAACATTGCCAACACCTCGACCGATCACTTCAACGCGCTCGTGACCGACAACAAGGTTGGCGCGTCGATGGCGTGGATAGGCAACATAGTCACGCTGAGCAAGCTCGCGCAGAGCAAGGACGAGGATGCGTATTATGCCTGCCCTGTGCCGGTTGCCGGCCCGTACGGCGCGACCGGGTTTGAGACCCGTGGCCCGATAGGCGCGCGCACCGGTATAACCAAGAGCGCTGAGGATCCGGCGCTGTGCCTGCAGTGGCTGGACTATCTGTTCGCCAGCCCCACCGGCAGGATGCTGGCCAATTACGGCATAGAGGGCGTGACCTATGACATGGTCGATGGCGAACCGGTCATGCGCGTGGACGACGTGCTGGCCATGGACGGCGGACTGCAGGAGATCGGCGCCGCGGGCAACTACCCGCTCTGGCCGATATACGACGCCAACCGGCAGCTTAACGCCACCGATCCCAAGCTGAGTGCTGCGAATGAGGCGCTGGGCGAGCTGCTGTTCCCCAACTACCCGGGCGGGGCGCTGGCCATGACTCCTGAAGAGCAGAAGCAGAAGGATCGGTACTGGACTGACATCGATACCTATGTGGGCGAGATGCGCATGAAGTTCATACTGGGCCAGGAGTCGCTGGACAAGTTCGACGAGTTTGTGGACAAGCTGTACGAGATGGGCCTGGAGCAGGTGCTCGAAGTGGAGCAGGCCAAGTACGACCGGTATAAGGCTGCCATGTAAGCATTGAGTTGGGGGAGGCCGTTTCCGATTGTGGAAATGGCCTTCTCTGTGATATGGGTGAAAGGAGCGTAGATCTGCGATGGAGCATGAGCGCAAGAAGCTGCAATGGCGCACATTCCTTCGCCTGTATGTATCGTATGCGCTGGTGATGTTCCTGCCGTTTATATCGCTGCTCGAGTTTACGTACAGCTACAGCTTCGCCACGATCGAGCAGCAGACGCAGGAGATGTCGGAGCAGAACATAAGCTCCATGCAGTCTACGTTCGATGACCTGATATCCAGCATAAAGCTGCTGTCGGTTGTGGTGTCCTCCGACAACGATATCCAGCGCCTGATCAGCGCCCAAAACGCCGTGGACTATGCACGCATAGGCACAAATATACAAAACGTTATCGCAAACCGGATAGTGCACTTTACCGTGACCAACCGCTTTATACAGGATATGGCGCTGTTTACCCAGAACGAGCAGCTTGCGCTAACCAGCTCAGGCGTCTACAAGATAGACGATTACCTCGATCTGGCGCTCAATCTGGAGGCGCCGTTTGAATCGCAGCTGCGCAAGCTGCTGTCGATGACGGACAACTTTGAGACCACGACTCTGCAGTTGCGCGGCACGCGGTTTGGCGCGGAGCTGAGCACCACCGCGTTTGTGTTTTCGCTGCCGCTATACAGCACCGCCCACATGGGTACGCTCATGATAACCATGGATCAGGAGCGCATGGAGCGCTGGCTGGCGAGCCGCACTGACAGCATGGGTCAGAGCGCGTACTTGATCGATGCGGACAAGAACGTGCTGGCGGGCGACGCGCAGTCGCTGTGGGCGCATGCTGGACTGGATGGCGTGGACTGGACGACGGACGGCGCGTATTGGATAGACGATGGCCACAGTCTGCTCAGGCTGAGCAGTTCGCGGCACCATGACTGGAAGTATATATACGTGACCTCGATCGACAGCCTGTTGCAACAGTCGACGCATGTGCGCTCGGTGCTGTGCATATATCTGGCGGTTACGCTGGTGCTGGGCCTTGTAATGTGCGCGCTGATTGCCCAAAGGCAGTATAAGCCGATTCATGACATGCTAAAGGCGGTGCCCAAGGATATGTATGCCACCGGTGCGACCGATAAAAACGCGCTGTCGTACATACAGCGCTACTACGGCGACCTGATTCGCCAGCGCGAGGCAATCCACCGGAATACGGGCCGGATGAGGGAACAATTGGGCAACTTCTGCCTGTCCAACATGCTGTTGGGCAATTATCAGGAGCGCGATGAGATGCTGGTGCGCGATATCGAGCGGCGCTTGCCCAACGCGCTATACAACACGGCCGTGGTATGCACTGCGGGCGAGCGCGACTTGCCGCCCGAGCTGGTGAACAGGCTGACGCAAGCGATCCAGGCGGACATGCTGCGCGAAAACATCACCTGCATCGCGCTGCCCGTGTCTGTGCGCCATTTGGGATTGATACTCAACATGCCGCTGCAGGACGAGCGCATGAGCGGCGACATGACGGCGGTGCTCGCGCATTACAAGCCTGTCTGGGAAGGTATGGCGGGTGCAGTGCTGACGATCGCGCTGGGCACGCAGTGCGCCGGGCTCGAACAGCTCAGTTGCAGCTATCGCAACGCGCAACTGGCGCTGACATATCGACTGATATGGGGCGAGGATGCGGTGTTCGAATACCAGGCGCCGACCGGGCACAGGCGCATGTATCTGAGCGCCGAGGCGATGCAAAGGCTTGCCAACTTTGTCAAGGCTAACGACTGTACGGGCGTTGAAAATGAGATTATGAAGCTGATGAGCGAGAGCATAGCCGACCTGCCGCATCATTCGGATGCCGTGGCGATGATGCTCTACAATCTGCTCAATATGGCCTATTGCCTGAAGGATGAGCTCAAGACGGACTTCGACGACCACATGCTGGGCGTGGCTCAGTCAAAGGACTGGCATATGGCCACCGACGCGATACTGGGCATATACCGCAAACTCGCCGAGCTCTCGCCGGATGTCGCCGACCGAAACAGGAGCATAATGCAGGAGCGCATCAATAGATATATCAATGCGCATTATACGTCGTCGGACATGTCGCTGCGGGCGCTAGCCGATCACCTGGACGTATCGGTAAACTACCTGTCGCGCTTTTTCAAGAGCGCCATGAAGGTCAACTATCTGGATATGGTAAACGATCTGCGCATGAACCGCGCCACAGACCTGCTGGAGCATACCGATATGAACATTGCCGACGTCGCCACCCAGTGCGGCTTTGATCAGGATATGAGCTTCAGACGTGCGTTCAAGCGCAGGTATGGCATAACCCCGGGTCAGTACAGAAAGAGCAAGAGCATGGATGTCGACGCGCCGGATGACGAATAGCGGCGCGCCGGCACGGGCATTGGGAAAGGGGAGATTTACATGCAGGACATGCGAGCGCTGTCCCAGGTGCGGCAGGGCCGCTCCCGACGGATATCCAGTTACAGCCGGGATGGCGGATTTTACGATTCTATCAAAATACGCGTGGGAGAAACCGCGCGGATTGCCGATATATCGGGCTGCGGCGTGATCCGACACATATGGATGACGATAGGCGCGAGCGACACCATGGTGCGCAAACATGTGATATTGCGCATGTATTGGGATGGAGAGGCGAAACCCAGCGTTATGGCGCCGGTGGGCGAGTTCTTTGGCCAGGGCTGGGGCAAGTCGTACAATTATGCCGCACTGCCGCTGGCAGCCACGCCCTACGATGGCCGGGGCATGGTGTGCTACTTCGAAATGCCGTTTGGCAATGGCGCGGCGATAGACCTTGAAAACGACAGCCGCGAGGACATTTCGCTGTTTTACTATGTGGATTACGAGCAGCTGGACGAGTTGAGCGTCGATACAGGGCGCTTCCATGCGCTGTGGCGGCGCCAACAGACCGGCTTTGACAGTGTGGGCGGGGACAAGGCCACGCCGGCAGACCGCCTGCTCAACGCCGACGACGCGCATAACTACCTGGTGCTGGAGGCGGAAGGGCGAGGCCACTTTGTGGGCATAAACTACTTCGTCGAATCGCCGTCGCCAGGCTGGCCGGGCGAAGGTGACGATATGTGGCGAATAGACGGTGAAGAGTGGCCGGTTTCGCTGCATGGCACCGGGACTGAGGACTTCTTCAACCAGGCGTGGTGTCCCAAGACGGTCTATGTTCATCCTTACTTTGGCACGGCTTACGTCGACACCCAGATGGCATGGATGGGCCGACACCACTATTACCGGTTCTTCATTGCCGATCCGGTGCGCTTTGACAAATCGCTGCGCCTGAGCATAGAACATGGCCATGCGAACAATCTCACGCTGGACATAGCCACGGTCGCCTACTGGTATCAGCTTGAGCCGCACAAGCCGTTTGGCCCAATGCCCGGTTGCGCAGCCCGGGAGAACATGCCCGCGATAACGCACCATGATGTAATCGCCTGGCGCGACGCGTGGCTGCGCGAGCAGGGTGACGATTCGCTCTGGGGCAAAGCCCGGTAGCGGTGCGGATGGGGGAAGCGGAATGCGCATTGAAAATGTATACCTGAGCCCGCGCGGGGCGGCGACATATCGGCTGAAGGGCGAAGCGCACTCGCTGACGACAGACGCGCTGACAGGCGACGCGCTGCCACGCGAGCTCGAAGCCAGCGACGGCCGAGTGCGGCTGCGCTGGGCAGTTTATTCGGCGGGCGACGCGCGCGTGGCGATGAGCATCGAGCTGGTCAATGAGTGCGAATGCGATATATATGTCGACTCGCTGTCTCCGCTGCTGCTGACGGGAGCTGAGGGGCTGCGCGTGGCGGATGTGCCGCTGAGGCGATGGATGTTTATGCGCCAGGGGCGGCACAAGAACCAACTGCCGTCGGTGTGCTGCCTGGGTTCGCGCGACGAGGCATATACGGACGCTCAAACCAGCCTGAGTGAAACTGGCGGCGGCTCGAACGCCGTCGATGCGGGCGAGTGCTTTACAAGCGATCAGCTGAGCGTGTTGAGCGTGCCGGGCACGGCCTCGCTAACGCTGGGCTTTGCGACCGGCCGGGATCACCTGGTCGACATGCTGCTGGCCGTCAGGCAATTTGAGCTCGAGCGCTTGGAATGCCGCTCACTGGCCGGCGTGACTCTGGGCGCGGGCAGCTCGATGCGATCCGAGCTGCTGGTGCTGGATGCGGATGTAGATGCGAATGCGGCGATACGGCGGTTTGCCCGGGACAAGGCGCAGCGTTACGGCGCGCGCAGCGGCGCGGTGCCTCCGTCGGTCTACTGCACCTGGTACTATTACGGCATAACGGTCACGCTCGACGATGTGCGCGAGAATCTGAAGGCATTGCGCGAGCGGAGGATACCGTTTGACGTGTTCCAGATCGACGAGGGCTGGGCGATGAGCGAGGGCGCATGGCAGCCCAACGATAAGTTTCCGATATCCATGCGCGAGCTGGCTGCGGAGATCGCGGCGGCAGGATATCGCCCGGGCATATGGACTTCGCCGTTCATAGTCACGCAACAGTCGCTGCTGGCCAGCCGGCATTCGGACTGGCTGCTAAAGCGCCGCGACGGCGAAAACTGCATATTCGAGATGGGCACGCCATACTATGTGCTGGATCTGACGCATCCCGAGGTGCTCGAGTGGCTGGAGGGGCTGTACCGCATGCTGACGCGGGAGTGGGGGTATAGCTATCACAAGTTGGACTTCACGCGCGCAGCCGTGGTGCAGACCGATGCGGTCTATCACGACCCAAGCGTACCGCTTGCACGGGCATATTATCGGGCGATGGCGGCGATACGCCGCGGCGCGGGCGAGGACGCATACATACTGGTCTGCGGCGGACTGTACGATCCGGTGATAGGCGTGGTGGATGCACAGCGCAGCGGCTCGGACGTGCTCAGCGCATGGTCGCGCCACATAACCGGCGGAGGTCGCGAGGCGCCGTTCACGATGAAGCAGGTGTTGTTGCGCACGTTCATGAACGAGTGGTGGCATACCGATCCGGACGCGCTGATGGTGCGCCGGCGCGAGCAGCGCGAGCGCAATCTGCATCTGACGCTGGGACTGCTAAACGACGACGAGGCGTTTACGCTTGCGCTGGTACAGTACCTGAGCGGCGGCCTGGTGTGCTCCACCGAGCCGATAGCGCAGATAGATCCGGACAGGCTGTACCTGTACAGGCATATAATGCCCGTCGTGCGCGTGGATACGATGGTGATGGATGCGTTTTCAGGCGCGCGGTATCCGTCGATAGTGGATGTGATGGTGGATGGGCATCATACGGTGGCG
Source organism: Candidatus Fimadaptatus sp. (assembly GCA_963928645.1). Taxonomy (GTDB): domain Bacteria; phylum Bacillota; class Clostridia; order Christensenellales; family Aristaeellaceae; genus Fimadaptatus. The sequence goes on from CAWVGT010000190.1 coordinate 15,388, forward strand.
CTGATAAACTGGGATGACGCGGCGCGGGACATGGAGTTTGTGCTCGACGAGGGCATGGTCAGGGGACTGGATTGCGCGGCGAAGTACGCATTGGCAGAGTTCAATACCGGCTGGAGGCGTATGGACATGCGCCGTGGCGATCGCGCGATGTTCCGCGCGCGGCCGGCGCACAGCGCACTGCTGGTGCGGGTGGAGGCGCGGGACGATGCGCGGCCGCAGTTGATATGGAGCGACGGCCACTTCTCGATGGGCGGCGAAGTGCGGCGCCTGAAGATGGCGGGCGATGCGGTGCGCTTCGGCGTGGACTGGCGGTATCCCGTGGAGGCGCATTATCTGCTTAGATGTCCGGCGGATTATATATTTGAGGAGAGCGGCGCGCGCGAGTTGCGCGTAGCGATAACGGAGCGCGACTGCGAGCGCATGCTGCCGCTGCTCAGGGCTGAAGCATAGCCCAAACGTTCATCTCCGCTTGCCCCGCCCGCCCCATCATGCTATAATAGCGGCAAAGAACGGGCGCGGACGCCCGCATTGGAGGTGAACTGAGTGGACGAGCTGATGATTGTCCCGCAGCCCAGGAACGCGGAGCTAAGCGGCGGGCGCGCGCGGGCGAGCTGCGCGTCGAGTTTTCGGCGCGCTATGACGGCGCGGAGCATCGCGACTGCTTTGAGGATCCCGAAGGTTATGTGCTGGACATAGGCGAAGACAGTGTGCGCATAGCGGCGAGCGCGCCGGCGGGGGCGCTGTATGGCGCGACCACGCTGGAGCTGCTGGCGCGCCAGGGCGAAGGGCTGCCCTGCGGACGCATAGCCGATCGGCCCGAGTGGCGGCACCGCGGCGCGCAGATATCGTATGCGCAGATGAACGTGGGCTATCGCGACGAATACCTGCGCCACTTCATACGAGCGATGGCCGAGCTGAAGCTCAACACGGTCTATCTGTATCTGGAATGGCGCTACCAGTTCCCGTCGATACCCGAGCTGCAGCGGCCGGATTATCTGTCGCCAGCGCAGGCGCGCGCCATACAGCGCTACGCGGCGCAGTATAACGTGACCGTAGTGCCGGCGCTCAACGTGCTGGGGCATACCTCGGACCTGCTTGCGCTGCAGGCGTTTCACGGCCTGGGCGAGTACGATGCGCAGACCCAGGACGCGCGCGTGGACGACTCCGCAGCGCTTTGCACGTCCAATCCCCGCACTCGCGCGCTGATAAGCGGCGCGCTGAGCGACATAATGGACGCGTTCGACTGCGAGATAATACACGTCGGCGGCGACGAGGTCGAGGCGCTGGGCGTGTGCGAGCGCTGCCGCGCCGAGTATCCGGGCAAGAGCAAGGCCGAGATCTACATAGACTACTTCTGCTGGGTGCGCGACCAGCTCAAGGCGCGCGGCCGGCTGATGGGGCTGTGGAGCGACATGCTGCTGGGCTTCTTCAGCGGCGACGCGGCCACGCGCGATTACGCCGGGAAGCTGCTGGATGGCACGGTGGTGTTCGACTGGCAGTACGACTCGGCGCATACCGAGGCGATAGACCTGCTGGCGGGCACGGATCTGGTGCTGTCCACATCGGTGCACGGCTGTTCGGTCGGCGCGCCGTGCCTGAACCAGTCGGACAACCAGCGCGATTACTTCGCCGACGGCTTCAAGTACAGCGTGCGCGGCGGCCTGGCGACCGACTGGATATACGGCCATGGCTATCACGGCGCGCAGATGGGCCCGCTGTTTGCGACCGCTAGCGCGCTGATGTGGCAGGGCGCGCAGGGCGAGTTCGCGCGCGGCTCGAGCCGCGACGGCACATGCCTGGCATATGCGCGGCAGACGTATGGCGTGGGGCGGCCGCTGCTGGACTACTGGCACATGGCCGGCGACGCGGCGGGCGAGCTGCTGCGCCACTATGAGGGCGGGCTGAGCGGCTCATACCTGCGGCGCAGCGCGTATCTGGACGACTCGCCGCTGGGCTCGTTCATACACTATGCGCGGGCGCTGCGGGGCGACGCGCTGAGCGAGCTGCGCGCGGCGGTGGAGCGGCTGGGCGAGGTCTGGGCGCAGGTCGAGGCGAACGCGCGTCCGACGCCGGATCTGCCGTTCATGCGGGGGCCGCTGGTGCTGCACCGGTACCTGCTGGCCAAATTCAGCTGGGCGCAGGAGCTGTTCGCGGCGTACGACGCGGCGGCCGCGGCGCAGTTCAGCGCGCCGGACGAGTTCGCGGCGCGGCTCAAGGCGGCGGCGCGGTGCCTGCGCGAGTACGATGGCGCGTTCGACGAGCCGCTGCGGTATCTGCGCGAGTGCTCCGAAGTGCTGGGGCTGGAGACCGGCAGCGCGCTGCGCGTGAGCAACACGCACGCCAACCTGCGGCTGCTGGCCGACTTCATGGAGAGCCTGGCGGACGGGCGCCGGCCGCTGCCCACGCTCAAGAACGCGAACGACTTCCTGTTTGCGCGGCCGCTGACCAACTTCTGGGCACCGCGCAACGACGAGTGGTACGCCGAGCGCGAACCCTTTGTGCGCACCGACGGCGACAATGGCCGCGAATGGGGCGCGGCGCGCTGAACAGCTGATGGCACGACCCGCGTCCTCCGAAAGGGCGCGGGTCGCTTAATGCTGCCCAAGCCCAGGTCGTTGAGAGGTATGCCCATAGAGTCCGTTTCAGAATAAGTGCGTGGGCGGCAGTGTGAAACATCGCAATCCCGACGGCAATTCAATCCAGATGCAGCATATTCGCTGGCGTTCACTCGGGCAGAGATTTGCCTGACTATGCAAACGGACGGACAAATCCGCGCGCAGGTTCTTCGCATGTCAAATGAGGTGGACTGCGAAACCGCATATCACGCGCCACAATCCCCCTGGAGATTGAACACGTTCTGCACAATCATCGTCACCACAATTCAAACAAATTCGCGCAGGAGCGGTGCTTCTTCTCTGCAAGACAGCTTTCATGAATGTATTGCAGCGCTGCAATCGCGCCATGCGAGCGCTGTTCGTAAGAAAATCGCAAGATATGGCACAGAAAATGATAAGCGTTTTGCATGGGAACCTTGAAGCATCAAGTGTCAAGTCATGCTATCATACAAGTACAAAGCGCGCCGGGCGGCGCGGCCATTGCCATATGTACGCCCGCAGATGCGCGACAGCATATGACGGAGAGGAAGGAACGAGCATGAAGCGGATACTGACATTGCTCGCATGTGCGCTGCTGCTCCTGCCGGCGGCGCTGGCATATGGCGACGAGGTGACGGAGCCAGCATGCGCCAGCGTCGCGATAAGTCTGCCCCAGATGGACATGGACTCGATGATAGCGGCGTTTTATGGCGACCAGGCCGAAGCGCTGGAGCTGGAGAGCCAAGTATACGAGTATGGCGGCGTGAGCGTAGAGGTGACGAGCGGCGCGCTGCCCGACTGCGAGTACGCGTTTTCCTGTTCGGGCAACTATGTCAACATGCAGCGCTATCATGCGATACCGCTGGCATATCGCTCCGAGGGCGAGGGCGCGTACCTGCCGCCCCCGAGCGATATAGCGGGCAAGTACACCGAAGCCGAGGCCATTGAGCTCGCGCGGCAGTTCATTCAGGACGAATTGGGCATTGCCAAGCACACCGGCGTCATTGTAACCAAGGTGCAGCCCGAGGATCCCGCCAAGCCGCGCTCGCGCGCCTATTTGATTGAGTTTGCCTACGCCTGGGAGGGCATACCGCTGAGGGGCACGACCCAACAGCTGCCGCAGGTCACGCCCATGCTGACAGTGGGCGTGACCGACGAGGGCATAGTGTCGTTTGCCGGCGACATACTCGAGCTGAGCAGCGGTCGGCAGAGCGAAGCGCCGGTGCTGCCGCTGGACGAGGTGGCGCGCCTGAACCCGAACGACTGGCTGCTCGCGCAGGAAGCCGATCTGCGGCTGTGCTACATGGTCGGCCCGGCGCATGAGGGCCGGCTGGCGTGGTGTGCAGCCGATCTGGACGGGTCGCATGGCTACGACGCCTACACCGGCGAGCGGTTGGCATGAGGCGCGCGCGTGGGCCGCGCCGACAGCTGCCGGCGGCGCTGAAGTTCATGCTGGCGGTGCTAATACTGGCGGCGCTGGCGTATCCGTTCCGCCTACCGCCGGCGTCGCAGGCTGAAAGCGACGGGTTTTACATGGTTGACGGCAGCGACACCGCGCGCGTGCTGCGCGCCGCCGCGGGCGAACTGCGCTGCGAGCTGGAGGGCGCCGGCGGCGTGTTGAGCGTGGACGCGCGCGTGGAGGTGCCGGACGTTGAGCGCGTGCCGGTGCTGCGCGTGCGCCAGGGCGGCGTGGACGTTGCGACCGTGCAGGCGGCGCTGGGCCTGCGGGCGGATGCTGTCGAGGTGGCCGAGTCCAACGTTGAGATCTACGGCTTCAGGGGATACGATGTAAAATATCAGCTGCTGTGGTACGACAACGGCACGCTCGATCTGAACGAGGCGGGTCGGTTCAGGGCGTATCTGTACGAGCCGGGGCGGGTATACGCTCCCGAGGAGCTGGTGGAGCTGCTGCGCGCAGGCGGTTTGCTGGCGGGCGAGGCGCGGGTGCTGACGCTGGACGGGGGCGCGACTACGCTAATACAGCCGGTATATTCACAACTGCCGGTCAGCGGCACGTTTGCGTTCGATTCATACACGGGCCATCCCAGTGTCGGCGCGGCGCTCATGGTGGAACAGCGCATGGATGGCACCATGCTGAGCGTGGAAGGGCAGGCGCTGGGCCAGGCCGAGGAGATATGGCACAGCGTGCGCGTTATATCGCCCGAGGATGCGCTGCGGGCGCTGGCGGCGCACTGCCAGCGCGATGAGCTGGTGGAGCGCATTGTGCTGGCATACCATGTGCGCACGATATACGGCGACCCGTTCAACGTGCTGCTCTACCCGGTGTGGGAGGTGTATGCGCAGTCTACGGGCGAGCTCAATGCCAGCATAGTAAACGCCATCACGGGCCAGGTGGAGCAGTTGCTGCTGGGCGCGGACGAGCGGGCGGGGGAGGCAGCTGGATGAGAAACTTCTGTGAAGAACTGCGGCGCGGCATGGGCCGGGGCATGATAGCGGCCATGCTCATGACGATGTTCCCGATGCTGCTGGCGGTGTTGAGCCTGCTGCCCGACGCGTATACCGAGCGTGTACATGCCTCTGATGCCATGGTAAATGCGATGTACAAGGGCGGCCTTACCCCGGTCGCGTTCATCGCGGCGTCGTTTGCGCATTCGACTTCGTATCTCAGCGACATTGGCAGCGGCGCGCTCAGGTATCAACTGGCGCGCTGCGGGCGCACGCGGTTTGCGGTGGACAGGTTCTGTGCCAACGCGATATGCGGCGCGCTGGGCGTGGCCTGTGGCAAGGCGATGTTCTTTGTGCTGTTGCGCACGATTTTCCCGGCGCAGGACATACCGTATCGCGTGGTGGGCGCGTACAATGCCATGATGGCGATGTCATATGCTAGGCCGGAGCTGTACTATTTTGTGATGATACTGCTGCAGATACCGGGCAGCATGGTGATGGCGAGCGTGGCGCTGGCCGTGTCGACGCTGGTGGGCAACGCGTATATAACGCTCGCCTCGCCCATGATCTGCGTCGGACTGGTTACGGCGCTGCCGCAGTGGCTGGGTGGCGGCCGGCTGCGGGAGCTGATATACGCGCCTGCGGATCTGAACATATGGACGCAGGGCTACGCCCGATATTGCGGACATCTGTGCTATTGTCTGGCGGGGCTTGCGGTGACGTTTGCGGTGTTCTATATAGGCGTGCGCAGATACAGGGGAGAATGAACAGATGGGCGGATTAGGCATGCGGACGCTGCGCGGTTTGCGTTATGAGCTCAGCAACGCGCTGCGTTCCCGGAGCTTCTGGAGCTATGTGGTGGTATGTGTACTAATGTGCATCAGCGGCTATGTGCAGGGCGGCATGTTCGATGGAGCGTTTGGGCTGCTGGCCGGATTGGTGCGAGTCTCGCCGGAAGACATATCTATGGAAAAGGCGATAAGGTGGCTTATGCCGCATCTGCTGCTATCGGTGTACATGGGCGAATGCGGTGAGCGCGACCTGCGCATGCAGCGTTTGAGCCTGCCGCGCTGCGCCTCGTTCAGGAGCTACTGGCGCTTTCAGGCGCTCAAGCTGCTGCTTATATCGCTTATGTACTATGCGCTGATAGTGCTGGGCGCGGCGCTCGTGTCGGCAGCCTTGGGCAACCGGCTGCCCAAGGTGTCCGAGGCCGCGCTGGCCTGGCATGGCCTGTACAGCGGCATGCTGCCGGGCGCATGGGCGATGATGTTGGAGGTGTCGCTGCGCGCGGCGCTTGCGATGGCGCTGGTGGGACTTGCGCAGCTTGCGCTGACCTGGCTCACGGGCGATCAGCGCTGGGGCATGGCGGCGTTTGCGGCGTTGATGCTGGCGCCGCTGTTTGTGGCGGACGCGCGCGTGCTGCGAGCGCTGCCCTGCGATATGGCGATGTACCTGCGGAGCGGGGCGGTATCGGACGGATTGAACCTGATGTGGATGTGCGCGATATGCGTCGCGGCCGGATTGGCTATTATAGAGGCGCTGTGCGTTGCGGCGCGGCTGCGCACGGTACTGGTGAACTGAAGCGCGGCCACACGACTGCAGATGGCGCGGCGCGCGGCAAGCGCGTCGATGAGCGACATGCCGAACGAGGAGGCACATGTATGATCCGGCTGGAAGGCGTATGCGTAAACCTGAGCCGCCGCGCGATACTCCGCGAGGTGAGCGCGCAATTCGACGCGGGGCGGATACACGGCGTAGTGGGCAACAACGGCTCGGGCAAGAGCGTTATGTTCAAGACGATTTGCGGCTTTATTAGGCCGGCGCGGGGGCGCGTGACGCTGGACGGCGTGGATTACGCGTCAAAGCGCAGGTTCCCGCCGCGCATCGGGCTGCTGATAGAGTCGCCCGGCATGCTGCCCGAGTGCAGCGCCTACGAAAACCTGATGCGACTGGCCAGCATACGCGGCCTGATCTCGCGCAGTGACGTGTGCGATGCCATAAAAACCGTGGGACTCGATCCGAACGACCGGCGCGCGGTTCGCAAGTATTCGCTGGGCATGAAGCAGCGCCTGGGCATAGCGCAGGCGATAATGGAGGATCCGGCGGTGCTGTTGCTGGACGAACCGATGAACGGGCTGGACGGCGCGGGCGTGCGCGAGATGCGGGTGCTGTTCAAGGCGCTGCGCGCGCAGGGCAGGACGATACTGCTCGCCAGTCACAATCCGATGGACATTGACGAGTTGTGCGACGCAGTATATGAGCTGGACGCCGGCAGACTCGCGCAGTTGCGGTAATGACCGGACGGGCCCATAGCTCAGCATGACAACATGGCGCCCGGGTTTGCGCGGCGCTTATCACAAGCGGACAGGTCGTTTGCAACGCAATAATCATTGCAGCCGACGCGCTGCGGGTATTCCGGCAATCCATGCCCGGATCTGCTCAGGCAGGTTCGGGCTCTTCTCTTGCCTTGGCAGAACCGCTGCCCATGCCGATTGATGCCGTACAGAGTGCAAGCCTGCCGCTGCGAGCGCGTTTCGCCTTCGAGAAACCGACAAAATTCAAAACCTGTGAAAGAAAATCACGGTGCGCTGCGTCTATAAAAGTGAAGAAGCGAAAAGGAGGCGTCGGCGTGGCAAACGACAGAGCAACGGAAATCGACGCGGAACGCCTGATCACAGAGCTGATGGAGCAATACGGCGACATGCTGTGCCGCCTGTGCTGCGTGATGCTGCGCGACCGGGAGCTGGCGCAGGACGCCGTGCAGGAGACGTTCCTGAAGGCATACCGCGCGCTGCCGGCGTTTCGCGGCGAGTGCAGCGAAAAGACCTGGCTGACCCGCATCGCCATAAACACCTGCCGTAGCATGCTCAGGAGCGGTTGGCTGCGTCACATTGATCTGCGCAAACCTGTGGATGAGCTGACTCCGAATGCGTGTGGCGCTGCAGACGAGTTGGACGTGTTGGGCGAGGCCATAATGGCGCTGCCGCTCAAGTACCGACAGGTCATTATGCTGTATTACTACCAGCAGCTGACCACCGCTGAGATCGCGCAGGCGCTGCGCATACCGATGGCCACTGTGTCGACGCGCCTGCGCCGCGCCAGGGCACAGCTCAAAGCGCTGATGGAAGGAGGGATCTGATGGACGAGCGGATAAGGGAGGCGCTGGACAGGCAGCTGAGCGGCGTGCGCATGCAGCCCGCGACCCGGGCGAAAGTGCTCGCCGAGATGCGCACATTGTCTGCGCGCAGAAGCGGTGTACGCCGAGTGTCCATAGGCATACTGGTGGCGCTGATAGCGCTGCTGGTGACAGTCGGCACGGCGATGGCGTTCCGAATGGGACTGTTTGCCTATTTCAGCCAGCGCGGCAACGGCGTACTGGCGCTGACAGATGGCAGCGCCCAAACTGACCTGATGAGCGCGACTGTACCCGCGGCAGATGGCTTTCCGGAGGCGCGGCTTACGGTTGACCAGGCGTATTACGATGGCGAGTACCTGAGCCTGGCATATGCGCTGAACTGCCCCGACGTGCTCATCTCGGGCGCTGTCAGCGAGCGCCCCGTGGAGGCGCAGCCGGCTCAGCTCGATTCGGATGCGATCGCGCAGCTTGAACAGAGCGGCGTATGGCAGGCGCTTAAGTCGCAGTATGCGGCCAACGGCTGTGCGAGCGTGACGGTGCTGCGCACTGAGTTGGGCGACGGCGCGCTGACTGATGGCGACGTATACATCGAGCTGATGCAGGGCGGCGAGGAGCGCAGGGCCGCCGATACCGTTGTGGGCTTCAGGCAATTCGGCATGCCGCTGCCCGAGAGCGCGCGCATGCAGGACGAATTGGCGCTGGATCTGATGCTGCTTCGGATCAAGCTGGCATACTGGCTGGACGACACCGGGCTGTACGTCTGGAACATGGGCATGCGAACCGTACTTGCGCCTGTTTCGATACGCCGCAACGACAGCACGAGCGCACAGGACGCGCGCGGGACATTCGATGTTTACGCTGTGCAGGCGACGCTGCGCCGCAACAGCGTGAGCATATGGGCGCAGCTCGAGCTGACGCCGCCGAACGAGTGGCTGGCCGAGGATGTGGACGCGCGCGAGGTTGACTACATATGTGGCTATGTGCTGTACTCGGGCGGCGAGCGGTATGAGCCCGTGAACTGGTACGCCATGGTCGATGGCGACCGGCTTGACTTCATGCTGGTGTTTGCGCTGCCCGACGGCGTGGACGAGTACCGGCTCCGGCCCGTGTACGCCCAGACTGGCGAGCATCCCGCAGAGGACATATGCTTTGAGGTTGACTAGCAACCATCCGAATCGCCGAGGAGGGGATTGACGTGAAACTGAGGAACTGCGCGCTAATATGCGCGGCGCTGACGGCGCTTACGCTCTGCAGCCAAGCGCCCGCTCAGGCTGAACACCTGGATCTGACGCTTACAAGTCCGTTCCTGACGCTCAATATAGACGCAGACGTGGCCATACCTCCGGGCGATGCGCTCGCGGTGTACGCGACCGACTATGCGCCCAGCACCGAGGAAGCCTGGCAGCGCATGTTCTTTGGCGACGTGGGCTCGGCTCTGGAGAACAGGGCGCGGGAGTACGATGCGGATGCCGAACTCGAATATGCGCACGTAATGAAGCTTGACGGGCGGTTTGCGAGCTACGCCGCGTATGGCGCCGACTTATGGGTGGTATATCGCGACGTCGGCATAATGATGGACTATGCCAATGCAACGCCCGGCGCCCAGGCGGAGGGCATAAGCACCACGCCCGACCAGGCTCGGGCCATGGCGCTGGAGTGGCGCGACCAGCTCGAGGCCGGGCTGGGATGGACGGGGCTGGAGCTGGGCGTGTGCTACACCATGCCGCCGGATGGCAACATGGACAAGCGGCGATTCGACCCGAACTATGTGACGAACACTACTGGCTATTACATAGTGGAACTGCGCCGGATTGTTGACGGCATACCGGTGGCGATGGACAGCATGCCGGATCGCACTGCGCTCGAGCTGTACGGCGACGGGCTGCGCGTGTATATCGACGATGCGGGTATATTCCTGGTGGAGGGCTCTTACCGGAGCTTCATTGAGCAGAGCAATTCGCCGATAGCCGTGCCGCTGGAGGAGGCGCTGCGCATACTCGAGCAGAACATGGACTACGCGCCCTGCTATCCCCCGGACGGCAATGTGGAGATACGCGAGGTCGGGCTGTGCTATCGGTTGGAACGCTCAAAGGCCGAATGGGAGCACGACGTGGACGCGCGCGTGCAGGCGCGCCCGGCATGGAGGTTTGCCGCGCAGGTGAACTACAATCAGACCGATGTGTTCGTGATGTTCATAGATGCGCTTACCGGCGAGGTGTTGGAGTGATGAAGCGGCACAATTGGTTGCGGGCGCTGGGCGTCGACCTGAGATTGACGCTCTCTGCGCCGAACTTCTGGATCGCGGCGCTGATGCTGTATGCGGTGCTGATGGCGGAGGTCGCCGATGCCGGCGTGAACCGGGTGCTGTATGGACGGGGCGAGTTTGGCGACGCGTATAACTTCAATATATCGCTGCACTTTGGCTACTACATATACGCCGCGCCGCTGCTGTGCGCGTTTGCGGCGAGCGGCCAGTTTGTCGGCGACGTGGAGGCGGGGTTCTATCGGTTGCGCCTGCTGCGGAGCGGGCGCACCGGCTACCAGTATGCGCTGTTCGTCGGCGCGACGCTGGGTGGCGGACTGGCGCTAATGCTGGGAGTGCTGCTGTTTGCGGCGAGCTGCGCGGCGCTGTTCGGGCCGTATGCGCCCGCTGCCGACCTGGGCGGCACGCCGGACGCATGGCTGCCGCTGCTCGAGCGGCGCGATGGCAACTGGCTGCTCATGCTGACGATCGCCGCGCAGGCGTTCGCATTTGGCGCGATCTGGTCGGGCGCAGGGCTGGTCGCGACGGTGTTCTCGCCCAACAGGTATGTGGGCTACCTCGTGCCGTTTATAATCTGCTTTTGCTGCGCGCTGGCGCTGCCGCCCTGGCTGCAGCCGCTGGAGATGCTGCTCCAGCTGCGCTGGCAGGAGGGGTTTGAGTTTTACAAGCTGGCGGCGTATCAGGCGGCGCTGTACATGGCGACGATGGCGTGCTTCAGGCTGGCGCTTGAGAGGAGGCTGCGGCGTGAGAATGGTTAGGTTTGCGGTACAGTCGGCGCGAAGCTGCTTTCGCAAATGGCGCAGCGCGCCGCGCATGGCCATACTGCTCGGTATGATAGCGTGCCTTGCGATAATATACGCAGTGCCGTTTGCCGAAAACGCCAAGCAGCTGGGCCAGCCATTGCAGTGCGCCGAGACTTTCACGGCGCTTATGAGCTGGCGATTTGCGATGCTGCTGTTCAGCACGGCGTTGCTGCTGCTGTTTGGCGATCTGCCGGCATACGAGCCGTTCACGGCCAACGCGCTCATGCGGGGCACGCGCCGGAGCTGGATGTGCGGGCAAATGCTGTACATAGCGCTTACGGCGCTGCTGATGACGGCGCTGGTGTTTGGCGTTACAGTGGCGGCCGCGCTGCCCAACCTGAGCCTGACCGACGAATGGAGCCGGCCGGTGCTGCTGCAGACGCTGAGTGGTCGGACGGCGCTGTCGCCGGACGAGATGCAGCTGACGCTGTCCAGGCACGTGGTGTCCAACTACACGCCGTGGCAGGCGTTTGGCATAAGCGCTTCGCTGTTCTGGCTCATGGGCTTGGTATACGGGCTGGCGTCGCTGGTGGCGCGCATGAAGCTGCGCAATGGCAGCTTCGTGCTGCTGGTCGTTGCAAACGCAATCTCGTGGGCGATGGGCATGTTTTCGAGTGATGACGGCATGTTTGCGGTGATCTCGGCGGTGTCTGTGCACTATCACGCGTCGCTCGAGTGGCATCAGGTGGCCGGAAGCAACAGATATGTGGCCACGCTGGGCGCGTCATATGCGGTGCTGGCGATTGCTGTGCTGGCGCTTGTGATGGTCGCGCTGACGCTGGTCGGGCGCTATGATTATACCGGAGCGGAGGTGGATTTGTCATGACGGCAGTGAAGCTTGACGAGCTGAGCAAGCGGTTTGGCGACCGGGAGGTGTTCCGTGCGGTGACGCTGCGGTTCGAGCCGGGCCGGATATATGGCTTGATAGGCCGCAACGGCTCGGGCAAGAGCGTGCTAATGAAGTGCATCGCGGGGCTGGTGCGGCCCAGCGGCGGCACGGTGGAGGTATTTGGCCGGCAGGTGGGCCGGGACGTGGACTTTGCGCCGGATACCGGCATTGCGATCGAGCAGCCGGGCCTGCTGCTCAGAAAGAGCGCGTATGACAACATGAAGATACTGTCCGCGCTGACGGGCCGCCCCTGCGGAGCGGAGATCGCGCGGTTGATAGGGCAGGTGGGCCTGGATCCGGGCGAGCGCAAGCCCGTGGGCAAGTATTCTATGGGCATGAAGCAGCGCCTGAGCATAGCCATGGCGCTGCTGGGCGGGCCGCGGCTGCTGTTGCTGGACGAGCCTATGTCGAATCTGGATGCGCGCGGCGCGGAAGAGATGCGCGCGCTGTTTCGCAGGCTGGCGGCCGAGGGCAGGACGATAGTCGTGGCGACCCATGTGCAGGCTGACATATCCGAGCTGTGCGACGAGGTCTGCCATATGGAGGATTACCGTGTCGCCGCACAGTGAGCGGCGCGCCTGAACGCGCGCAAACTGCGGATTTGCGCCGAACGCCGGCCTTGCATTCGCGCCGGGCGATATGCTAAACTGTATAAGGAGCGAACCAGGGCCAGTCGGCCCGACAGGAGGGTGCAATGACCGAGCGCGAATGGGACAGGCGCCTGCGCGTCAGGACGACCGGGCGCGAGGACGAGCCGAACGCCAACTATGCGTCGTACGAGCCGACGCCATATGCGGTGCTGGAGCGGCTCGCGATGAGCGGATACATCCGCCGAAAACAGCGGCTGCTGGACTACGGCTGCGGCAAGGGCCGCGTGGCGTTTTTCATGGCCAGCGAGATAGGCTGCCGCGTGACCGGCATTGACCAGTCGCGCAAACTGATAGAACTGGCCCGGCAGAACCGGAAGGCGTCCCGCGTGGGCGACCGAACCAGCTTCATCTGCTGCCTGGCCGAGCAGTACGAGCTGACCGACGAGGACGCGTTCTTCTTCTTCAATCCGTTTTCGCTGAAGGTGTTTGAGGCGGTGCTGCGCCATTTGAAGGCGGCGTGGTATGCGAATCCGCGGGAGATGACGCTGTATTGCTATTATCCGTCGGAGGAGTACATGCAGTGCCTCGACGACACGCCTGAGGCGCGGCGGCTTGACATTATCGACTGCCGCGACCTGTTCAATACTGCCAATCCGCGCGAGTGCATCGCAGTGTACTCATTTCCGGAGTGACGACGCCATATAGGGCTGTAAGCTTGTAAACGGCGCGCTGCAACCGAGCCGCGTGGCATGGCGCTGTCCAGGCCATGCGTTCACACGCGGTATCGAATCCGCCAGTTCGCAGGTTTAGCGAATGCAATTAGGTGTTTATGTACCAACTAAATGCGCAGATCGATGGATGTGGCCGGGCTTGTGCAGCGAGCCCGGCCGCATGTCTTTGCGCGGCCGGGCGAGCCGCTCAGCCTGTGGCTGCAGTTCAGTCGGCGCAGAGCCGTGCGAACTCGGCGTGCCGGCTGTTTGTTCGTTTAGGGCTTGCTCAGCGCAAGATATTCATGGACATGCGCATAAGTGCGACATACTGCGCCCGCCAGAATATACGTACAGCCTGCAAATCGAAATTCATATCTCAGCAAACCACGCCGCCTAGTACAGCCTCAAGCCTCTGTTTACTATCGTAACTCGGGCGCGCTCCAAATTTCAGCAATGCCAACGCGGCCATCCGCAAGAAAATCGCAAGAAACCAAGCACGAAATCGCAAGCATATAAAAAGGAAAACCAAAAACAACAAGGGCGGCGTACTGCTACAATGAACATGTAAAGCGCGCCGGCAAAACACGGACACGGCGCCGGCTGACACAGACAATCGCGCTTCACAGACAGGAGGCTAAAATGAAAAGATGTCTGATAATTGCGCTGATGCTGACGCTTGCGCTGCTGAGCGCATGTCAACAGGCGCCGTCCGACGTGCTCGGCTCATCCACGCTCCCGCCGGGCAGCGTGGAGTATGCCGGGGACAGCGCGAGCCGGATCAGGCTGGACATACCATTTGTGAGCAGCTACGCTCCGGATGAGCAACTCACGCTCAGCGTGGACGCGCAGGTACACCATGCCGGCCACGACAGCGCGCCCGCATACGTCTGCCTGCCGGTTCACTTTGACAATTCAGCGGCGGCGGCGCAGGTATTCTTTGGCGACGCGCATGCGTCCGTGCAGCGCACCGAAGACCGCGATATAACCGGAATCGACTGGCCGTACCAGACTGATTTTCCGTGGATAGAGCATTACAGCTCGCCGTCGGGCGGGTATTTGGAGCTAACGCATGGGCTGGGCACTGTTATTGGCTCGAACTCTGCGGGCATGGACTTGAACGCGATACCGAACATAGAAAGGTGGCAGCAGACCGGCGACGCCGATGGCGACGGCCGCGCCAGCGGCATGCGGCGCACGCGCGAGGACTGCCAGGCACAGGCGCAGGCGCTGGTGGACGCGCTGGGGTTGGACATGCTGCTGGTGCGCACCGACGTGCTTGATGTGACCGAGTTTCAGAACTACCGCTTTTACTTTGCGCACGATTACGGCGGCATACCCTCCAGCATAGGCGTAAGCACCAGCATGTGCCAGTATTCCTGGGGCCTGTCGCTGGGCGAATACTTCATTATATATGTCTGCGACAGCGGCATATACAGGGTGGAGGGCACGCTGTACGATGTCGTGGAGACGGGCGAGAGCCAGCCGCTGATAAGCGCTGAGGAGGCTGCGGCGCGGCTGATGGATATGGCTGCTGCAATGCCGCTGCCCATCTTGCCGCAGTTGGCGTCCGAGTATACTTTGGACAGCATTTCGCTGGTCTACCTGCCTCAACCGGTGGAGGGCGACGGAGCGGACGTGATAGGCGACGGGCGCGGGGGCGGACTGAAGCGCAGCATGATACCGGCGTGGCAGTTTTCCACCGGATTCTTTTCGGGCACGTGGTCGGCCATTGAGCTGTATATTGACGCAAGGACGGGTGAGTATCTGCTATGACGCGCATTGGAAATAGTTCGGGAGCGTTCCGCTCCGAATGCCGACAGGCGCTGCGCAACCCGTGGCTGTATGCGGCGATGGCGCTGACGCTGGCCGTGCTGATAGACGATTCGTTTGATCCGCTCTGGCGCACGCTTACCGGCGAGTATCCCCGCATGCACGACAGCCCCGAGCGCTATACGATCACCATGCTGTTCGGCATGCTGGTGCTGTTGGCGCCGCTGCTGAGCGGGTTTCCATATGCTGCGGCGTATGTAAGCGACGCGACCAGCGGTATGCTGCGCATGCGCGCGCTGCGCTGCGGCCAGCTCAAGCGCTATGTGTCGGCAAAGTACCGCGCGGCGTTCATGTCGGGCGCACTGACGCTCAGCCTGCCGGTCGCGGTGTACATAGTGATAATCGCAGCCATATGCGGCGGCTATCGGTACGATCCGGCGAATGCGTCGGCGCTGGAATCGGGGCTGTTCGCGCCGCTGCTGATATGGGGTGGAGCGCCGTTTTTCGCGGTGCAGATACTCATGGTCGGGGTGTTTGGCGGGCTGTGGGCGTGCGTGGGGCTGGCCGTATCGGCGTGGATGGTGAATAGATATGTCGCAGTGGTGGCGCCGCAGGTCATCTACCTGACGCTGACATACCTGGCGCAGGCAGTCGAATGGCGCATATTCGACCCGGGCGAACTGTTGTATCTCATGCCCGTTTTTCAGGCGAATCGTCCGATGGGCCTTGTTATACTGACTGTGATTCCCTGCTGTGAGCTCGCGCTGATATACCTGGCATTCAAACGGGGTGTGATGAGGAGTCTTAAGAATGGTCGGATTTAGCGTGCAGCGCTGCGCGCGCATGCTGTCAGGCAGGCTGCGATTGTGCCTGAATGACGCGCGGATATATGTCGCAGTGGCCTATACGGTGGCCATGGCGCTGGTGGCGACGGTCATGCTGCAAAAGAGGGCGCAGCAGATTGGCTATGTATACAATGTATTTGAACCGTTCGTGTACTTCTTTTCGACCCCCTGGCTCATAATGCTGCCGGTGGGCGGCGTGCTCATCGCGCTGTGCGACGCGGCGCAGCTGCCGCACGAGTCGCTCTATATGCTGCTCAGGTGCCGCAAGAGCGAATGGTGGCTGGCCGAAGTGCTGTTTACAGTCATAATAACCGTCGGCGTATACGTCATTATGCTGCTGGTTACTGTGCTGCTGGCCATTCCGGGCGCATACGCGAAGGACGTCTGGAGCCCGTTTGCGACTTTTGCCGATTACGTCAGCGAGTACCTGCCGGTGGTAGCCGTGCAGTACGCTTCGCCGATGTCCGCGGCCATGTTTGAGCTGATGCTCCAGGTGCTGCACGCGCTGTCGATCGTACAGCTGGTCATGACCGTGAATATGCTGTCGACGCACAATCGGGGCATAGCGATAGGCGTTGCGGTGGAGCTGGTCTGCTACTGCATGGAGCTGTTCCAGATCGACTGGTTCAGGCATATATCGGTATACGGCCGCTCGATGCTGACGTGGAACGGCATGAGCGCTGCGCGCACAGGGCAGACGGTCGCGTTTTACGCGCTGCTGCTGGTGATTGCGCTTGCGGTGCAGCAGCTGGCGCTCAGGCGGCACAGCTTTATCTGCATGAAAGTGGAGTGAACACGATTGACAGAGGCGCTCCGCCCGACGCGCTGGCGCAAGACATGTCCCTCACAGGTGGGGCGGGGAGCTGCGGAGCAATGCTGCGCACGGCGGTTCAGCTGTCGAACTGAAGGGCAATATCCGCCGTGCCCACGCGCATATGCGGCGCAGGACGGGGCAGTATAGGAGGCAAGCATAACATGAATACAGGCAAAGGCGCATTGCCAGTCGACAGGGCTGGCCTGGGCGTGGAACTGACCGATGTGTGCGTGACGATAGGAGCGGATAGGGTGCTGAGCGGCATCAACCTGCGCGCCGAGCCCGGCACGATAACCGGGCTGATAGGGCGCAATGGCTCGGGCAAGACGATGCTGCTGCGCGCGATATGCGGCCTGGTGCCGCTGGCGCGGGGCGAGGTGGTGGTTGCGGGCCAGCGCGTGGGCAGGGATGTGGACTTCCCGGACGACATGGGCGCGATAATTGAGACACCGAGCTTCCTGCCGCAGTACACGGCATATGAAAACCTCAGGCTGCTTGCGCGGATCCGCAACCGGATAGGCGCTGCCGAGATACATGCGACGCTTGAGCGGGTAGGGCTGAGCTGCGTCAACAAGCGGGTGGGCAAGTACTCATTGGGCATGAAGCAGCGCCTGGGCATAGCGCAGGCGATAATGGAGGATCCGGCCGTGCTGCTGCTGGACGAGCCCATGAACGGTCTGGACAAGAGCGGAGTTGA
The DNA here is from genome assembly GCA_963928645.1 of Candidatus Fimadaptatus sp. Classification (GTDB taxonomy): domain Bacteria; phylum Bacillota; class Clostridia; order Christensenellales; family Aristaeellaceae; genus Fimadaptatus. Next base: position 32,905 of record CAWVGT010000190.1, read on the forward strand.
GGACATGCGTGCGCTGTTTGGGGCGCTGCGCCGGCAGGGCAGGGCGATACTGCTCGCGAGCCACAACCCGCTGGATATCGAGGAGCTGTGCGACGTGGTGTGCGAGATGGACGGCGGGACATTGACGCGGGTGCGTTAGCGGGCTGGGGGGGCGCTGCCGTGGCAGGCGTACAGCGGCAGCACGAACTGCCTGAGTGAGCCCTGTTCCGGGATCATGTTGCATTGACTATACCAATTGCCGCACTTAAGGGACAACGGACATTGATGTAAAGCGGCTGAGCGCCGTGCAGTACCCGGCGCTCAGCCCAGACCGTTGACGAGCTCTGACTGCAGCATGCTCCGAGTTTAATTAACCTGATCTGGCGAACGTATATATCGAATCATGCTAAACATGTAGATAAGGCTATAACCATTACGACAAGTACTGAACCATCTGCGCGAGAACAGCTTTGTCAAAATAGTGGGCTGAGCGCCGAACAATA
>CAWVGT010000191.1:0-17596 GCA_963928645.1 Candidatus Fimadaptatus sp.
GACAAGATCCGCGAGGTCATAGGCCCCGGCGGCAAGATGATAAACAAGATCATCGCCGAGACCGGCGTCAAGATCGACATCGAGGACGATGGTCGCGTGTACATCTCCACGCCCGACGAGGAAGCCTCCAAGCGCGCCCGCTTGATGATAGAGGGCATAGCCAAGGATCCGCAGGTCGGCGACGTGTTCAAGGGCAAGGTAGTGCGCATAATGCAGTTCGGCGCGTTCGTGGAGTTCGCGCCGGGCAAGGACGGCCTGGTGCACATATCCAAGCTGGCCGACAAGCGCGTGGATAAGGTCGAGGACGTGGTCAACATCGGCGACGAGCTGGAGGTGCGCGTGGCCGAGATCGACTCGCAGGGCCGCATCAACCTGGTGCGCAACGACATAACCTACACCAACAACGAGATGCCGGTGCGCCGCCCGCCGCGGCCGTCGTTCGGCGACCGCGAGCGCCGTCCGCCCCGCAGGCCCAACAACTGATAAACCCGGGGGGCATGAGCGCCGCGCGCGCCATGCCCCGTTTTGATATCGTGGGAGATGATGCGCATGACGCTGCGCGAGATGCAGCAGGAGGTATATCAGAACAAGCTCGACAAGGGCTTTAACGTGACCGACGTCAACCTCGAGTTCTGCCTGGCGTACGGCGAGCTGGGCGAGGCGTTCGAGGCGTACTGCCGCAAGAACGGCAACGTGGGCGAGGAGCTGGCCGACGCTATGATATACATACTCGGCCTGGGCCAGATGCTGGGCTTTGACATGCAGGCCGAGATAGAGCGCAAGATAGACATAAACCGCCGCCGCAAGTATGCGATAGTGGACGGCGTGCTGCGCCGCGTGGAAGAGGCGGAGTGAGGCGGTCGCGCGCAGGCGCGGGCTGCGCTGTGCGGGGCGCTGCGGGTCATTTGCGGGTGCGGTAGCACTGCACTGTGCGCATGAAGGCTGGGCAAGCGGCCTGCGCAAGCTGCGAGCATGGGAATGTGCGCCCTTGCGTCGGCTGTGCGCCACCGTGCGGGTGCGCTGTGCGGGGTGTTGAGGTTCATTTATTGACACGGTAGCGCCGCGCTGTGCGCATGGACGGCTGGGCAAGCGGCTTGCGCAAGCTGCGAGCGTGGGAATGTGCGCTCTTGCGTCAATAAGGCTGTGCGCCAACGTGCGTGGTGCCGCTGGTCATTTGTGGGTGCGGTAGCACTGCACTGTGCGCATGAAGGCTGGGCAAGCGGCCTGCGCAAGCTGCGAGCATGGGAATGTGCGCCCTTGCGTCAATAAGGCTGTGCGCCACCGTGCGGGTGCGCTGTGCGGGGTGTTGAGGTTCATTTATTGACACGGTAGCGCCGCGCTGTGCGTGAAGGCGGCTGTGCAGGCGCCTTGCGCAATTTGTGAGTGTGGGAATGTATGCGCTAGCGCCAAGCACGCCGCGCGTCGACGTGCGCCGAACCCTGCGCATGAGCCTGCGCACGCGCATAATCCCGCACAGTCTGCGCCCGGCAGACCGCAGCGGCGATCACGCGTCAGGCCGGCCGCGCGTTGCGCCGGCTTTGCGCCGGGCCGCGCGGATTGATTCGCCGTGCGCGGACATAATATAATCAAAAAGTATTGGGAGAGTGCCAATGTACGATAAACTTGTGCTGGACAACGGGCTAACGATAATCGGCGAGCGGCTGGAGCACTTCCGCTCGGTGTCGGTGGGCGTGTGGATAGGCGCCGGCTCGCAGTATGAGCGCCCCGCGGAGAACGGCATGTCGCACTTCCTGGAGCACATGCTGTTCAAGGGCACCGAGACCCGCTCGGCGCGCGACATAGCCGAGCAGACCGACGCCGTGGGCGCGCAGCTCAACGCGTTCACGTCCAAGGAGTGCACCTGCTACTACATCAAGGTGATAGACGAGCACATAGAGCTGGCGCTGGACATGCTGTCCGACATGGTGCTGCGCGCCAAACTCGCGCCCGAGGAGTTCGAAAAGGAGAAGGGCGTGATACTCGAGGAGATAGGCATGAACGAGGACTCGCCCGAGGACGTGGTGTTCGAGATGCTGGCCCGGGCGCTGTTCGGCGAGCACCCGCTGGGCATGACGATACTCGGCCCGGCGGACAACATACGCGCGTTCAAGCGCGACGAGCTGGCGGCGTACCGGGCGCGGATGTATCGGCCGGCCAACGCGGTGCTGGCGCTGGCGGGCCACTACGACTGGGCGCAGGTGGTGGAGCTGGCGCAGCGGATGTTCGGGGGCTGGGACATGCGCGGCGAGGCGTCGGAGCTGAGCCGGTGCGAGCTGCAATACGGCGTGCGGCGGCGCGAGAAGGACATAGAGCAGGTGCAGATCTGCCTGGGCGCGCGGGGCGTGGAGCTGGGCTCGCAGGACGTGTACGCGCTGAGCATATTCAACAACCTGTTCGGCGGGGCGATGTCGTCGCGGCTGTTCCAGCGGATACGCGAGGAGCAGGGCCAGGCGTACTCGGTGTACTCGTACCCGACCAGCTACCGGGACTGCGGCGCGCTGGCGATATACGCGGGCACCGGGCCCGAGCACGCGCAGAGCGTGCTGGAGGCGCTGCGCGAGGAGATAGACCGCGCGCTGGACGGCGGCATAAGCGAGCGCGAGTTCACGCAGGCGCGCGAGCAGCTCAAGGGCTCGTACATACTGGGCCTGGAGAGCGCGTCGAGCCGCATGTCGGCGCTGGGCCGGCGCATGCTGCTGATGGGCGACACGCTCAGCGAGGATCAGGTGATAAGCCGCATAAACGCGGTGACGCTCCAGGACGTGGATCGGGTGATGCGCCGGGCGCTGTCGGGCCGGTACGCGGCGGCGCTGATGGGCAAGGGCGTGAACGCGCTCGATCTGAGCATGTTCGGCATAGAGTAGACCGGCCGCGCGCGGGCGTGGGCCTGATGCGCCGAGCCGCCGTTGCGAATGGGGATGCGACGGCGGCTCGACTTGTCGGGCGAGGCGATTGGGCGATTGCGGGCGAAGCGGGTTGAATGCGCCGGATGACAGTCCAATCAAACGAGCTGGCGCACATTGTCGGTATGCGCACCAGACATGAAGGCGCCCGCGCGGCCTGGATATAGCCGCGCGGGCGTTCTAGCTTACTTACTGAACCCGGCATTATGCCCACCATCTCTGCGCTTATATGCAGCCGACGTTGCAATATAGGCCGTCGTGTCAGATGCGGGTCTGCATACTGCATCATTTGAACGCTCCAACCGCATGCCCGGCCAAACAGCCGGTGCGAGGGACATCTCTTCAATGCACAGAACCGTCAGCGCCGCCTGCGCAAAGCCGCGCGGACACTTGCGCAGCAAACAGGCTGTCCGGCAGCACACACGCCGACAGCGACGCCTGTCGATGCCAAACCGGGCCACCGCAAGATGCGGCGACCCGGTCAGACCGCTGGCAAACCCCAGCGGTTGGACAGCGGGTTTGCTTCAAACAACTTTTTGAAACATCGTGACGGAGCTGCCGCAAAGTCAGACTGATTCGAGCAGCGTTCCACTTTGATTTGCATGTTATGCTGGCTGGCATTGCACGTTTGGCCAATCAGACCGCGTGAGGTATGCTTTGTCAATAGACTGACCGGGCTACCGCAAGAAGCGGCGACCCGGTCACTGTATTGAAGAAAGCTGTTCGAGCACAGACAGCTCAATGCAGATCGCAACGGTCATGGTCGGTTACTGCGCGCTGCGGTCATGTAACTGACGTTGCGGGACTGTTTTGAATAATCCCATGCGCATATAATTCGCAGCGCGTCTAAATCAACTCGCGGCGCGCGGCGGCCCGGTGCGCGCTGTCTCACGCCCAGTCGTCAAACTCGTCGCCCGTGGGCGGCGCGGCGGGGGGTACGTCGGCGAGCGCGCAGTACTCCGAATCGTCGCCCTGCGCGTCGCGCACGCGCTGCACGCACGCGCAGCCGCAGGCGCGCAGCAGCTCTAGCTGGGCGGTTGTGACCGCGCCGGCGTAGACGTCCATGTGCAGCGAATTAGCCAGCGCGACCAGGCCGCGCAGCAGCTCATGCCCCTTGTCGGTCTCCAGCGCGCGCTCGCAGAACGAATCGGCAAGCCGTATCGCGTCCACCGGCATGTCGCCGAACGCGCACAGCGAGCTCACGCCCTGGCCGTAGTCGTCCACGCAGACGCGCAGTCCCGCAGTGTTGAGCTGCTGCAGCGCGTTTGCATTGAGCGCGGCGGGGTCGGACAGCACCGCCTCGCCCAGCACGACCTCCAGGCGCGATTCGCCCAGCGCGTATTGCTGCATCAGCTGCTGCGCGGCGCGCAGGAACGCGTCGTCTATCAGGCTGTCGCGCGATATGTGCACCAGCACGCGCGCGGGCATGCGTCCGGCGTCGGCCTCGGCGCGCAGGTCGCGGCATACGCGCTCGAGTATGAAGCGGTTGAGCGGGCCGGTCATTGAGTTGCGCACCAGCAGCGGCACGAACTCGGCCGGCGCCAGCACCGCGCCGCTGGGCTGATGCCACAGCGCGACCGCCTCGGCGGCGACTATGCCCAGCGTGGACGCGTCGCGCAGCGGCTGATAGCGCACCTCGAACTCGCCCGAGCTGAGCGCCTCGGCGGCGCGGGCCAGCAGCGCCTCGTCCTGCTGCTGGCGGCGGTGCAGCTCGTCGTCGTACAGGCCGACCAGATCGCCCTTGCGCATCACGCGCCGCGCGGCTTCGGACGCGCATTCTATCATCTGGTTGAGCGGCAGCCGGTCGTCCCCGGTCACGTATATGCCGTAGTGCATGTGCGTGCGCAGCGACAGGCGGGTTATCAGGTGGGAGTTGAGCGCCTTCACGCGCAGCAGCGCGTCGGCGGTGTCGCTGAAGCGCAGCAGCATCAGGAACTGACCGCCCTCCAGCCGCGCGCAGAGCTCGCCCGACTCGCACTCGTCGCTTAGCGCGCGGGCGATGGTCTCCAGCGCCTGGCGTCCGGACGCGTAGCCGGAGTGCGCGCCGTACACGTCCTGCGCGTCGGTGCGCAGCAGCACCAGCGCGTATCGCTGCGCACCGGGGCGGCTCAGCAGCGCGCTTACGGCGTTGGCGAAGCCCAGGTGGTTGTGTATGCCGGTCAGCGGATCGAGCCCGGCCTCGCGCACGCGGTTCTCGCGGCCGCGCGCCTGCCGCCACACCGCGAACGCGGATAGGGCTATCGCGGCGGCCAGCAGCGTCAGCGATATTACCGCGCCCGCGGTGGCGTCGCGCGCGTCTATGTCCCATACCTCGGAGTGGGGCGTGAGCTGGGCCATTATCCAGCCGTTGTAGCTCAGCTGCGCGGTGGCCAGCCGGTAATCGCCCCAACTGAGCACGTTGAAGTTGCCGCGCGCCGAGTCGGTCAGCGCCGCGCTCAAGCTTGCGGTCAGCGAGTCGTCCTGCGCGAGCACGGCGCGCAGCGGCGGGGTTATGTTCAGGAAGCCGCCGGACTGGTCGGTCACGCAGATGTACTCGTCCACCGCCATGTCGCCCATGACCAGCTCGGAGAAGCGCTCCTCGGACAGCACCGCGTACAGCATGCCGGTTATAGGGCTGTCCTCGGCCAGATTGGCGGCGCAGAGCACGGCGCTCTGGCCGTCGTCGTCATCGAACGCGGCGGTGACCAGGCCGTACGTGCCGGTGCGCTGGCGGATTAGCTCGAGCTGTTCGGCGTCGCTGGCCGACATGGAGCGCGGCGGCGCTGCGGTCGAATAGAGCGTGCCGTCGGGCGCGATTATGCCCATGCGCTTGTAGACCGTGTCCTGGCGCTCGAGCAGCGCGATGCACTCCTCGTAGGAATCCAGTCCGCTGGCCTCGATCATGCGCGCTACGACCCGCAGCTCGGCCAGCTGCGCGTTCATGCGCTCGTCGAGCGTGCTGGCGTACTGCGCGCATACGCTGCGCAGCAGCATGTCCACGTTGCGCCCGGACAGGTATGATATGCGGCCGAGATATATCGCCGTCACTATGAACAGCGCCGTTATACATATGACCATCAATCGGTAGCCGCGCAATACGCGTCGGTCGTCGGCCACCTGTGCTTTGCTCCTGCCGAATAGGGCCATGCGCGAGTCCTCCTGAGCGACATGTAATCGGCGCGCATGCGGGCAATGGCTGCCCCGCGCAGTAAGTGACAAATTCAAGTGCGGATTATGACATATGCCGTCGGCTAATTATAGCTCATATCGGCGAGCACTGTCAATCTGGGCCGGCGATACTTGCATATGACTTAACATGTTTATAGCGCACCGGTATATGCCGCGCCGCCGTGCGCGCGGTTGACAAAACGCGCCGCGCGGTTTATGATAGCCTGGAGACACCAAGCGGCGGGGGGAGGCAGCATATGGACGCGCGGGCGTATATGGACAGGGCTTGGCTGGAGGTGGATCTGGACGCGCTGGAGCGCAACGTGCGCAAGTGTCGCGCGATAACAGGGCCGGGCTGCGCGCTGACGGCGGTGGTCAAGTCGGACGCGTACGGGCTGGGCGCGGCGCCGGTGGCGCGGGCGCTGTGGGCGGCGGGCGTGGACATGCTGGCGGTGGCGTGCCTGAGCGAGGCGCGGGCGCTGAGGGCGGCGCTGCCCGGGGCGCAGATAATGATACTGGGCGACACGCCGCTGGCGCGCATGGGCGAGGCGGCGGCGCTGGATCTGGTGTGCACGGTGTGGACGCGCGCGCAGGTGCAGGCCGCGGCGGCGCAGGGGCTGCGCGTGCACGCCAAGCTGGACACGGGCTTTCACCGGCTGGGGTTCGACTGCCGCGCGGAGGCGCTGGCGGAGCTGGCCGGGGTACTGAGCGAGCCGGGGCTGAGGCTGGAGGGCGTGTACTCGCACCTGGCGCTGGTGAACCGCGAGGAGGACGAGCGCCAGCTGGCGCGGTTTGACGCGGCGCGGGCGTATCTGCGCGCGCACGGCGTGGCGCCGCGCTACTTCCACATTGACGACAGCATAGGCATGGTGCGCTATCCGGAGCATCAGCTGGACATGGTGCGGGTGGGCGCGTTCCTGTACGGTGTGTGGCCGGCGCGCTACGTCGATCCGATAACCGCCGAGCCGGTGATAGCGGCGCTCAGGGCGCGGGTCACGCACCTGAGCCGGCTTGCGCCGGGCGAGGGCGCGGGCTACGACTACCTGTTCCGGGCGCAGCGGCCCACGGTGCTGGCCACGGTGTGCGCGGGCTATGGCGACGGCTATGCGCGCGCGGCGAGCAAGTACGGCGCGCAGCTGAGCATACGCGGCGAGCGCGCGCCGCTGGCGGGGCTGGCGTGCATGGATCAGCTGATGGCCGACGTGACCGACATACCGGGCGTGGCGGTGGGCGACGTGGCGACGCTGTTCGGCGGGCGCGAGATACCGATAATGGAGTACGCCGACTGGGCCGACACCAACCGCAACGAGGCGATAGCGCGGGTCACGGCGCGCGTGCCGCGGCTGTATATGCGCGGCGGCGAGGTGGTCGAGGTGCTGGACTACATGGCGCGGCGCTGAGGTGGGCGAACGCGGGGCTACCATTGAAGAGCGATACAGATACGGCCGGAATGCCGTTTACGGGAGGGATGGACGCATGATAGACGACGAACTGCGCGCGCGGGCGCAGGCGCTGAGCGGGCAGCTGAGCGCCATTCGGCGGCGCATACACATGTACCCGGAGCTGGGCGAGCAGGAGTTCAGGACGCAGCAGCTGATAATCGACGAGCTGGACGCGCTGGGCATAGAGCACATCGAGTATCCGAACTACACGGCGGTGGTAGGGCTGATACGCGGCGGGCTGCCGGGCCGCACGGTGGGGCTGCGCGCCGACATAGACGCGCTGCCGATGGAGGAGGCGCCGGGGCGGGAGTACGGCTCGCGCAATCCGGGCTGCATGCACGCGTGCGGCCACGACGCGCACACGACGATACTGCTGGGCGCGGCCCGGCTGCTCAGCGATATGCGCGCCGAGCTGCGCGGCAACGTCAAGCTGCTTTTCCAGCCGGCCGAGGAGACGGTGGGCGGCGCGGAGCGCATGATAGAGCTGGGCTGCATGGAGAACCCGCACGTGGACTACGTGCTGGGGCTGCACGTGATGTCGTACATGCCGGTGGGCGACGTGGAGACGCGCTACGGCGCGCTCAACGGCGCGAGCGACGACGTGGAGATAACGGTGCGCGGCCATAAGGCGCACGGCGCGTCGCCGCACCTGGGCTCGGACGCGATAGCGATAGCGGCGCAGCTGATAACCGCGCTGCAGCAGCTGGTCAGCCGGCGCACGTCGCCGCTGGACAGCGCGGTGCTGTCGATAGGCCAGATATCGGGCGGCAGCGCGCCCAACATAGTCTGCGACGAGGTGCGCATGGCGGGCACGCTGCGCACGATAGACCCGGACACGCGCGCGCGGCTCAAGCAGGAGCTGTGCGCGCTGAGCGAGGGGCTGGCGCGGGCGCTGGGCGGCGAAGCGGAGTGCGCGCTGCACCCGAGCTACTGCGCGCTGATAAACGACGACGCGGCGGTCGACCGGACGCTCAAGGTGCTGCGCGCGGCGCTGGGCGCGGAGCATGTGCACATGAAGCCCGCGCCGTCGCTGGGCGTGGAGGACTTTGCGTACTTCTGCAACGCAGTGCCGGGCGCGTTCTACCACATAGGCATGGCGCCCGACGCGCAGCGCGCGCCGACCTGGCCGCCGATACACACCAGCGAGATGGACATAGACGAGCGCGTGCTGCCGCTGGGCGCGGAACTGCAGGCGCGGCTGGTGCTGGATTACCTGAACGGGGCGCAGTGATGCGCGCGCAGGCGCGGCGCGAGGCTGTGGATAAAACCGCGCTCCGGGCGATGGACGAATGAGCCCAAAACGGGCCGGCCGGCGGATAAGCTGTGGACAGGCGCGCGCAAATGACCGATATGGAGCCGGATCGCGCACATTCGGGGCGCAGAGCTGTGCATATCTCGGAATGGACGCGCGAGCTGGCCAAGCGCATACCGCATATGCGAACCGCCGCCGAGGCAAACTAACCCAACGCACAGGAGGAGACAACATGAAGATATTCATAAGCGCGGACATAGAGGGCACCGCAGGCATAGTCGCCTGGCCCGAGACCGAACTGAGCGCCGCCGACAGCGCGTACTTCCGCGCGCAGATGTCGCGCGAGGTCGCGGCGGCGTGCCGGGGCGCGCTCGACGGCGGCGCGGACGAGATACTCGTAAAGGACGCCCACGACAGCGCTCGCAACATAGACCCGTCGGCGCTGCCCGAGCAGGCGTCGATACTGCGCGGCTGGGCGCGCAATCCGTATGTCATGATGGCCGGGCTGGACGAGAGCTTCGCGGGCGCGTTCTACACCGGCTATCACTCGGGCGCGGGCTCGGACGGCAACCCGCTGTCGCATACGATGAACCTGCAAAACAACTACGTGCTGATAAACGGCATAAAGGCCAGCGAGCTGTATCTGAACATGCTCAGCGCGTCGTACCTGGGCGTGCCGTCGCTTCTGGTGACCGGCGACGAGGCGCTGTGCGCGTGGGCGGCGCAGGTCAACCCGGGCATGGAGACCGTGCCGGTCAGCCGCGGGCTGGGCGGCGCGAGCGCGTCGATCAACCCGGAGCTGGCGCGCAGGCGCATACAGGAGGCCGCAAGGCGCGCGCTCGACAAGGACATAAGCCGGCTCAAGCTGCCGCTGCCCGATTCGTTCAACGTCGAGCTGAACTTCAAGGAGCATGTGCAGGCGTATCGCGCCAGCTTCTATCCGGGCGTGAGCAAGCACGGCGTGCACACGGTCAGCTTCCGCGCGCACGACTGGTTCGAGGTGCTGCGCGCGCTGTTCTACATACTGTGAGCCGGGCGCGCTGAGCGCGCCTGTAATCAGCTGCCCGCATGGCGGACGGCGCCGGGCGCGCCCCGCCGCGGCAAAGGAAGGGGTCGATACCTATGCAAAAGCCCAAGGCGTTGAGGCCGGGTCAGGTGGTGGGACTGGTGGGCCCGTCGGGCGCGATACGCACCGACGACGGCCTGGAGCGTTCGGTAAAGCTGCTGGAGGAGCTGGGCTACCGCGTCAAGGTCGGCGCGAGCGCGGGCGCGCGCTACGGCTATCTGTCGGGCACCGACGAGCTGCGCGCTCAGGATTTGAACGCCATGTTCCTGGACGACGAGGTCGACGCGATAATCTGCACGCGGGGCGGCTACGGCACGCCGCGCATACTGGACAGGCTCGACTACGAGGCCGCGCGCCGCCATCCCAAGCTGCTGCTGGGCTACAGCGACATAACCGCGCTGCTGATAGCCTACGGCAAGTACTCCGACCTGGTGACGTTCCACGGGCCGATGCCGTCCTCGTGCATGATAAACGGGTTTGACGAGTACTCGCGCGCGCGCTTTCTGGAGGCGGTGAGCAGCACGGAGCCGCTGGGTGAGCTGCGCAACTGCGCGTGCCAGCAGCGCGCCTGCCTGAACCCGGGCGTGGCGCGCGGGCAGCTGGTCGGGGGCAACCTGTCGCTGGTCACCCAGACGCTGGGCACGCCCTACGAGATAGACTGCCGCGGGCGCATACTGCTGCTGGAGGACATAGGCGAAAAGACGTACCGGCTGGACGGCATGCTCAACCACCTCAGGCTGGCGGGCAAGCTGGACGAGTGCGCGGGCATAGTGTTCGGCGACTTCACCAACTGCCCGATGGAGTACGAGGGCTTCAGCTTCACGCTGGACGAGATAATCCGCGACCTGGTGCTGCCGTGCGGCAAGCCGGTGATGAGCGGGCTGTGCGCGGGCCACGGGCCGCACAAGCTGACGCTGCCGCTGGGCATAGAGTACGAGCTGAACGCGACCGAGTGCCGGCTGACCGCGCTGGAGAGCGCGCTGGTCTGACGCGGCGCGATGTCATACAACTGCGGCCGGGGCGCTCTGGGGCGCGGGCCGCGGTTGTGGTTTTGGTATATTTATGCACATTGAGCTGCGCGCGGCAGCTGGAGCGGCGCGCTCCACGCTGCGCCGTCAGCCAGCGACGCCTGTCGGGCTTTTGTACAGGCGCCGCACGGGCAAGGCCGCCGTGCCAGATGCAAAGCCCGCGTGGGCCGTTGATTTAGGGAACATATCTATGGCGGGGGGCAATCCTGCCGTTATGCGCCACTGGAATCACCAATCAGCATTGGCAAAAGTTCCGCCACAGGAACACGGCGATATGCGGATTCAGGCATTAAGAGAGGGAGAATAACACATATCGGGTTGAGGAGATAGCCATGGCATTTGATTTCAAGAAAGAATACAAAGAGTTTTATATGCCCAAGAACAAACCCGAAATAGTCAATGTCCCAAAGGCGAACTACATTGCGGTAAGAGGTAAGGGCGACCCCAATGAAGAAGGCGGAGCATATCAGCAAGCGGTCAGCGTATTATACGCGGTTGCGTATACCCTGAAAATGAGCCATAAGACCGACCACAGAATCCAGGGCTTCTTTGAGTATGTCGTACCGCCGCTGGAGGGGTTCTGGTGGCAAGATGGCGTTTATGGCGTGGATTACTCCGATAAATCCGCCTTTAACTGGATTTCGGTTATTCGCTTGCCGGATTTTGTCGCGGAGTCGGACTTTCTGTGGGCGGTGCAAACCGCGACCAAAAAGAAAAAGCTGGATTGTTCCTCGGCTGAGTTTATGAGCATTGACGAGGGCCTGTGCGTTCAAATACTGCACATTGGTCCGTTTGACGCTGAACCCGCGACGGTTGCCTTGATGGATGCTTACCTGGAACAGAACGGATATGCAAACGATTTCAATGAAGGCAGACTGCATCATGAGATCTATCTGTCGGATGCAAGAAAGGTTTCTCCTGACAAGTGGAAAACGGTCATCAGACATCCGATAAAACGGAAATAAGCGCCCAAAGCCCCGCACTGACTCTATTCTGTCAGCGCGGGGCTTAATGACAATACGGCGTTTCTATGTATACCGCAAGGCATTGCTTTTAGCCCACAAACCACTTGATACATCCGATAAATGGGTTCAAGCGCGAGCATATCAACGGTGTTTGAAATCCTGAAATCATATAACTGGGGTTTCAGACTGTTTCCATTTATTTGACGCTCAATGAACGCTACGCGCCGGCACGGCGCGGCTTGCCGGTAAATCTGCCGAGATGATCTTCACGTAACCGGTATATGCGCTGCTCAGGCGAATCCGCTGCGCTGACGGCAAAAACGGCGCGTTAGCTGTGGATTTCACGAACATGTCAATCGCAGAGCCAATCCCGCATAAGGCGCGCATCCGCAATGACCGGGCGGCATTTATGAACGCGGCGCTCCGGCACGGCTCGGCTGGCTGCGCGGCTCTCGCGCATCTGGTATATGCGCTGCTCAGGCGAATCCGCCGCGCTGACGGCAAAAGCGGCGCGTTGGCTGTGGATTTCACGAACATGTCAATCGCAGAGCCAGTCCCGCATAAGGCGCGCACCCGCAATGACCGGGCGGCATTTCTGAACGCTATGCGCCTGCACGGCACGGCTTGCCATAGCGTTTTTACCGGGCTTCTACTGCGCCGTTCAGGATATGACCCGCACGGTTGAGACCGTCGATATCAGCCGCAGGATTAGCTTTCGGTCGCCGGCTCCGGTGCGCGTTTTAACGGCATATGTGATCTTGCCGTCAGCGCGCCGCCGACGCTCCAGCCGGCGAATACCCCTCGCGCGCGGCGCATCCGCAGAGCGACGCGGGCGTTGCCCATTTACACCGAATTCTCGTCGATGACCTGCACGTTCTCACGCCCGAACGCGTCGTATATCGGGCCCAGATCGCCGGCCTTGCCTGCGGCCTGTTCGGCGGACTGCACCGTGGGGCGGTAGCGCATCTCGCGCCCGAAGCATTCGCTGAGTATCGCGTTCATGCGCTCCTGATTGTTGGGCAGCTCCATTATCTTTGCCATCGCGGCCGAGCCCGCGTCGAACTCGACCACGACCTCATTGCCATTGACCCGGCGGAACTCGCCGCGGCGCGCTATCGCGAATATGTCGATCGCGGTCTTTTTGACGCGCTCGAGCGCGGCCCTGTAGCGCGCGGCGTCGTCGCCGTCGACCGGCGCGGGCTTGGGCGCGGCGGGCTGGGGCTTTGGCTTGGCGGCGGGTTTAGCGGCGGGCGCCGGGGCGGCTGCGCCGGAGGCTATCTGCCGCTCGAGCTGATCCAGCCGCGCCAGCAGCGCGCCCACGTCCTCGACCTTGCCGCGCCGGCACACGCGCGTCACGGCCATCTCGAGCAGCACGCGGCCGTGGCTCACATAGCGCGCGTCCTTCTCGGCGGCGAGGAATATGTCCATTATCGCCATCAGCCGCTCGGGCGATGCGGCCGCGGCCTGCTCGCTGAGCGCGGCGGCGTCCTCCTGCGTGAGCTCGAGCAGCTCGGCGGTCTGCGCGCCGACTATCTGGGCCAGCATCAGCGCGCGCAGGTGCGCGACTATCTCGCGCAGGAACACCTGCACGTCGCGGCCCTCGCGCATCAGCTGGTCGACCAGCGCCAGCGCGGCGGCGGCATCCTCGCGCAGCAGCGCGCCCGCGAACTCGAACATGAACGCTCGCCCGCTGGAGCCCAGCACCTGGTTGACGGTGGACTCGTCTATGCCGCCCTCGGCATAGCTGATGCACATGTCGAGTATGCTGAGCGCGTCGCGCATGCCGCCCTCGGCCGCGAGCGCTATCTGCTCGAGCGCCGCATGGGTGGCGGGCACGCCCTGCGCCTCGAGCACGCGGGCCATGTGGGCGACAATGACCTCGGCGCGTATGCGGTGGAAGTCGAAGCGCTGGCAGCGCGAGAGTATCGTCGCGGGCAGGCGCTGCGGCTCGGTGGTGGCGAGTATGAACACGGCGTGCGCGGGCGGCTCCTCGAGCGTCTTGAGCAGCGCGTTGAACGCGCCGGCGCTGAGCATGTGCACCTCGTCGATTATGTATACGCGGTACTTGCCTATCGAGGGCGGGTACATTATCTTGTCGCGCAGGTCGCGTATCTCGTCGACGCCGTTGTTGGAGGCGGCGTCTATCTCGACGACGTCCATCGACGCGCCGGACTGCTCGTCGAGGCAGGCCGCGCACTTGCCGCAGGGCTCGCCGTCCTGGGGCTCGAGGCAGTTCAGCGCGCGCGCGAACGTCTTGGCGGTGGACGTCTTGCCGGTGCCGCGGCTGCCGCAGAACAGGTACGCGTGCGATATGCGCCCGGTGTGTATCTGATTGAGCAGCGTGCGCACTATGGCGTCCTGCCCCACGATATCGGCGAACCGCGCGGGCCGCCAGGTGCGGTATAGGGCCTGATACATCTGAGTACCTCCGTTTGGGTGAGCTGGTCGTCGGGGCGGCGCGTCGTGCGGGCGCGGCGCTGCGGGGGATGGGGCGGCGCAAAGGCAGGGCGCGCAGGCTGCGCACCGCTATGCGCGGCGAAGCAGCGCGCGTGCCGCGAGCTGCGGTGCGTGGCGGCGGTACGCGCAGGGCCGGGATAGTGCGCAGGGCGACGGGCGCGCATCCGAGCCACGGGTCACGCTGTGTGGCGAGGGGGCGCGCCCGTGGCGCAGGACGCCTCGTGCGGCGGCGGATGCGCGCTCGCAGCTTGCGCGTGTGTCGGCGGGCCGATTGTGCGCGCGAGCCGGCGCCGTGCCTACGATGGCCCTGCCTGTGCTGCGCGCCGAGCCGACGCCAGCCCTGCCTGCTCTGCGCGCCGAGCCGACGCCAGCCCGGTCTGCGCTGCGCGCCGAGCCGACGGCGGCCCGGTCTGCGCTGCGCGCCGTGCCTAGGCCAGCCCGGCCTGCGCTGCGCGCCGCCCGGCGGGCATGATATCCGCGCCGCATGCCCGCCGGGCGCGCGTTCAGTTGAGTATGCCCTTTACCGGCGCAAGGCCCAGGTACTTGAGGAAGTCCTGTATGTGCTCGTCCCAGTACTTCCAGGTATGCGCGCCGGGGTGCTCCTCGTACACGTAATCGAACGGGTTGCCGGGCAGCACGCTGAAGAAGTCGCGCGTGGCGCGCGCCGAGTCGAGCAGGAAGTCCTCGGTGCCAATCGAGTGGAATATGCGCGGGCAGGGCAGGCCCTTTTCGAGTATCGTGCGCGCGGCGTGCAGCGGGTCGTTGATCGTGCCCTCGAGCGCCTTGTAGTCGCTGGTGCCGTAGGTCATTATCATGCGCTCGATGCGCTCGGGCTGCATCGGCGCGATGCGGTTCTGCGCGCCGGCCGAGAAGCAGCCTATCGCGGCGTAGTTCTCGGGGTTGTTGAGGCCTATCTTCATGCAGCCCGCGCCGCCCATCGACAGCCCGGCGATGAAGTTGTCCTCGCGCCGGTCGGACAGCGGGAACATCGAGCGCATTATCCGGGGCAGCTCTTTTGCGACATAGGTATAATACGCGCCGCCGTGGGCCATATCGGTATACGAGGACAGCCCCACCGCCGGCATGACCACGGCCAGCCCGAGCGCGGCGGCATAGCGCTCAATCGAGGTGCGGCGCTGCCAGATCGTCTGATCGTCGCTGGCGCCGTGCAGCAGCCAGAGCGTGGGATGCCTGTCGCCGCGGGTGGCGGCGGCCATGCCTATCTGGCGGGAGGCGCGCTGCGGCAGCACCACGTCGCACGACGCGCACATGCCCAGCGCCTCGGAAAAGAAGTTCACATGTATGAGTGCCATAGTCGCCTACCTCCTCTATTTGCGTATCGGCAGCCAGTCGAGCACGGTCTGAATCTTGGCGTCCCAGTACTTCCACTGATGGTCGCCGGGGCTCTCCTCGTATGTGAGGTCGTAGCCCAGCGCGCGCAGGTGGTCGCGCATGCGCACGTTGGACTTGTAGAGGAAGTCCTCGGTGCCGCACCACATGTAGACGCGCGGCATCCTGTCGGGCGTCTTGGCAAGGCGCTCGGCCACGGCGAACAGGTCGTTGTCGCTGCCCTTGACCTTGTCGGCGGGGCCGAATATGTCATAGAACAGCTGTTTGCCGCGGCCTTCGGGCTGGTTGGAAGCCACGTCCACGGCGTCCACGCCGCCCGACAGCGACGCCACCGCGCAGAACCGGTCGGGCGCGAGCAGGCCGCACTTGAGCGCGCCGTAGCCGCCCATAGACAGCCCGGCGGCGAACGTGTCCTCGCGCGCGGTCGACATGTACGGGAAGAACGCGTGGCAGATCTGGGGCAACTCCTGGCTGATGAACGTCCACCACTTAAAGCCTATGTGCATGTCGGTATACCAGCCCAGCTGGGTCGTGGGCATGACCACGGCGATGCCGTAATCGGCGGCGTAGCGCTCTATCGATGTGCGGCGCTGCCAGATGGTGTGGTCGTCGCTCATGCCGTGCAGCAGGTAGAGCACGGGATACCTGTCGCCGGCGCGATGGCCCTCCATGCCTATCTGGCCGCGGGTCTGCTCGGGCAGTATCACGTCCATCTGACTGCACATGCCCAGCACGTCCGAAAAGAAGTCCACATGCAAAAGCGCCATATAGCGGGCACCTCCCTGTGATAGTATACCCTGATTATACCACGCCGCGGCGCGCGGGGCAATCGGTTTGCGGGCAAGTTGAATGAGGGCGGCGCTGCGCGGGCTGATTGGCATGGCGGGTGCGGCACTGTGAAAGGCGATGGGCAGGGCCTATGCGGCCACGTCGGCGCAATACATACGCACGGCAGTCGGATTGTGTGTAAGCCCAATAGGGGCGCTGTGTGGGCTGATTTGCGTGGATTGCGCGGCGCTGTCGGTGCAATGGATGCGTTTGGCAATTGACCTGTGAACAGGGCGAAGATGGGCGCGGCACTGTGAAAGGCGATGGGCAGGGCCTATGCGGCTACGTCGGTGCTATGGATGCGCTTGACAATTGACCTGCGAACAGGGCGAAGATGTGCGCGGCGCTGTGAAAGGCGGTGGGCAGGGCCTATGCGGCCACGTCGGTGCTATGGATGCGCTTGACAATTGGCCTGTGAACAGGGCGAAGATGTGCGCGGCACTGTGAAAGGCGATGGGCAGGGCCTATGCGGCCACGTCGGTGCAATGGATGCGTTTGGCAATTGGCCTGTGAACAAGGCGAAGATGTGCGAAGCGCTGTGAGAGGCAATGTACATAGCCTGCATGGCCACGTCGGCACGATGGATGCGCACGGCAATCGGCTTGTGTGTTAGTCCAATAGGGGCGCTGTGCGGGCTGATTTGCATGGATAGCACGGCGCTGTCGGTGCGAGGGATGCGTTAGGCAATCGGCCTGCGAATGAGCCAAAGCTAGGCGCATCGCCGTCCGCAAAACTGCGCGCGAAAAAGGGAGGAGCGATTGCTCCTCCAGAACCGCCGGTCAAGCGGCGGATATGACCCGATGCAAGACCGGGCTAAATTACTTTACGGCTTCCTTGGCCACGTCGACCAGCTGCTTGAACGCGGCGGGATCGGTTATCGCCAGATCGGAGAGCACCTTGCGGTTGATCTCGACGCCGGCGAGTTTGAGGCCGTTGATGAAGCGGGAATAGCTCATGTCGTAGGCGCGCACGCCCGCGTTGATGCGCGCGATCCACAGCTTGCGGAAGTCGCGCTTGCGCAGCTTGCGGCCGATGTACGCGTACCTGAGCGAACGGCGAACCTGCTCGGACGCCGCGCGGTACTGCTTGCTCTTGGCACCAAAGTAACCCTTAGCCAGCTTGAGCGCCTTCCTGCGCTTCTTATGGGCATTGACAGCC
>CAWVGT010000192.1:0-10146 GCA_963928645.1 Candidatus Fimadaptatus sp.
GCATCCCCATGACGGGATGCCGCGCCGCCGTTCGTTCAGCGCCCGCCATGATGCCCGTTGTGCTGGCCATTGCCCTGGCCGTCGCCGTTGCCCTGGCCGTCGCCATTACCCTGGCCGTCGCCGTTGCCCTGGCCGTCGCCATTACCCTGGCCGTCGCCATTGCCCTGGCCGTCGCCATTGCCCTGGCCGTCGCCGTTGCCCTGCGCCGACTGGTCGGCCGTGGGCGTGGACTGCGCCTCGGGCTCGCCGGTTGGCGCATCGGTCAGCGCCGCGGCGCCCGCACCGTGCGTCGCGCAGCTTTCGCCGGCGCAGTCCGGCCCACCGCAGGTCGCGCCGCCCAGTGCCGCTATGCGCGCGCGCAGCTCGCTCATGCTCAGCGCCGCCGCCTGCTCCAGTGTCATGCCCGGCTCCAGCCCGGTCAGCTCCAGCATGGCCCGGTACTTGCCCGGCGACACGCCCGCCGCGCGCGCCCGCTCGGCCTGTTCGCCGCTGAGCTCGTAGCAGCACACCTCGCCCCGCGCCACCGCCGCGCAGCCGCTGACGCCCTCAAGCAGCGCGGCGCTGCGCTGCGCGCTGGCGCACGCCACCGTTATGCTGAGCTGCGCGTCGCCTGTCAGGTATTGCGCCATGGCGTCGCTGCCCGCGATCGCGTTCACCGCGTCGCGGTAGTCTTGCCCGAACAGGCTTAACCCGCTCACCAGCGCCTCGCCCTCGGGGTTGAGCCCGCGCGCCGACACCACCCGGTCGAACCGGTTCAGCGCCAGCTCGATCGACGGGTTCACGTCCAGGCTGATCGCCGAAACCGGCTCCAGGTACGCAAACCCGCCCGCCAGCACCAGCAGCGCGCACATCACGGCCAACGCCAGCCGCGGCATGTACCGCGCGCGCGCCCGCGCCCGCATGCGCTGCGCGACCCGCGCCTGCGTGCGCGCCTTGAGCACGGCGTCCGCCTTAACCGAATCGAATGCCCTGCGCACTCGCCCGTCCATCACAGATCACCCCCGAGCCTTTGGCTGAGCAGCTGCCGCGCGCGGCTGAGCAGCGTGTACACGGTGTTCACGTTGCGCCGCAGTATGCGCGCCGTGTCGGCCGCCGAATAGCCCTCGTAGTAATGCAGGTACACCGCGTCGCGGTAGCGCCTGGGCAGCGCCAGCACCGCCTCGAGCACCTCGGCGTGCTCGGGCGGCAGCTCGGTGGCGCACTCCAGCGCCTCGTCCAGCGACACCGTGCGCCGCCGCATCACGCTGCGCAGCAGGTCGCGGCACGCGTTGAGCGTCACGCGTATCAGCCACGCGCGCTCGTGCTCGGCGCTGTCGAACTCAGTGCCGCTGAGCGCGTACTTCAGGAACACCGTCTGGAATATGTCCTCGGTATCAGCATGGTTTTTAAGGTGCACCATGCAGATGCGGCGCACCATGTCCGCATACCGCTCGATGGCATCGTTTACCTCCTGCTCGCTCCGCATGATACGCCCCTCAACCGCCCCGCAGGGCTGAATCCGTCAGCCGCGCGCGCCGCAGCAGCCCGCGCGCATGCCATGGCAGCCGCCCGCCGCCCCGCCGCTCACGCCCACCCGGTTGCACATGCAGTTGTCGCATATGCCGTCGTTGTCTGCGTCGATCCAGTTGCCGCACGCGCAGCCGTTGCCCGCGCAGTTGTCGCATATGCCGTCGTTGTTGGCGTCGATCAAGTTGCCGCACGCGCAGCCGTTGCCCGCGCAGTTATCGCATATGCCGTCGTTGTCCGCGTCGATCCAGTTGCCGCACGCGCTGCTATTGCACACGCCCGTCGCCGCATTTACGCGGTTCACGCCCGCGCCGTTCCCCCTGCGCGCGCCGTTGCCATGCCCCGCCGCCAGCGCGCTCGCGCCGCACAGCGCTATCGCCAGCGCCACCATCACCGCTATTATGACCTTCTTCATGATACATATCCTCCAGTGCGTCTTTATATTGAGTCATTTCGGACTCCACCAGTAATACGTATGGAGGCGGCGTTTCCTTTCATTTTCTATGTTAACTCTCTGGTCATATCCGCCGGGCGCGCATACGGCGCTCCATCTGCGCCGGCGCGGTTCTGATCATCGTCCGTGCGTTGCTCGATGCCGTCAGCAGGAATGCCCTCGTCAGCCGCGCGCACTGGCGCGCCGGCAGCCGTATTGGCCTCGGACTGCGCTGCCACAGTCGCCGGCCCGTCCGCGCCAACCGCTCCGGCGCTGTCCGACCCGTCTGCCGCGTGGAAGAACGCGTGCACCGCCTCCGCCGCTGGGCGCGTTATGCTCTATGTTAACTCTCTGGTCATATCCGCCGGGCGCGCATGCGGCGCTCTATCCGCGCCGGCGCGGCTCTGCCCATCATCCGCGCGCTGCCCGCCGCCGTCGGCGCAAATGCCCTCGCCATCCGCGCTGAGGTACTCGCCGTCAGCCGCGCTCGCTTCGGGCTGCGCTGCAGGTGCGTCCGGCCCGTCCGTGACGGCTGCCCCGGCGCTGTCCGGACTGCCCGCTGCGTTCTGCGCCGCGTGGAAGAACGCGTGCACCGCCTCCGCTGCCGGGCGCGTCATGCCGTCGGCCTCGAGCAGCTCGTCGACGCTCGCCGCGCGCAGCTGCTCCACGGTCTTGAAGTGCTTGAGCAGCGCGCGCTTGCGCTTTTCGCCTATGCCCGCTATCGCGTCCAGCTGCGACGATATCGAGCTGCGCGCGCGCAGCTGGCGGTGGTGCGTTATCGCAAACCTATGCGCCTCGTCGCGCAGCCGCTGTATCAGGTGCAGCGCGCTCGAGTGCCGGTCCAGCAGTATCGTCTCGTCGCGGCCGGGCAGGTATATCTCCTCTATGCGCTTGGCCAGGCCGAACATCGGCACGCTGACCCCCGCCGCGCGCGCCGCGTCCAGCGCGTTTTTGAGCTGCTCCGGGCCGCCGTCTATCAGCACCAGGTCGGGCATGCGCGAGAACTTGCCCTCGGTCACCGGGCGGCCGCTCGCGGCCAGCTCCTCGCGCTCGGCCACGCCGTGCCGGAACCGGCGCTCTATCACCTCGTGCATCGACGCGAAGTCGTTGGGCCCCTCCACGGTCTTTATCCGGAAGTGGCGGTACTCCTTCTTGTCGGGCAGGCCGTCCTGCATGACCACCATCGACGCCACCGACAGCGCGCCCTGCGTGTTGGATATGTCGTAGCCCTCTATGCGCCGCGGCAGCCTGTCCAAGCCAAGCGCGCGCTTTAACTCCTCCAGTGCGCCGGTCGTGCGCTCGTAGCTGCGGCGCAGCTGCGCGGCGCGCTTGTCGGCGGCGTCGCGCGCGTTCTTGAGCGCCATCTCCATCATCTGGCGCTTGTCGCCGCGCTGGGGCAGCCGTATCGTAAGCGCGCCGCCGCGCTTTTCGCGCAGCAGTCCCTCCAGCGTCGCCGCGTCCTCGGTCAGCTCCTGCACCAGTATCATCGGCGGTATCTGATGGTCCTCGTCGTAGTACTGGAGCATGAACTCCTCCAGCAGCAGCCCGGGCGCCTCGCCGTCGCCATGCTCCATCACGAAGGTCTCGCTGCCTATCAGCTTGCCCGCGCGCATGAACAGCGCCTGCACCAGCGCGTCCTCGCCGTCCGACGCGCACGCCAGCACGTCGTAGTCGTCGCCGCGCACGCTGACCGCCTTCTGCTTTTGCATGACCTCGCGCACCGCGCGCAGCCTGTCGCGGTACAGCGCCGCCCTTTCAAACTGCATCTGCTGCGCCGCGGCGCGCATCTGACCCTCCAGACCGCCCACTATGTCGGCGTCGTTGCCGTTCAGGAAGTCTATCACGCGCTTGACGACGGCGTGGTACTCCTCCCGGGTCACATTGCCGGTACACGGCGCCATGCACTGGCCGATCTGCGCGTGCACGCACGCGCGCTTGTGCGCGCCGCCCGAGGGCAGGTTGGCGCAGGTGCGCAGCGGGAACTCGCTGCGCAGCACGTCCATGACCTCGCGCACCGCCGTAGCGCCTATGTACGGCCCGAAGTAGCGCGCGCCGTCCCGCCCCATGCGCCGCACCAGCTCCACGCGCGGGAAGTCCTGGCGCAGGTCGATGCGTATGTACGGGTACTGCTTGTCGTCCTTGAGCAGTATGTTGTAGTGCGGCCGGTGCAGCTTTATCAGGTTGCACTCGAGTATCAGCGCCTCCAGCTCGCCATCGACCAGCACTATGTCGAAGTCGTCGACCTTGCTGACCATCGCGCACACCTTGGGCGTGTGATTGCGCGACGACTGGAAGTACTGCCGCACCCGGTTCTTGAGGTTCTTGGCCTTGCCCACGTAGATTATCTCGCCCTGCGACTTCATCAGGTAGCACCCGGGCGAATCGGGCAGCTGGCTCAGCTTCAGCTCCAGTTGCGCGTTCACTTTATCACATCCTCCCACACAGAAACGGCGCGCGCCCGCAATATGCTCTGCGGCGCGCGCTGCGTCCTGCGAATGTATCATTATATCTGGGAACCGTTGGCGCCCGCACGCGGCTCACAGCCCGGCCGCGCGGCGCGCCGCCTCGGCCTGGGCGTCGGTTATGTCGTGCTCGGAATAGCGCGCGCGGTCGTAGAGCTCGCCCAGCTCCTGCTGCGCCTGCTCGTCCAGGCCCAGCTCGCCCAGCGCCTGGCGCGCGCTCAGGCACTCCAGCCCGCTCACGCCCGCGCCGCGCCGGCGATACAGCTGGCGCACCGCGTAGCGCACGCGCTCGCGCGAGTTGAGCTCGCCCCACTTTTTCTCGCGGTACGTCAGGCGCTTGAGCGCCTCGCGCATCGACTCGACCAGCTCGCCGCGCACCTCGCCCCAGTCCATTATCTGCTCGCGCTCCTCGAGGTAGTCCTCCTTTACGCCCTGCGCGAACCGGCGCGCCCATTCGCTGATGCGCCGCCACAGCTTCACCGACATGCGGGCGAGCTTGTACAGCACAAACACCGCGCCCACCGCCAGTATGACCACGACCAGGTACTTCATCACCTGCTCCATGAACACCGCAAACCAGCTGGGCTCGCCGGCCTCCAGCCCCAGGCCCATGTCCTGCGCGCCGCCGCCCGAGCCGCCGCCGACCTCGCTGCCGCCCGCGAACAGGTTCATTATCCACATTATGAACTGGCCCACCCAGTACATCACGAACCCGCCCGCGCGCTGGGCCGCCGCGCGTATCGCCTCGGCGCTGGCTATCAGCAGCGCCACCGCCAGCACGCCCGTCACCAGCGCCCGGTTGGCGCGCGATATGCGCTTTAGCGGCTTGCCGCCGCGCCCGCGCAGCGACATGCCCTCGCGCACCGACTGCGCGTTGAGCACATACGGGCACATCGCCAGGAACGCTATGCCGCACCACATCAGCGCGGTATATTCAACCTGCTGGCCGCTGAGCGATATCGCGACCGGCGCGCCGGCGTGCAGTATCGCGCCCGCGATCATAAGCCGGGGGTCGAAATCGCCGCGCGCGCACGCTCGCGCCGTGAACAGGTACAATACCGCGCACAGCGCGACTATCACCAGCGCAAACGGCGCGGCCAGCGCGCCCAGGCTCCACACGCCCGCGCCCGCATACGCCAGCGCGCCCACGATCAGCGCCGCCACGCGCCCGCGCGCCGGCAGCAGCGCCACGCCCAGCGCCATAAGCTGGCCCGCGCCGTAGTACAGCCCCGCGCTCAGCTGGCTCGCGCCCGGCAGCAGCGCGCCCAGCAGCAGCGGCAGCGGGCTGAACATGAGCGCCCTGTATACGCACAGCAGCGCGCTCCTAAACAGCTTCTTCATTGCGCGCGCCCCCTATCACGTTGAGCGTAACCGAGTTGCCGCGCATGCGCAGCATGTTAACGCCCTGCTGTATAAGCTCCGAGTCATACGCGGTGAGTATAAGTATGTCCATGTCCTGAAACGCCGCCAGCTCCTCCAGGAACGTCGGGAAGTTGCGCGCGCGGCGTATCTGCAGCTCGGCCAGCGCGCCCAGCAGCTGCTCGGCTTGCGTCGAGGCGCGCCGCGGCGGTATTATCACCGGCTCCTCGGGCTGTATGCTCAGCTGGCCGTTGCACGCAAAGCCCGCCTCCACGCCCGCCTCCAGCGCGCGCGTCAGCAGCGTCGCGGCCAGGCTGATGCCGTACTCGATCGTGCCCTGCTCGTAGCGCATCAGCTCCGCCCACTGGTGCTCCTGCATCTGCACGTTGAGCACTACCAGCAGCTTGGGGTCGGCGGTGTAGTCGTACGTCTTGACCTGCAGCCGGCCGGTGCGCGCGCTCGCGCCCCAGTGCACCGAGCGCATAGGGTCGCCCGAGCGGTATTCGCGCAGCCCGCCCACCAGGAACGGATCCGGCATTATCCAGCGCTTGACCAGCATATCGCCCTGCCACTTGCGCGAGGGCATGTCCAGCTCGTCCTCGCCCAGCAGCCGCGGGTAGACCAGCAAATGCGCGCTGACCGCCAGCTGGCGCGTCGCGTGGCCAAAGTTTATCAGGTCGCCCGCCGTGGCCTCGACCGTCGTCAGCTGATAGTCGCCCCGCCTCAGGCACTTTATAGTATGCCGCCGCGTCACCCGCGAATACGGCCCCAGGTAGAACACGCTCTTGTGATACTGCTCGTCCTCGGATATCTCGCGCTCCTCCTGCGCGGTCTGGAAGTGCAGGTCGGGCGATATCCGGCTCTCTACGCGCAGCCACGGCACCGGCAGCAGCTTGCGGTTGACTATCTGCTCTATGAGCTCGACCGTCTCGCCCTCGTACACCGCGCGCTTGCCGAAGTAGCGAGTGTACTTTATGCCCTTGAAGTTGAACTTGCCAAACACCAGCGACTGCAGCCAGCCCAGCGCCAGCAGCACCACCAGCAGCCAAAACAGATTCATCGGCTCACGCCCTTTCGGCCGACTCGGTGGGCGTGGGCGTGGTCTTGAGCGCCTCCTCGACGATCAGCTCGCCCTGGCCGGCGCGCCCGTACATGCCGCGCACGACTATGCGGTGCGCCAGCACGGCCTCGGCCATCGCGCGCACGTCGTCGGGCGTCACGAAGTCGCGGCCCTCCACCATAGCGTGCGCCTGCGAGGCGCGCATCAGCGCCAGCATGCCGCGCGGCGACACGCCCAGCTGCACCTGCTCGAACTGGCGGGTGCGCTCGCACAGCGCCGTGATGTAGCCCATTACCGCGTCGGAGGCGCGCACCTGGCTGAGCGCCTGCTGCGCCTCGACTATCTGCGCGCGGCTGACGACCGGGCCCAGCTCCTCCAGCGGGCTGTCGCTTATGAAGCGCCGGAGTATCTGCAGCGCCTCGGCCGAGTCGGGATAGCCCAGCTTGAGCCGCACCAGGAAGCGGTCCAGCTGCGCCTCGGGCAGCGGGAACGTGCCCTGTATCTCGACCGGGTTCTGCGTGGCCACGACCAGGAACGGCTCCTCGAGCCGGCGCGTCACGCCGCCCTCGGTCACCTGCCGCTCCTCCATGCACTCCAGCAGCGCCGACTGCGTGCGCGGCGTGGCGCGGTTGATCTCATCGGCCAGCAGTATGTTGGTGAACACCGGGCCGGGCTTGAACGTGAACGCGCCCGCCTGCGCGTCCCACACCGACAGGCCCGTCACGTCCGTGGGCAGCAGATCGGGCGTGAACTGTATCCGCGAAAAGCCCGCGTCCAGCGACCGGGCCAGCGACTTGGCCATGACCGTCTTGCCGGTGCCGGGCACGTCCTCCAGCAGTATGTGGCCCCGCGCCAGCATCGCGCAGAGCACCAGCTTGAGTGCGCCCTCCTTGCCCACTATCACCCGGCCCACGTTTTCCGATACGCTGCGCGCAAATTCGGCTACCTTGCTAATCTCCATAACGCCTTACACTCGCTTTCCTCAGCTAAGTATATACGCAGAGTATAATATGCTATTTATTTGGCGAAAAATGGCCAAATTGTGAAAAGAAACTATGAACATGTTTAGAATTGCGACGGCGGGCCCGAGCGGGTTGCGCCGCGCCGGGCGCGCTGCCGCGCCGCATTGCCCGCGCCGCGCGGGCCCGAATTCGGCCGGTATATATAATGAAGCGACGCTGCCTGAGTTTTCCGTAACCTGTTTCCACTGCATTGCGCGGGCGCGTTCGGGCCTGTATAATGTACTCGCCCCGCAAAAGACACAACTTACCCAGGCCAAGCCACAAATGAACCAAATAACAATAAAAACGTTTGTTGATTTTTGGTCTGAAAAGTAGTAGTATATTTAAAAAAGCCAATCTTAATACGAATGTGTAGGTGAATGCTATGTTCCGGTATGCCATACGCAGGTTAATCACGTCCGTAGTGACGCTTTTCCTGGTCGTGGTGCTCACGTTCTTCCTGATGCAGACGGTGCCGGGCGGCCCGTTCCTGGGCGAGAACGTCAACCCCGAGATCACGCAGAAGCTGCTGGAGAAGTACGGCTACGATCAACCGATAATGACGCAGTTTGTCAACTACATCAAGGCGCTGTTCCAGGGCGACATGGGCGTGTCGATGGTGGTCAAGTCGGGCGACGACGTGACGCAGGTCATATCCGACCACTTCCCGATATCCTGTAAGATCGGGCTGATCGCGCTGGCGTTCGCGGTGTTCATAGGCATACCGCTGGGCGTGCTGGCCGCGATGAAGCACAACTCGATATTCGACCGGGTGTTCATATTCCTGGCGTCGCTGTTCGTGTCGGTGCCCAGCTTCATAATGACGATAGCGCTGATGCTGATATTCGGCGTGTGGCTGGAGCTGCTGCCGATAGCGTATCTGAGCGACTGGACGAGCTACATAATGCCGGTATTCGGCATGGCGATATACCCGATGTTCAACCTGGCGCGGCTGACGCGCACCACGATGCTGGACGTGACCGGGCAGGACTACATAAAGACCGCGCGCGCCAAGGGCCTGAGCACGTTCAAGATAATGTTCAAGCACGCGCTGCGCAACGCGATAATCCCGGTCGTGACCTCGCTGGGGCCGCTGATAGCGGGCATACTGACCGGCTCGTTCGTCGTGGAAAAGGTATTTGCGATAAACGGCATAGGCAAATACTTCATATCCTCCATATCCTCGCGCGATTACCCGCTGATAATGGGCACGACGATATTCTTTGCGGTGATACTCATCGCGTGTAACTACGTCGTCGATCTGCTCTACGGCATAATCGATCCGCGCATCAAGATGTGACAGGAGGACGGAATATGAACGAAAAATACAGCGAGCAGGCGTTAAAGCAGCTCAATATATCGCCCGAGGAACTGATGCCCGCCACCGCCGAGGAGAAGGCGGCCAACGACCAGATGCGCCCGTCGGTATCCTACTGGAAGGACGCGATGCACCGCTTCATGCGCAACAAGCTCGCCATGTTCATGCTGGCGCTGCTGCTGATAATAGTGCTGGCCGCGATATTCGGGCCGATACTCTCGCCCTACACCTACAAGGGCCAGAGCGCCGACGTGCGCCAGGGCCCGTCGTTCGCGCACCCGTTCGGCACCGACAAGCTGGGCCGCGACATATTCGTGCGCGTAATGTACGGCACGCGCATATCGCTGCTGGTGGGCGTGGTCACGATGGTGCTGGTGTGCCTGATAGGCATAACCTACGGCGCGATATCGGCATACATAGGCGGATTGTGCGACAACCTTATGATGCGCTTTGTCGACCTGATGATGACGATACCCTCGATGCTGATAATCATACTGCTGTCGGTGGTCATGCGCGACCCATTAAAGGCGATGCTTGAAAACCCGAGCATGGCGGCGTTCGCTTCGCTAGGTTCGGGCCTGATATCGATATTCATAGTGCTGGCGCTGTTCAACTGGCTGGGCATGGCGCGCTCGGTGCGCGGCGCGCTGCTGATGAACCGCACGCAGGAATACGTGCTGGCGGCCGAGGCGATGGGCGCGCGCTCCAAGTGGGTCATAAAGCGCCACCTGCTGCCCAACTCGATAGGCGTTATAATCATATCGGCCACGGGCGTGGTGCCCAGCGCGATAATGACCGAGTCGTTCCTGTCGTTCATAGGGCTGGGCGTGGCCGCGCCGGTGCCCTCGCTGGGCTCGATGGCCAACGACGCGCTCAACGGCATAATCAGCTACCCGCTCAACATGGTGTACCCGGCGGTAATAATCAGCCTTATAATACTCTGCTTCAACGTGCTCGGCGACGCGCTGCGCGACGCGCTCGACCCGCGTATGCGCAAGTGACCGGCT
>CAWVGT010000193.1:0-2702 GCA_963928645.1 Candidatus Fimadaptatus sp.
CCGGACGTATCACGCGGCGCGCGGCTTGCGCTTACGGCGGCGAGCGCGCGGCGTTGCTGCTCAGTCGGGACAGACTCGCATGCCGGCATGCGGAGCAGCGCTGTTCAGGTGGATATGACGCGCCACACCGGACGTATCACGCGGCACGTGGCTTGCGCTTACGGCGGCGAGCACGCAGCGTTGCTGCTCAGTCGGGACAGACTCGCATGCCGGCGGGTGGAGCAGCGCTGTGCAGGTGGATATGACTCGCCGCGCCGGACGTATCTCGCGGCGCGCGGCTTGCGCTTACGGCGGCGAGCGCGCGGCGTTGCTGCTCAGGCAAGGCGGACTCGCATGCCGGCGGGTGAAGCAGCGCTGTGCGGATGGATATGACTCGCCGCGCCGGACGTATCACGCGGCGGACAGCTTACGCTTACGGCGGCGAGCGCGCGGCATCGCTGCTCAAGCGGAGCGGACTCGCATGCCGGCGTGCGGAGCAGCGCAGCGCAAAGCGGCTCAAGCCGCGCCCGCAACCTCCGGCGCCACGCAATCAGCCACAACGCCGCCAGCCAAAGCGGACAAAACGCCCCGAAGCCCACGCCACGCAGCCGCCCTGCCCCAGCGCCGCAAATCAACCGTTTAAGCTCAGCCGGACAGCCCGCACGGCCCATTCGCCCCGTCGCGCCCGGGCATGCCCCCCGCCGCGCCCATAAAAAAACCGCTTCCAATCGGAAGCGGATTAAATCTAATCCCATGAGTGCCGTCTGCTCCGTCTTTTTCACCCGCCACGCTGGCAGGGCGGTGCCCTACAGCCGCTTGCTGCCGTCCCCTGGCACCCCGAAGGGCGGGGGCATGACATCCGCGAACTGACGCGGGCTCCATTTTATGAAGTGTCGGTAAAAACAAGAACATAACGTACACCACAGGATATTGAGCTTTCGTACACAACCCTTTAGCTTTCGTGCCGCCCTTGCCATGCCGCGGCTGCATTTTTCTCAGGCAAGCAAATTATACAGCCTGGCGCCAGCCATGTCAAGGGCATCCGGCCAATTGTCATGTTTTTTCAATATTTTTTAGCCGATTTGCGCACGCCCCGCTCCCTGCCTCACGCCCGGCGCGCTATCTCGCCTTCGCGCTTGTATATCATGTCCGCGCCCACGTAGCCGCGCACGCTCGAGGTCGGATACACGCTGGCGCGCCGGCCGATCACCGTGCCCGGGTTGAGCACGCTGTTGCAGCCTATCTCGGCGCCGTCGCCCAGCAGCGCGCCCAGCTTCTTCAGCCCCGTCTCCAGCCGCGCCTCGCCTATGCGCACCGTCACCGGCGTCCTGTCGCTCTTTACGTTGGACGTTATCGAGCCCGCGCCCATGTGCGCCCGGTAGCCCAGTATCGAGTCGCCCACATAGTTGTAGTGCGGCGTCTGCACGCCGTCGAACAGTATGCAGTTCTTCAGCTCAACCGAGTTGCCCACCACGCAGCCCCGGCCCACCAGCGCCGCGCCGCGTATGAACGCGCAGTGGCGCACCTCGGTGCCCGCGTCGATTATCGCCGGGCCGCCAATGTACGCCGAGGGGAACACGTGCGCGTCCCGGTGTATCCACACGTCCGCGCCCACGCGCTCGAACTCGGCCGGATCCAGCTGCGCGCCCAGCTCGAGTATGCAGCCTTTCAGCGCCGCCAGCGCCTCCCACGGATACCGGCAGCCCGCCAGCAGCGCCGCGGCGCGCGTGTGTTCCAGCTCGAACAGCGCCGCCGCCGTCAGCTCGTAAATCGCTTCGCTCATATCGTCAACAAGGCCTCCCATCGTATATTGTATGCGCGCCCGCCGGCGCTGAGCACCCGCGCGGCGCGGATTTTTGGCTTCGCGCGCTCAAAATCCGCGCCGCGGCAGGAAAACCGCGCGCGCGCGGCGTATCTATTTACGCGGTATCGATTTCAAGCAAAGGAGAACAGCCATGGCAAAGCAGATAATCAGCACCCCGTCCGCGCCGGGCGCGATAGGCCCGTATTCCCAGGCGACGCGCGTCGCCGACACGGTGTTCACCAGCGGCCAGCTCGGCCTGGATCCCGCCACCGGCGCGCTCGCCGAGGGCGTGCGCGCGCAGGCCGAGCAGTCCATGCGCAACATAGGCGCGATACTCGCCGCGGCCGGCCTGGGCTATGCCGACATAGTCAAGACCACGATATTCGTCAAGGATCTGGCCGACTTCGCGGCCGTGAACCAGGTGTACGCGTCGTTCTTCGAGGGCGACTATCCGGCGCGCAGCTGCGTACAGGTCGCGGCGCTGCCTATGGGCGGGCTGGTCGAGATAGAGTGCGTGGCCCGCGGCTGAGTCGCGCGCCCGCCATCCGCCCGGCGACCCGCCGTTCCGCGCCGGCCCAAGTCGGTCCGGCGAGCATGCCCTGTCGAGCGCGCGGCTGAGCTGCGCGCTCGGCTCATTCTATTGACAATAGCATGCCGCACGCGGTCTGTTTTGTCAAACACGCAAACAGTCGGCAGAATGTGCAAGTAAAGGCGGAACGCTGCTTATTGCAAACCTGTTTGGCAACATTACTCCTGGGCGGTTGCAAAAGCCGCTTGGGATAATACCATCTGTCCAGCCGTCGGGGTTTGTCAGTGGTCTGAGCCGCGCGCTCGGCTGAGCTGCGCGCTCGGCTCAGTCTATTGGCAAAGTATGCTGCATACGTCCCGCTTAGCCGAACATGCAACGGCAGCCAGTAGA
>CAWVGT010000194.1:0-6832 GCA_963928645.1 Candidatus Fimadaptatus sp.
ACGCCGCGCGCTCGCCGCCGTAAGCGCAAGCCGCGCGCCGCGTGATACGTCCGGTGGGGCGCGTCATATCCACCTGCACAGCGCTGCTTCACCCTCCGGCATGCGAGTCCGCCTTGCCTGAGCAGCAACGCCGCGCGCTCGCCGCCGTAAGCGCAAGCCGCGCGCCGCGTGATACGTCCGGCGCGGCGAGTCATATCCATCCGCACAGCGCTGCTCCACCTGCCGGCATGCGAGTCTGTCCCGACTGAGCAGCAACGCCGCGCGCCAGCCGCCGTAAGCGCAAGCCGCGCGCCGCGAGATACGTCCGGTGTGGCGCGTCATATCCACCTGCACAGCGCTGCTTCACCCGCCGGCATGCGAGTTTGCCCCGCCTGAGCAGCAACGCCCCGGCCGTTTCCATAGCCGTCAAACCGGGCCGCGCGCCGCTCCTCGCTGCCGTCACATCGCCATACCCCCCCGGCTGATGCGCCTGATACGCCCGCGCGGCAGGCGCGCTGAGGCACTTGCCCCCACAGTCATTCCCCGCCCGACTGCTACGAAACAATTGCGATAAAATGACAAATGCAACAATTGTGCTACCGTAAAACGCCGATTCGGTCGCGAACTTGACAAGCGGGGATAGCTGTCATAAAATAAGCTGTACTTAATATATAAGCGGAAGATGCGCGAAAGGGGGCGGCGACGATGGCGGAACGCGTTTGCGGGCGCGGCGGCGCGTGGGGTGCGCTGCTGGCGCTGCTGGCGCTGCTGCTGGCGCTGGGCGCTCCGGCCCCGACCTGCGCCGCGGCGCTGGCGGATTACGCCGCGGCCGAGGACGAGGCGTACGATCCGCTGGAGGCCGAGCTCTCGCTGGACGCGGCCGGGTTGACCGTCGCCGGCAACTATACCGCGCGCGTCGAGCTGAGCAACCAGGGTGACGACGTGATAGGCGACGTGACGCTGGCCGACGGCGCGGGCAACGTGCTGTGGGGGCCGGTAGACCTGGATCTGAGCGAGCGGCGCACCTGGTCGGGCGTGATAGAGGTGACCGACGCTATGCTGGATGCCGGCGAGGCCGGCGTCGTGGTGTCGTACGTGCTCGCCAAGGGCGACCCGATATACGAACAGCGCGTAGAAAAGCCGGTCACGGTCGGCATACAGCTGCAGAACAAGCAGCCCGCGCTCGAGTTCAGCCGCTCCCAGTCCATGACCTACGCCCAGCCGGGCCAGCGCGTAACGCTTACATACACCGTCAAGAACACCGGCAACGTGCCGCTGCTCGACGTCACGATTACCGATTCGCTGTTTGGCGAGGTGGGCTCGCTCGACGTGCTCGAGGTCGACGAGAAAAAGACTTTCACCAAGCGCGTCACGGTGGGCTCCACGGCGCTGACCAGCGCGCCCAGCGTGAGCTATTCATACGAGGGCAGCCAGGACATAGTGCAAAAGGACATAGCCGCGTCCTCGATCAAGATCGCCCAGCCCAGCCTGGAGGTGGTGCTGGAGGCCGACGCCACGCTGGTCAACCCGGGCGATACCGTGATGCTGCGCTGCAAGCTCATAAACAACGGCAACGTCGGCTACAAGAAGATACAGCTCAGCGATCAGGTGCTGGGCGACCTGGGCTTCATAGACGACCTGCGCGCCGGCAACGATACCGTCTACGCCAAGTCGGTGCGCATACAGTCGCGCACCACGTTCAAGTTCACGATAACCGCCAAGGATAC
This sequence comes from Candidatus Fimadaptatus sp., assembly GCA_963928645.1. GTDB lineage: Bacteria > Bacillota > Clostridia > Christensenellales > Aristaeellaceae > Fimadaptatus. The sequence goes on from CAWVGT010000194.1 coordinate 1,707, forward strand.
CACCGGCAGCGACGTGACCGCCGTGTCCAACTCGCTGACGATAGACGTGGTCAGCGAGACCGACGAGGCCGGGCTCACGCTCAGCGCGCAGGCCGACCGCACGCTGGTGGCCAGTGGCGATACCGTCACGTTCACGCTGGTGCTCACCAATGGCGGCTCCGCGGACATAAGCGGCATTGACGTCACCGAGCGCACCCGCGGCCAGATCGCCCACGTGGACGCGTTGCGCGCCGGCGAGAGCATGCCCATCACCTGCCAGTACACCGTGACCGGATACGAGATGTTCACGTTCATGGCCACCATGACGCAGGCCGACGGCGCCACGCGCGAGGCCATAGCGGGGCCGATCACCATATCGCTGGGCGCGGCCACGCCCAGTCCCGCGCCCTCGCCCAGCGCCGCGCCCACGCCCGCCGCCACGCTCTCGCCCGCGGCGCTGCGCGCCTATGACAGCGCGATCAACCGCGCGCTCACGTTCATACTCGCCGCGACGGTGTGCCTGGTGATAGTGCTGCTGGTGATAGCCAGCGCCAACCGCGCGCGCGACAAGAAGCACCGCCGCCGCGCCCGCCGCGTCGCCGAGCGCCGCGCCCGCGCGAACCGCACTCCGCCGCCGCCCGACGCCGGCAACGACGACGATGTGAAGGTGTACGTGCCCGCGCGCCGCGCCCGGGCTGAGCAGGCCGAGCCGCCTGCGCCGCCGCGCCGCCGCCCCGGCAAGCACTCCCGCGCATAGCCGGCCAAGCGGCATAATTGACAATTTACATAGATATACTATATGGCGCGCGCCCGCGATGTTAAAATCTGTATGACATGCCGGCACGCGCCGGCGACTGATTAGGAGGCGCAACATGGAACAGCATACCGACGTATGCCTGGCGGTGGACGACATATACCTGCCCGCGCAGGGCGTTGACATGGGCAAGTGGGCGGTGGTGGCGTGCGACCAGTACACCTCGCAGCCCGAGTACTGGCGCGAGGTCGAGCGCGAGGTCGGCGACGCGCCGTCGACGCTGAGGCTGATATACCCCGAGGCGTTCCTGAGCGAGGGCGACGCGCGCATAGCCGGCATAAACGCCAGCATGCGGCGCTATCTGGACGAGGGCGTGCTCGCGCCGCGCGTGCACGGCTTCGTGCTGGTCGAGCGCGAGTGCGCGCACGGCGCGCGGGTGGGGCTGGTCGCGCCGGTCGATCTGGAGGCGTACGACTTTTCGGTGGGCTCGCGCTCGCCGGTGCGCGCCACCGAGGGCACGATACTGGAGCGCATACCGCCGCGCGTCAGGATACGCCGCGGCGCGTGCATAGAGCTGCCGCACATAATGATGCTGCTGGACGACTACGAGCGCACCGTGATAGAGCCGCTCTACGAGATGCGCGAGAGCCTGGAAAAGCTCTACGACTTCGAGCTGATGCAGGGCGGCGGCCACATCCGCGGCTGGGCGGTCGAGGGCGAGGCGGTCGAGTTCGTGCTGGGCGCCCTGGCGGCGCTGCGCGAGCGTTCGGGCGACATATTCATCGCCGTGGGCGACGGCAACCACTCGCTGGCGACCGCGCGGCAGTGCTGGCTGGACCTGCGCGACTCGCTGACGCCCGAGCAGCGCCAGAGCCATCCGGCGCGGTTCGCGCTGTGCGAGCTGGTCAACCTGCACAGCGAGGCGCTGGTGTTCGAGCCGGTGCATCGGGTGCTGTTCGGCGCGGAGCTGGGCGCGCTGGTGCGGGACTTCGGGGCGTGGTGCGAGCGCGGCGGCATGAAGATGGAGCGCGGCGCGCGCGCGGGCCACGTGTTCCGGTTCGTCAACGGCGCAAGCGACATGGCCGTGACCGTGACCGGCTCGCGCTACCCGATAGACGTGGGCACGCTGCAGAGCTTCCTGGACGAGTGGGTCAAGCTGCACCCGGGCGTGACGCTGGACTTCGTGCACGGCGAGCAGGCGCTGCGCACGCTGGCGGCGCGCGAGGGCTGCTGCGGCGTGCTGCTGGAGCCTATGGACAAGCGCACGCTGTTCCCGGCGGTGGAGCAGGGCGGCGCGCTGCCGCGCAAGACGTTTTCGATGGGCGAGGCCAATGAGAAGCGCTTCTACCTGGAGTGCCGGCGCATAGACGGCGGCGCGGCGCAGGCGCCGGCTGCGGACGACGCGGCCGTGCGGGCGCAGGACGAGGCTGCGGCCGGGCAGAGCGACGGCGCGACCGAGCGGGCGGCGGACGAGGGCGGCGCGGCTGAGTGAGCGGCGTTGCGCGCGGAGGGCTGCGCATAAGTCCGTTGTATGCCGGCGTTAGTATTGCGGGGACGCACGCCGCCGCGCACACCGATGCGCGCACAAGCCCGCAGTATGCCGGCGTTAGTATGGCGCGGACGCACGCTGCCGCGCAAGCCGATGCGCGCATAAGCCCGCCACATGCCGGCGATAGTATGGCGGGGACGCACGCCGCCGCGCAAGCTGGTGCGCGATAAGTCCATCGCATGCCAGCGGGTGTTGCGGCGCGGACGCACGCCACCGCGCACACCGATGCGCGCACAAGTCCGCTGCATGCCGGCGATAGTATGGCGGGGACGCACGCCGCCGCGCAAGCTGGTGCGCGATAAGTCCATCGCATGCCAGCGGGTGTTGCGGCACGGACGCACGCCACCGCGCACACCGATGCGCGCATAAACCCGCTGCATGCCGACAGACATGGCGCACGCCACCGCGCAAACCGATGCGCGCACAAGCCCGCTGCATGCCGCCAGACATGGCACACAATGCCGCGCAAGCCGATGCGCGCATAAGCCCGATGTATGCCGACAGACATGGTGCATGCCACTACGCAAACCGATGCGCGCACAAGCCCGCTGCATGCCAACGTTAGTATGGCGGGAACGCACGCCGCCGCGCAAGCTGATGTGCGATAATCCCATCGCATGCAGGCGGGTGTTACGGCGCGGACACATGCTGCCGCGCAAACCGATGCGCGCACAAGCCCACCACATGCCGGCGATAGTATGGCGGGAACGCACGCCGCCGCGCAAGCCGATGCGCGCATAAGCCCACCGAATGCCGACAGACATGGCGCGCTCTACCCGAAAATTTACTTGCAATTTCGGAAAAATGGCCTATAATAGACATAACGCGACGAACGGCAAGCTCGCGCGTGCAACGGGCTCAAGAGAAGCGGCGGCAGGTGCGAGCCGCGCCCGGACGCGCGATTTCCAGCCGGGAGCGGGCGGCGACGAGCCGCGCGGGCGCGCCCGATACAGCGCAGAGAGGGCCGTGTATGCGGCTTAATTAGGGTGGTACAGCGGAAGATATTTCGCCCCTGCGTCAGGCAGGGGCTTATTTTTTTCGCGCGACCCATGAAACGACTGGGAGGGGAACACTATGCTGGATCTGAACCTGATACGCCGCGACCCGGATTACGTAAAGGCCGGCCTGGCCAAGCGCGGCTACGACGCCGACTTCACTGAACTGCTCAAGTGGGACGAGGAGCGCCGCGCGATACTGGCCGAGAACGAGGGCATAAAGGCCGAGCGCAACAAGCTCAACAAGCAGATACCCGCGCTGCGCAAGCAGGGCCAGGACGCCGCGCCGCTGCTTGAGCAGCTCAAGGGCATGGCCGAGCGCGTAAAGCAGCTCGACGAAAAGCAGACCGAGCTCGAAAACGCGATAGAGAAGTTCATGCTGGCGCTGCCCAACCTGCCCGCCGACGACGTAGTGGCCGGCGGCAAGGAGAACAACCGCGTGGTCTACACTTTCGGCGAGAAGCCGCAGCTGCCCTACGAGGGCAAGAACCACGTCGAGCTGTGCCAGAGCCTGGGGCTGATAGACTACGAGCGCGGCGTCAAGATGGGCGGCAACGGCTACTGGCTGTACACCGGGCTGGGCGCGCAGCTGGAGTGGGCGCTGCTGAACTACTTCATAAATACGCATATCGCGGATGGGTATGAGTTCATGCTGCCGCCGCACATGCTGACGTACGAGTGCGGCCTGACGGCGGGCCAGTTCCCCAAGTTCGAGGAGGACGTGTACCGGCTGAATGAGGAGGGCTTCCGGTTCATGCTGCCCACGGCCGAGACGGCGCTCATAAACCTGTACCGGGGCGAGATACTCGACGAGAGCATGCTGCCGCGGCGGCTGTTCGCGTACACGCCGTGCTACCGGCGCGAGGCGGGCACGTACCGCGCGAGCGAGCGCGGCATGATCCGCGGCCACCAGTTCAACAAGGTCGAGATGTTCGGCTACACCAGGCCCGAGGACTCGGACGCGATGCTCAAGGAGCTGATACGCAAGGCGTGCGCGCTGGTCGAGGGGCTGGGGCTGCACTTCCAGCTGAGCAAGCTGGCGGCGGGCGACTGCTCAGCGTCGATGGCGACGACGTACGACGTGGAGCTGTGGCTGCCCAGCATGAACGAGTACAAGGAGTGCTCGTCGGTGTCGAACGCGCACGACTACCAGGCGCGCCGCGGCAACATACGCTTCCGCCGCGCCGACACCAAGAAGATAGAGTACGTGCACACGCTCAACGGCTCGGGCCTGGCGACCAGCCGGCTGATGCCGGCGATAGTCGAGCAGTTCCAGCAGGAGGACGGCTCGGTCATCATACCCGAGGTATTGCGGCCGTACATGGGCGGCCTGGAGCGGCTGACGCCCAAGAACTGACATCTGGCGGCGGGAACCTGTCCGGACGCGGACGGGCTGTGCGGGGCTGCGCGAGCGAGCGCGGCCCCGCGGCTTTTGGGCTGCGGCGCGCGCGGGAGCCGGGGGCGGCGTGCCATATGGGTTTTGGTTTATGTTTACGGCGGCGTGCAGCGCGTTCTGACCGGCCGTCCCGCCGCGCGGGTTTGAGCGCGGCCATCCGGTCGTGTGAGTCGATCGGCATAGAAGCGGCGGTTGCGTGGTGTTCTTGCGCGGCCCCGCAGTCTTGTGCCTACGGCGCGCCTGAGCGCCACGGGCCGGCGCTGCGGGCGTGCTACCTGATGCGTTGGGTTTACGGCGGCCTGCAGCATGCCCTGCCAAGCCGTCCCGCGACGAGGGTTTGAGCGCGACCATCCGGTCGTGTGCGTCGATCGGCATAGAAGCGGCGGCTGCGCGGTGTTCTTGCGCGGCCCCGCAGTCTTGTGCCTACGGCGCGCCTGAGCGCCACGGGCCGGC
>CAWVGT010000195.1:0-6718 GCA_963928645.1 Candidatus Fimadaptatus sp.
CGGCGTGCGCGCCTATTTTGCAGGCGCGCCCCGGTTGTCAGGGCTTTGTGGGCGTTCTTATGAGATACTTCTGAACTGGTGCGCGGGCGTTCATTGCACAGCTTCCGTTCGCGTTGCGTCGGTGTGCGCGTCCCGTTCGGCGGTAGGGTGGCCTGCGCGCTTGCAGCTCAATCCCCGTCCTTACGGCAGATTGAGAGACATGTCAAGTGTTGTTACGTGCTCTGGCAACGACGTGCGCTCTTGTTAGTTTGCAGGCACGCCGCCGGTTGTCAGGGCTTTGTAGGCGTTCTGGCGCGCGTACGCAGGACGCCAGCTCACTTGTCGGGCCGGACATTTCGTCATTTACAATGCTGCCGTGTAGGCGCCCCCCAAATCATAATCAGCTCTACCGCGCGCCGACTGGCAGGTCTTGCTTTCCCTTATTATGACCATATTGACATAGTACAGGTAAATCATAACGCGACGGCCGCGAGTGTGCTTGTTGTACACAGTTGTGCGCCCGGCTGTCATGGCTCTGCCCGCGTCCCGTCACGCTCACACAGGCCGCCGGCCCACCGGTCGAACCGGACGATTCGTCATCCGCAATGCTGCCATGTAATCGCATCCAGATCATGAGCAACGCCGCCGCGCGCCGACTGGCAGGTCTTGCTTTCCCTCATGACGGCCATATCGACATGGCACAGGCAGATCATGGCCCGACGGTCGCAGGCGCGCTTGTTGCGCACAGACGCGCCCGGCTGTCAAGGCTCCATCCGCTTCCCGACGCGCTCACGCGTCCCGCAGCGCCTCCGCGGCCCGGTCGCGCCGCCACAGCCACGCGCAGTAGCCCGCGCACATCGCCACATTGGCCAGCGCCGACGCCGGTACCGCCAGGCTTATCAGCCACATGCTCGCGCCCGGCGCGCGGCTGAGCGCGTATGACAGCGGTATACGCACCAGGAACGAGGCCAGCAGGCCCTGCGCCATGGTGAACGCCGTGCGCTCGCGGCCATTGAAGTAGCCCAGCAGACAGAGCGTGACCGGTATCAGCAGGTACTCGAACGAGCTGCCGCGCAGATAGTCCGCGGTCGCCGCGATCACGTCGGCCTCGCCGCTGAACAGCGCCGCCAGCGCGCCGCCGGCAAAGTGCGTCGCCCCGAACACCGGCAGCGCCAGCAGCAGCGCGATCGCCAGCGCATTGCGCAGCGCCAGCCGCGCGCGGCCCGGCCGGCCCGCGCCCATGTTCTGCGCCACGAACGCCGACAGCGCCGACATGAACGACATGGGCACTATCGACAGGAACACGAACAGCTTCTCCGATATGCCTATGCCCGCCGATGCCGTCAGCCCGAGCGAGTTGACGATGCTGGTTATTATCAGGAACGACACGGTGTTCAGGAAGTCCTGCAGCGCTATCGGCGAGCCTATCCTCAGTATGCCTGCCATCGAGCGCACGCCGCCCGCGCGCAGCGACACCCCAAACGGCAGCGGATGCCGGCGCATGTGCGCCAGCGAAAACGCCACGCTCAGCCCCTGCGCCAGCACCGTGGCCAGCGCCGCGCCCGCCGCCGCCATGCCCAGCGCGCCCACAAACAGCAGATCCAGCGCGATGTTGGCCGCGCACGCTATCGCCACGAACAGGAACGGCGCGCGCGAATTGCCCAGCCCCCGGTATACGGCGCTGATGCCATTGTAGGCGGCGATGAACGCTATGCCGCCCGAACACACGCGCACATATCTGACCATCTCGTCGACCGCGGTCGCGGGCACGTTCATGACATATGCGGCCTGCGGCGCCAGCGCGATCATAATCGCCGTGAGCACTACCGTCACGCCCGCAAACAGCTTCAGCTGCGCCGACACCACGTCGCCGGCCGCGCGCGCGTCGCCCGCGCCCATGAACTTGCCTATCGACACCGTTACGCCCATCGCCAGCCCGGTGATCAGCGCGGTTATCGCCTGCATGACCTGGCTGCCGGTCGCCACGGCCGACACGCTCTCGGTGTGCGCGAACCGCCCCACCACCGCCAGATCCACGCCGCCATACAGCGCCTGCAACAGCAGCGACAGCATCAGCGGCAGCGCAAACCGCAGCAGCGGCAGCGCGATGGGCCCGCTCACAAAGCCCGCATTCACGTCAATACGCCTCTCATCCATACGCATACCCTCCCGCCCGGCGCGCCGGGCCAAAAAAATTCGCCGACAAGCATACACTTGTTGGCGATAATGTATCAAACGAAGCCGCACAGCCGCGCGGCCCCGCCATTATATCAGCCCGCCCGTGCGCCGCGCAAGCGCATCCAGGTTAACGCGCGCAGTCGTGCGGGTTAAGTCGGCGCGGTGGCACGATGGGTTACATGCGCGATGCGCGCCGTGGGCGCTGTCAAAGCGGTTGAGCGTCACGCGGGCCCGGTGTGGCTTGCACGCCGTGGTCTGTGCGCGCTTCGGCCAACAGCCACGGCACAGGACGGTATACGCACGCGCTGCGCGACGTGAATGCTGTCAAAGGAACCGGTCGTCGCCCCCCCGGCCTAGTGTAGCTTGCTCACTGCGATCTGTATGCGCTTCGGCCAACAGCCAAGGGCACAGGACGGTATACGCACATGCTGCGTGACGTGAATGCTGTCAAAGGAACCAGTCGTCGCCCTGGCCTAGTGTGGCTTGCACGCCGTGGTCTGTGCGCGCTTGGGCCAACAGCCACGTCACAGGACGGTATACGCACGCGCTGCGCGACGTGAATGCTGTCAAAGAAACCGATCGTCGCCCCCCGGCCTAGTGTAGCTTGCTCACTGCGATCTGTATGCGCTTCGGCCAACAGCCAAGGACACAGGACGGTATACGCACGTGCTGCATGACGTGAATGCCGTCAAAGCAGCCGGTCGTCATCCCCCCGGCCTTGTGTGGCTTGCACGCCGTGGTCTGTGCGCACTTCGGCCAATAGCCACGGCACAGGACGGTATACGCACGAGATGAACGACGTGAGCACTGTCAAAGCAACCGATCGTCATCCCCCCGGCCTAGTGTGGCTTGCACGCCGTGGTCTGTGCGCACTTCGGCCAACAGCCACGTCACAGGACGGTATACGCACGCGCTGCGCGACGTGAATGCTGTCAAAGAAACCGGTCGTCGCCCCCCGGCCTAGTGTGGCCTGCGCGCTGCGGTCTGTGCGCGCTTGGGCCAACAGCCACGGGCACAGGACTGTATACGCACGCGCTGCGCGACGTGAATGCTGTCAAAGGAACCGCCTATCCACTCCGGGACATAGTATGGCTTATACAGCGCAGCATGTGTACAACACGCCAAACAGCCTCGCACACGGAACGGTATACTCAAGCAATACCGCCATCTCCCCAGCGACCAGCCACCCTCCAAACCGCATCCCAACTCACGCGCCGCACCCTGAACCCGGCGCGCCCACCAACGCGCCGCCTGCACGCTGCGCGTCGGGTAGCCGCACAGCACGGTGCCCCCATTGCTCCCCCCACAGCGACCGTCCTCCAAGCCGCATCGCAAAACGCACACCGCACTCAGCGCCCGGCGCGCCCATTGCCCTCCTACCCCGGCGACCCGCCCTCAACCCGCATCCCAACTCACGCGCCGCACCCTGAGCCCGGCGTGCCACCCGATGCGCCGCCGCGCGGGCGCAACTTCGCCGTCCGGCCGCCCGGGCTATTGACAAGCGCCGCGCCAGGGTGCACAATGTAGCCACAGGCGGGCAGTGCCCGCGCCGAGTCGCTTTGCAGGGAGGATGCACAATGAAGCAGGATCTGAAGATACGCTCCATGGAGCTGTTCAAGGTGCCGCCGCGCTGGCTGTTTTTGAAGATGACGACCGAGGGCGGTCTGGTGGGCTGGGGCGAGCCGATAGTCGAGGGCCGCGCCGACACCGTGGCCGCGTGCGTGCGCGAGCTGGCCGACTACGTGATTGGCCGCGACGCCGGCGCGATTGAGGACATGTTCAACGTGCTGTACCGCGCGGGCTTCTACCGCGGCGGCCCGGTGCTGACCAGCGCGATCTCGGGCATAGAGCAGGCGATGTGGGACATCAAGGGCAAGGCGTACGGCCTGCCGGCGTACGAGCTGCTGGGCGGCGCGTGCCGCGAGCGCGTGCCGGTGTACTGCTGGATCGCGGGCGACCGGCCCGCCGACACCGCCGCGCAGGCCCGCGAGAAGTACGCCGCCGGCTATCGCGCGATAAAGATGAACGCCACCGCCGAGCTCAAGTGGATCGACAGCTTCAAGCTGGTCGACGAGGTCGCGCAGCGCGTGGCCGCGATACGCGACGCGCTGGGCTACGACATCGACATCGCGATAGACTTCCACGGCCGCGTGCACAAGGCCATGGCGCGCGTGCTGATGAGCGAGCTGGAGCAGTTCCGGCTGATGTTCATAGAGGAGCCGGTGCTCTGCGAAAACGCCGAGGCGTTCCGCGAGCTGCGCGCGCACACCTCCACGCCGATCGCCACCGGCGAGCGCAACTTCACGCGCTGGGGCTTCAAGGAGATAATCACCGGCGGCGGCGTGGACATAGTGCAGCCCGATCTGAGCCACGCCGGCGGCATACTCGAATGCCGCAAGATAGCGGCGATGGCCGAGGCGTGGGATCTGGCGGTCGCGCCGCACTGCCCGCTGGGGCCGATAGCGCTGGCGGCGTGCCTGCAGCTGGACTTCTGCACGCCCAACGCGTTCATACAGGAGCAGAGCCTGGGCATCCACTACAACCAGGGCTCGGATCTGCTGGACTACCTGAAGGACAGCGACGGCTTCCACTACGAGGCAGGCGCGGTGCCGCTGCTGACCGGCCCCGGGCTGGGCATAGAGATCGACGAGGACAAGGTGCGCCGGCAGGCGCAGCTCGGCCACGACTGGAAGAACCCGGTCTGGCGGCTGTCGGACGGCGTGGTCGCCGAGTGGTGAGCGCCGCGGCCCGGCGGGCGCGGGGCGGGCGGTTCGCGTCGCCCCCCGCGCGGTGGCCATAGCCCGGCTGCGGCGGTGAACCGGCATGCGGCCGGGCGCGGGCCGGCGCTCTATCGCCGAACTGTGCGACTGCGCAGCGGGCATGCTCCGCGCGAACTGGCCGCTCCGGCATGAAGCGGCGCGGCGGTGTCCTTGCCATGTACCGAGCTATTGGGGCCGGCTATGCCGCCAGGAGCTTTTGGTCGGCGAACAGGCGCTGAATGATTGCGTTTTGGGGATTTGCGCAAAGGCGTTTGACCATTTGCCGCGCTGTTTGGCCCGGCTATATCACCATGAGCCATTGGTCGATGGCCATACGCTGGATGGCTGTGAATAACGGATTCGCGCAATGACAATCTGACCTCATGCAGTGCCGCATAGCTTAGCCATATCACTATGATCTGTCGGGCAACGGTCAGGTGCGGAGATCGCGAGAGTATCACAGATTTGCGTGACAGATTCGAGGGGGCATGCGCCGCACCACTCGCCCCGGCCGCATTGACATGAACTTTGGTCAATGAATAAGCGCTGAGTTATTGCGCTTTAGCTGATTCGCACGGCGGTGTTTTGACCATGTGCTGTGTTATTTGGCCCGGCAGCACCGCCATGAACTGTCGGTCAACGGCTATGCGCTGGATAGTCGCGCTTTAGCGGATTCGCACGGCGGTGTTTTGACCATGTGCTGTGTTATTTGACCCGGCAGCACCGCCATGAACCGTCGGTCAACGGCTATGCACTGGATAGTCGCGCTTTAGCGGATTCGCACGGCGATGTTTTACCATGCGCTGTGCTATTGGGCCCGGCAGCACCGCCATGAACCGTCGGTCAGCTACCGAGCGATGGATGGTTGCGCTTTAGCTGATTTGTACGGCGGTGTTTTGACCATGTGCTGTGTTATTTGGCCCGGCAGCACCGCCATGAACCGTCGGTCAGCTACCGAGCGATGGATGGTTACGCTATAGCGGATTAGCGCGTCGGCGTTTTGACCATGTGCCGCACCACTTGACCCGATCATCACGCCATGAACCGTTGATCGACGGCCATGCGCCGGACTGTCGCATTATAGCAGCTTCGCGTAGCACCTTTGGCCGCATGCCGCGCCCCGCACCCCCAACCTCATCACCATGAACCTGAGGCAATCATCCGGGCGCAGAGCGCCGCTATCGCGCATCCCCGCAGCGGCATTTCGTCCGCACGCCCCGCACCCCGCCGCCAGAACCCCAGTCAACCCGCGCGCAGCATAATACGCCACTGCACAACAGCGCAGCGGCGCTCACGCCGCGCCCGCATCCCCCACCCGCCGGCGCCGCGTCGGCGTCCCCGCGCGGCGCCGGCGCAAATTACATGAGTGCCAAATGCGTTTGTTATTGGTATAATGTAGGCAGCAAAATACGCCGCGCGGCGCGCCGCGTGCGCATAAGGAGTAGATGCTAATGAAAACTACGGCGGTTCGCCTGTACGGCAAGCGCGACCTGCGCCTGGAGAGCTTCGAGCTGCCCCCGATCGGCGAGGGCGACATACTCGCGCGCGTCGTGTCCGACAGCGTGTGCATGTCCACCTACAAGGCCGCGTCCCAGGGCGAGGATCACAAGCGCGTGCCCAACGACGTGCACGAAAACCCGATAATCGTGGGCCATGAGTTCTGCGGCGAGATACTCGAGGTCGGCGCGCGCTGGCAGGCCGAGTTCAAGCCCGGCCAGCGCTTCTCGATACAGCCCGCGCTCAACGACCCCGACGACCCGTTCTCCACGCCCGGCTACGCGTTCAAGTACCTGGGCGGCGAC
>CAWVGT010000196.1:0-3521 GCA_963928645.1 Candidatus Fimadaptatus sp.
GACCGACATACACGCCAAGGCCCTGGGCAAGATAGGCGCCGACCGGGTGCTGTTCCCCGAGCGCGACATGGGCCAGCGCGTGGCGCACCACCTGGCCTCGAGCAATATACTGGACATGATAGAGCTGTCCAGCGAGTTTACGCTCATGGAGATGAAGCCGCTGGAAGAGTGGGTGGGCCATTCGCTCAGCGAGCTGGCGATGCGCCGGCACTACGGCATAAACGTGGTCGCGATCTGCAATGCGGGCGGAGTGAACGCCTCGCCCAAGGCCGAGGACGTCATAGGGGCCGAGGACGTGCTGCTGGTGGTGGGCGCGGCGGAGCGGCTCGACAAGTTGGCGCGGGCGTAGCGGTGCGCGACGGCATATACGACCGCCCGGCGGCTCGACCGCGCGGGCGGCGCGCGTTTTGCGCCCTTGGCGGTTGCGCGAAGTGAAGCGGACAGCCGCCTGTTGTGCGGGTGGGCGAAATGGGTCGCCTGTTTCAGGCGACGCTTATGATAAAAGCGCGGCAACGACATCCGACAGGCGCACGGGTGAACGCGCCGAGCGCGGCGCTAGGCAGGTAGAGCGCGTGGGGTGGCGGTTAATGAAGCGACCCTTGATTGCCAGCAAAAGCAGCCAGGGCGAAAGACTGCGAACCCGTCAAGGCCAACGCTGTGAGACGCCGGCATGGCCGGGCGTAAGCCCCTGCGGCCACAACATGTTTGACGGGCGGCGATGGCTGAAAGGAAGGCGACGATATGGAGGAATTTGATAACCCGCTGTGCCGGGCGTATGAGCTGGCCGGGCGCGGCGACAGGGCGACGCACGGCGTGCTGGTGATACACGGTTTTACCGGCTCGCCGGCGCAGCTGCGCCCGCTGGCCGAGTCGATCAACGCGCGCGGCTATGCGGTCAGCGGGCTGCTGCTGCCGGGCCACTGCACGTCGCTTGACGACATGGCGCGCGTGAGCTGGAGCGACTACCTGGCCAGCGTGCGCGCGGGCTACGACGCGCTGGCGGCGCGCTGCGAGCGCGTGAGCGTGGTGGGGCTGTCGATGGGCGGGCTGCTGAGCCTGATACTCAGCGCCGAGCGCGACGTGTGCGCGTGCGCCACGCTGTCGGCGGCGGTGGTGCAGCGCAACCGGCTGGCGCCGCTGTCGCCGGTGCTCAAGTACGTGATGCCGCGCGTGATACGCTGGCCCGAGAGCGCGGTCAACCGGGGTGCGGACTTCCTGCATGAATACGACTTCGGCTACAGCGGCCTGCCGGTGCGGCGCGTGGCCGATCTGATGCGGCTGAGCCGCCTGGCGCGCGCGGCGCTGAGCGAAGTGCGCTGTCCGCTGCTGGTGGTGCAGTCGTGGCGCGACGAGACGGTCGACCCGGTCAGCGCCGAGATAATAATGCGCGGCGCGGCGTCCGAGCGCAAGCGGCTGGTGCGGCTGGAGCGCTCGGGCCACATGATAACGCTGGGCCCGGAGCGCGAGCAGGTCTGGCGCGAGGTTGGCGACTGGCTGGACGCGGCGCAGGCATAGCGGCCGGGCGCGCGTTCGGTAACGCATTTGCCCCGACGGCATATTATACAGCAGGCGCTGCGGTTTGGAGGCGCGCCATTATCCGGTGAAGGGGTGATGCGCGATGCCCTGCGATGAAGTTCGCGGCGCGGGCGACAGGGCGTGCGACTGGCGTACGCCGTGCAACTGTGCGCCGGAGGAACAGCGTTGCGGCGCGCGCTGCCAGTGGTCATGCGCGAGCGGGCGCGGCCCTGCGCAGTGCCGGCGCGGCGCGTGCACATGCAGGCCGGGCTGCGCCGTGCCGCCGGGCGGGTGTGCGCGCCCTCCCGACCGGTATCCGCCGCATCCGGGCCGATGTCCGCCCAGACCGGCGTTCCCGCGGGTGAGCGCGAGCGCGTGCTGCCCGGCGGGGCGTGCGCCGGTGGGGCTGCTGGCGGCCGCGCTGATCGGGCTGGGCGTGCTGCTGGTGCTGATATGCGTGCCGGTGTGCGTGTGGCCCGTGGCGATAGGCGCGGCGCTGATAGCGCTGGGCTGCGCGCTGCTCAGGCGCGGCAGGTGAGGCTGACGGCGGGCGGAGTACATACGGATGTCTGAACGGGCGCGGGCGCGCGAAGCCCTGGGCGGGCGCGCCGGCGCGCGGACAGCCGCGCAAGGCGCAGTACATATGCCGTGCGCACATGCGCGCGCATATTTAATATATCGCCCGAGCCGAGGGGCAAAGGCGCCGCGCGGCGAGAGTTATCGGCAAAAAGCGAAGGGCGGGCGATCCCCGATATTCATGGGATCGCCCGCCCTTCAGGCTGTGCGGCGACGCAATAAACACACGCAAAATTGCCGCCGATCGCCGGACAGCCGCGCCTTTATTGCAAATGGCCCTCAAACGACGGCGCAAAGCCGCGCTTACAGCGCGCGCTCTACCTTGCCGCTGCGCAGGCAACGGGTGCATACGCACATGCGGGTGGGAACGCCGTTGACCAGCACGCGCACCTTCTGAGTGTTAGGAGCCCAGGATGTGCGGGTCTTGCGGTTGGAGTGGCTGACGTTGTTGCCAGACATAGTGCCCTTGTGGCAGATTTCGCAATATTTGCCCATTGATAAACACCTCCTTCAAACAGGCGTGTAATACACGTTCAAAACACTACTATTTTACCATTGCGCGCGCGATAATGCAAGCTTTTTTTCGGCGCGGCAGGTAAAATTGTGGGGAAGGGCGCGGACAGATTTTGGGCGGGCGCGCTTGTACGCGGGTTGGGACGTTGAATAGCATGACGGCGCGGATTGGCGCCGCGAGCCGCGCGGCCATGAATGGAGGACGGTGCGCTGCGGATGGCATGGTGTGATTGCGGCGGCGGGGTGCATGCGTCGGGCTGCTGCAATGCGAGGCTTGGTTTCGGCCATGCGCGGGCGACGACCGGTTGTGCAGACGATTGAGCGCGGCTGTGGCTGTCAGACTGGCGCGGCGCGGGCAGCGGATGATACGAGGCGCGCCTGTCGCCGCGAAGTTTGGCACGGAGCCGGGCCGTTGCGGCACGAGAACTGGTTTGGCCATACGCAGGCGGTTTTCGGCGTTGCAGCCAATTGTGCGCAGACGTGGCTGTCTGATAGGCGCAGCGCGGCGGTTAGCAATACTGGGTGCGTTTGCAGCGGCGAGGTTTGGTGCATGCGCAGAGCTGCTACGGTGCGAGGCTCGATTCCGGCTAAGCTCAGGCGATAATCAGCGTGTGAACAATTGCACGCAGCTGTGTCTGTCAGACTGGCGCGGCGCGGGCAGCGGATGATACGAAGCGCGCCTGTCACCGCGAAGTTTGGCACGGAGCCTGGCCGCTGCGGCACGAGAACTGGTTTTAACCATACACAGGCGATTCTCGGTGTTTTAGCCAATTGCGCGCACCCAAGATAGTCTGATATGCGCGGCGTGTGCAGTAGGCAATCCCAAGAGCACTAGAGCCTGTTTTAAAACCCAGGACTTGTGCGCAAAACGCCGATGTAGTAAACTAAGGACATGAAAAGACATGAATTGAAAGAAG
>CAWVGT010000197.1:0-2884 GCA_963928645.1 Candidatus Fimadaptatus sp.
GCAGGAGCGCATCTGGGCCGCGGAGCAGGGCGGCAACTCGTTCGAGCAGCTCAGCCGCGAGGCGGGCGAGGTGCCCGCGGGCAGCGAGGGGCTGGTGTTCCTGCCGTACATGGCGGGCGAGCGCTCGCCGCTGTGGAACCCGAACGCCAAAGGCGTGTTCTACGGGCTGGACTACACCAAGACCCGGGCGCACATGGCGCGCGCGGTGATGGAGGGTGTGGCGTACTCGGTGCGGCACAACATAGAGGTCGCGCAGCGCTGCGGCGCGCAGGTCGGCGAGCTGCGCGCGATGGGCGGCTCGGCCAACAGCCTGGTGTGGACGCAGCTCAAGAGCGACATACTCGGCCGGCCGTTCGTGGTGCCCGACTCGGACAACGCGACCACGCTGGGCGCGGCGCTGCTGGCGGGCGTGGGCGTGGGCGCGTATGCGGACTACGCCGAGGCGGTCGCGCGCACGGTGAAGGTGCGGCGGCGGCACGAGCCGAACGCGGCCAACCGCGCGGTGTACGACGCGGGCTATGCGCGCTACATCGCGCTGGGCGAGGCGCTGAGCGGGCTGATGCGCTGATACCGCCCAGGGCCTGTGCGGCGGGCGCGACGCGGCATGAGATGTGCCCGATGCGCTGCGCCGGCGGACATGTCGGCTGAGCGCATGGCCGCGCGGCAGGTCATAATGCGCAAGTGCTGATGCGGCGGGCGCGCCGTGCGTGCCGAGCCGACGCTATGCCAGGCCGCGCAGGGTCAGCTGATACCATTGTAAATCGATGAAACATGTGGCGAAACGTGGCATCAATATAGAAAGAAGTGACAGTATATGAAAGCGGCGGTTCTTCATGCCAACATGGATCTGCGCTACGAGGACTACCCGACGCCCAGCTGCGGCGCGGGCGAGGTGCTCGTGCGCGTGCACATGACGGGCATATGCGGTTCGGACGTGCCGCGCGTGCTGTACAACGGCGCGCACGGGTATCCGATAGTGCTGGGCCACGAGTTCTCGGGCGTGGTCGAGCAGGTGGGCGAGGGCGTCACGCGCGTCAAGGTCGGCGACCACGTGTCGGGCGCGCCGCTGCTGCCGTGCATGGAGTGCGCGGATTGCCAGCGCGGCAACTTCTCGCTGTGCAAGCATTACAGCTTCATAGGCTCGCGCCAGCAGGGCAGCTTTGCCGAGTACGTGGCGCTACCCGAGCGCAACGCGATAGTGTACGACAGCGCGATACCGTTTGAACAGGCGGCGTTTTTCGAGCCGTCGACGGTGGCGCTGCACGGCGTGATGCTCAACGACTACCGCGGCGGCGGGCACGTGGCGATACTGGGCGGCGGCACGATCGGGCTGTTCACGGCGCAGTGGGCACGCATATACGGCGCGGCCGACGTGACGGTGCTGGACGTGGTGCCCGAGCGGCTGGAGCTGGCGCGCAAGCTGGGCGCGACCTACACCGTGAACACCACCGATCCCGATTTCAAAGAGCAGTGCGCAAACATAACCGGCGGGCGCGGGTTCGACTACACGTTCGAGACCGCGGGCGCGGTACCCACTATGCACATGGCGTTCGAGCTGGCGGGCAACCGCTCGCGCGTCACGTTCATAGGCACGCCGCACAAGGAGATAACCTTCACCGCCAAGGAGTGGGAGCTGCTCAACCGCAAGGAGTTCAAGATGACCGGCTCGTGGATGAGCTACTCGGCGCCGTTCCCGGGCGCGGAGTGGGAGCTGACGGCGCACTACTTCGCCAACGGCCAGCTCAGGTACGACCCGGCGCTGATATACAGGAAGTTCCCGCTGAGCGAGGCCATGGACGCGTTCAAGCTGTACACGATACCGGGCGCGGTGCAGGGCAAGCTCATGCTCGAAGTCACGAAATAACGATCAGGAGGATATGACCATATGAGACCCGCATGTATCGATCCCAAATCGGTGCCGCAGTTCACGCTGGCCAGCGGCGCGACGGTGCCGGCGCTGGGCCTGGGCACTTTCGGCTCGGATCACTATTCGGGCGAGCAGGTGGCGTATGCGGTGCGCGAGGCGCTCAAGTTCGGCTACAGGCTGCTGGACTGCGCGTCGGTGTACGGCAACGAGCAGCTGATAGGCGAGGTGCTGGACGAGGCGTTTGCGGCCGGCACGGTCAAGCGCGAGGAGCTGTTCATACAGTCCAAGGTCTGGAACGACATGCACGGCAAGGGCGACATACTGCTCAGCCTGGCCCAGACGCTCAAGGATCTGCGCATAGACTACGTGGACGCGTACTATGTGCACTGGCCGTTCCCGAACTACCATGCGCCGGGCTGCGACGGCGACAGCCGCAATCCCGACTCCAAGCCGTTCTCGGTGGACGAGTTCATGAGCGTATGGCGGCAGATGGAGCGCGTATACGACATGGGCCTGGCCAGGCACATCTGCATGTCGAACATGACGGTGCACAAGCTTGAGCAGGTGCTGCCGCTGTGCCGCGTAAAGCCCGCGCTCATCGAGATGGAGCTGCACCCGGCGTTCCAGCAGAAGGCGCTGTTCGATTACGTTGTGGCGCACGGCATACAGCCGGTGGGCTTCTGCCCGATAGGCTCGCCGGCGCGGCCCGAGCGCGACACCACGCCCGAGGACGTGGCCGATACCCAGCTGCCCGAGGTGGTCGAGGTCGCCAGGGCGCACGGCGTGCATCCGGCGATAATCTGCCTCAAGTGGGCGGTAAAGCGCGGTGCGATACCGATACCGTTCTCGGCGAGTGCGGATCACATAAAGGACAACCTGCTCTCGGCGATACACGACCCGCTGACCGACGCGGAGATGGCGCTGCTTGAAAAGGCCGACAAGAACTGCCGCCTGATAAAGGGCCAGGTGTTCCTGTGGCCGGGCGCGACCGACTGGCGCGAGCTGTGGGACGGCGAG